>NZ_JBISHB010000030.1:0-500940 GCF_045064175.1 Pseudoalteromonas sp. Ld20
ATTTGCTTGGTGACAATAGCGTTTTGGACCCACCTGATCCCATGCCGAACTCAGTAGTGAAACGAAACAGCGCCGATGATAGTGTAGCATTTGTTATGTGAAAGTAGGTCATCGCCAGGCTCCAAATAAAGAAAGCCCGACTCACTGAGTCGGGCTTTTTTACGTCTGCAGGAAAGTGAAAAAGTGAGCAAGGTGCAAGGTGGTCAATGTCGCTCAGGCGTTCATCTGAAAGCAATACACCCCCATATATCGGTTGTCGCGATAAATCACGAGCTACATCGTACTGAGTTAATACCAATCTGCATAAAGATTAAGTCAATTTTATCCAATCTCTCATTTTTAACCGTACCAGGAACTGAGATGGATCCATTCCACGCTTGCGATACCTGTTCGACTATTTCTTCACAACCACTAAATACACGATTTGATAGACAGTGTTGCCGTAGCCAACTCCATACTTGCTCCATTGGGTTTAATTCTGGGGAGTAAGGTGGAAGCTTTATCAACGTTATATTATTAAATGGTTGTACAGTATCAATAAATAGTATGTCAACCAGCACCATCAACGATCACAACTACTGACGTCCCGGCTCTGTGGCTTTTGATATTAATTCCATTTATTGATACTGCCGCGTGCTGTATTTAGCCGCTTAGCAATATTCGTTCTGTCTTCGCCCTCAAAGAATAATGAAACAGCAAGCAAGCGTATACGCTGGCATTACATTTATGTCACCACAAAGGAATGCTATTAATACGTTAAGATTATTATTTGTAAATTGCTGATTTTTTTGCTTATTTAAATTTGACTTTTAATTGTATTTTGTGTTTTTTGGCAGGATCTTCTTTTGGGTTTATAATGGCTCTATCAGTGGTTAATAAGGAAAAATAAGTAATCATTTAAGTTATATACCATATCAAATTAATCAAGAAAGGAGGTGCTAACTAAAAATACCTCTAAGTTATCCAATCGTAATGTATCATTTCAATAGCCCACAAGCACAACTCTACTTCAAACAAAAATAAACAATACACGTCAAGGTAACCTTAATGTGGGTTCAGTTGTGCCTTTAAATAAGGAAAAATAATGGAAGAAAAGAATAATAAAAGTAATTATAAAGACTGTGTTTTCGTCACAATTAATACCTATAAGGAAAAACCAGAAGTAAAACAAGAAAGTTCTGATTCAAGTGGTTTTCTTGGTGGATATGAGGTTTTTTGTTCATTGTATTTGAACACATATTTGACTACATATTGGAATTAACATTCAATTGGGTTGGTTTTACTATCTTCCCTCATATAGTGAATTTCTTGATAATTAATATTCCTTTAGAGTATTTAGCAATTCTCCACAATCTGATTGTTTAATATGAAATGTTGGCACTTGTTAATAAAAAGTATCTAATTTTTATTGTAAAAATAATGTTACAAATTAGATGATAGAAAGCCCTCGCAGTTAAGAGGGCTATTTCTTTCTAACCTAGCTTGAGTCTTTTTACCAAATCATCTCTACAAATTCAGGATGATCGACAAATGGATTGCGATTACCTTGATGCTCAAATGCGGCTTGGTTTCTATCTAGTTCAAGTTGACTGACAGGATCACTATTATGCCAATTAACCAACATAGTTACCGCCCAGTTTTCAAACACTTGGTTTGATGTGCCATTAAGTACTGCGTTGCTGTAAGTGGTGTTATTTTGCCAACTACCAACAACGTTCTCATAACGTGTTGCCATATAAAAGTAGGCGCGAGCAAAGTCACCTTTAAATTCATCAATTGGCTCAAATACAGTGTCTGAATAATTTAATGAACTTGAAGCGGTGCCAAGTTTGCTGCCATTGCTTGAGATATATATTGCGCTGCCTACATCACCAAATGGAAAGTTACTGCGTTTTGAATTAACGTAACCATCGGTTGCAAAAATATGATGTACATCCGAGTTCATAGGTTCAATTTTACCGCCAAACCAGCTCTTAGGAAAAGAGTGTTCTCGATTGTAGCAATCGCCTTCACTGCGATAAGTTCCGCATTGATTAGTCACTGCTACATAATTAAAGCTATCTTGCCCGGCTGGTTTTTCTGAATAGCGATCGAGAATTGAGTTGTCATTTTCAAAATACTTATCACGAGATGCGCTATCGTAAAAACTCCAAATGGCAGAATAACCCTGTGAGTTATGACCTTTAATAATATTATAAAGCTCAGTTTTTAAAGCGTAGCCTGTAAGTCCCTGTGTAGTTACATAATAGCCTGTAGGGTCAACGGGTGGGGTAACAGGATCGGTATTGCCTAATGTGAAAGGTGTAGCTTGTGAGTGCTCAAAGCTAGCGCCGTTGGCAATGGCTGTTTGTCCTTGGTTTAATGTATAGTTGCCATTGCCAAATGAGCAGCAGATACCATCACCATAGCTGTCAAAAATACTAAAGGTGTAATCACCATCAATAAGGCAGGCTTGTTCGTTATAAGTTGTGTTGCCGGTATAACTGCTACCCGATGCAACCGTAATATTTTGGTGATTGGTAATTTGCCAGCTGGTTTCTTCGCCATAGTTATCGGTTGCGAGTGTTAAATCTACAGTATTATCAGCACAGCCTGGCGGTGGGGGTGTAACCGTTGCGGTTGGTGTGAAGCTATCTACATACACAGTCTCATTGCCATCAAAGCCATTTACATCGTAAAAACGCAGTCCAACAGAAATAGTGGTGTTGCTCGAAGCGGTGTATTGATAACTTATTTCTTGCCATTGGTTTAATAGTGCCGGATTTGAATAGCTTTGATAACCGTTGGCGAATAGGCGCGCTTTAACACCTCCTTCAGTGTGGTAAACCCACGTTGAGAATAAATAACTTTGTCCCGCTTCTACGTTAACTTGCTGTAATAGATCAGTGCTACTTTGGCTGGCGGTTGTGACGACTACTTTAGCAGCTAATACTCCCGAATTAACTACTGAGCTATTCGCTGAAAGAGCAATGCCAGAATCAATTGTACTCCAACCTTCTGGTGCACCGTTTACCCAATTTTCAAAGCCACCATTAGTAATGGTGGCTGCGCTTGATAGTGAAGTACACAATAATGTACTGGCTAGTATGTGCTTTTTATATGTCCCGTGTGACATGGTGTTTCCTTTTATTTTATTTTTATGTTCTATAACTGAACTAGAATAATATACCTTACAACTTCAATGTTGCATAATTGTTAATGTTCAGTTGTTTGCAAATATAAGTGATTTAATTATGAACTATTTTTGTTACCGCTTTATTTACTATTTATAAGTAAAAGCTTAAATTGCTCAAATTTTAGCTTTTAATCTGTTTTTGAAGGTATTTATATAAGTTCATAACTAAATGGAATAACAAAGCAGATTCTATTCTTTTTTTATTCGCCCATACCCCGTTATTCTTCACACTCAAAGAATCCTCTAAGGCTAGATTGTAGCCATAGAGTTGAGGCAAATTTTAGGCAAAGTGATTAACTTAAATAGTGTCATTTCGCAGATAACTTTCAGGGTTACGGGGAATCAATTCATGTTGTTAGGTCAACTTAATGCGCTAGCAAGTCCGCTATCGCAAGAGCAAGTACAAAAGCTGCAAGGTTTAGTGGCTGAGCTTAATCCAATTCAGCAAGCTTGGGTAAGTGGTTACCTTGCTGCGAATGCCAATACGGCCAACTTAGGTGGTGTTGTAGGTGCTGCGCCAAGTGCAGGTGAGGCGGCAGCGTTGACCATTTTATATGGCTCGCAAACTGGTAACTCAAAAGGCGTTGCAACTAAGCTCAAAGAACAGGCTGAATCACGTGGTTTAGCCGTGAAACTAGTAAGCATGTCTGATTACAAGCCAACAGCCCTGAAAAAAGAAAAATTCCTTACGGTCGTGGTTTCAACTTACGGTGAAGGTGAGCCGCCAGAAGATGCGGAAACATTGCATGAATTTTTAGCAACCAAAAAAGCACCTAAGCTTGATGGTGTTAAAATAGCGGTTATTGGTTTAGGCGATTCAAGCTATGAGTTCTTCTGCCAAACGGCAAAAGATTTTGAAGAGCGTTTAAATAAATTAGGTGCAGAGACTATTTATCAGCGCGCTGATTTAGATGTTGATTATGATGATGAAGCGGCAACGTGGATCACGGGTGCACTTGATGCGTTTGAACCTGATTTAAAAGCGCAGCAAGGTGCAACTGGTGGGCAAGTGGTTTCATTTGGTGCACCAGCAATTGCTGCCAGCCAATATACCAAGCAAAACCCATTTGCGGCAGAGCTGAGTTTAGTACAAAAGATTACTGGCCGTGATTCAACCAAAGATGTTCGTCACGTTGAAATTTCATTAGAAGGCTCAGATATTACCTATACGCCGGGTGACTCACTAGGTGTTTACTTCCTAAATGATGAAGCATTAGTTGATGAAGTGCTGACACTGACTCAAATTGATGGTGCAACGAGCGTAAAGTTAGGTGATGTTGAATTAAGTGTTCGTGATGCATTAATCGAGAAACTTGAGCTCACTCAGTCATACCCTGGCTTTGTTGAAAAATATGCAATCGCGACAGGTACGCCTGAGTTATTAAAGCTAGTTGAAGATAAAGCGGCAATGCGTGAATACATTGAACCTCGTCAAATCTTCGACGTGATCCGTCAAAATCCAGCTGTGCTTGAAGCGCAAACATTAGTTGATTGCCTGCGTAAGTTACAAGCGCGTTTGTATTCAATTGCATCAAGCCAAGCTGAAGTAGAAGACGAAGTGCACTTAACGATTGGCCTTGTTGAATTTGATGCATTTGGTAGCGAGCATTTAGGTGGTTGTTCTGGTTATTTAGCACGTCGTGCTGAAGAAGGCTGTAAAGTTAAAGTATTCAGCGAGCATAATGATAACTTCCGTTTACCAGCGAATGATGAAACACCGGTGATCATGGTAGGCCCAGGTACCGGTATTGCGCCATTTCGTGCATTTTTACAAGAGCGTGATGCCCGTGAAGCATCAGGTAAAAACTGGTTATTCTTTGGTAACCCACACTTTACGCAAGATTTCTTATACCAAGTAGAAATTCAAGGTTACTTAAAATCTGGTCTATTAAGCCAAGTTGATGTGGCGTTTAGCCGCGACCAAGCTGAGAAAGTCTATGTACAAGATAAGTTACGTAGTAACAGCAAAGCCGTATTTGAATGGCTAGAAGCCGGCGCGCACTTTTATATCTGTGGTGATGCAAACCGCATGGCGAAAGATGTTCATCAAGCCTTAGTTGATATCATCAAAGAAAATAGTGGCAAAAACGATGAAGACGCTGAACAGTATTTAAAAGATTTACGTAGCGCCAACCGCTATCAGAAAGACGTTTATTAAAGTTAAACGTTGCTTACTTTGTTAAAAGTTAACAGCCGTCACTGTAACTAATTTAGGATTTACCATGAGCGAACAAGATAAAAACGTAAAGCTTTCTGATAACGAGCGTTTGAAAAGAGAAAGTAACTTTTTACGCGGCACGATTGAGCAAGATTTACAAAATGAGATCACCGGTGGCTTTACTGCTGATAACTTTCAGTTAATCCGATTCCACGGTATGTATCAACAAGACGACCGTGATATTCGTGGTGAGCGCGCCAAGCAAAAGCTTGAGCCACTTCATAACGTAATGCTACGAGCACGTATGCCGGGCGGTATTATTCAGCCAGCACAATGGCTAGCGATTGATAAATTTGCCGATGACAAAACCAGCTACGGCAGTATTCGTTTAACGACCCGTCAAACATTCCAGTTTCACGGTGTATTAAAGCCAAATATTAAAGGCATGCACCAAATGCTTGATAGCGTGGGCATTGACTCAATCGCTACAGCTGGGGACGTTAACCGTAATGTACTGTGTACAACTAATCCAGTTGAGTCTGAGCTTCATCAAGAGGCGTACGATTGGGCTGCGAAAATTTCTGAACATTTATTACCAAAAACTAAAGCCTATGCTGAAATTTGGTTAAATGGCGAAAAAGCACAGACCACAGAAGAGCCAATTTTGGGGTCTAATTATTTACCACGTAAGTTTAAAACTACGGTAACCATTCCGCCAAATAACGAAGTGGATGTGCATGCGAATGACTTAAACTTTGTAGCAATTGCTGATAACGGCAAGCTAGTTGGTTTTAACGTTTTAGTGGGCGGTGGCCTTGCTATGACTCATGGCGATACTGCAACGTACCCACGCAAAGCCGATGACTTTGGCTTTATCGCGTTAGAAGATACGCTAAAAATTGCTGAGCATGTGGTATCTGTTCAGCGTGATTGGGGTAACCGCTCAAACCGTAAAAATGCAAAAACTAAATACACGCTAGACCGTGTAGGGTCTGATGTATTTAAGGCCGAAGTTGAAGCGCGTTCAGGTGTTAAATTTGCACCGAGTCGCCCGTTTGAGTTTACTCATCGAGGGGATCGCATTGGTTGGGTTGAAGGTATTGATGGTAAGCATCACTTAACATTATTTATTCAAAGTGGTCGTATTTTAGATTACCCAGGTAAACCACTTAAAACAGGTTGTCGTAAAATTGCAGAAGTTCACCAAGGTGATATGCGTATGACGGCAAATCAAAATTTGATCATTGCCGGTGTGCCAGCAGATCAAAAAGCAGTGATTGAAGAAATTGCCCGTAACCATGGTTTGATTGACGACAAAGATTCAGAGCAGCGTAAAAATTCAATGGCATGCGTGGCACTGCCAACATGCCCATTAGCGATGGCAGAAGCTGAACGTTACTTACCAAGTTTAATTGAAAAAACCGAAGCGTTACTTGCTAAGCATGGTATTCCTGATGACAGCATCATTATGCGTGTTGTTGGTTGCCCAAATGGCTGTGGCCGCGCAATGCTTGCAGAAGCAGGTTTAGTTGGTAAAGGCCCAGGTAAATACAATGTGTACTTAGGTGGTAACCTTGAAGGCACACGTATTCCTAAGTTGTATTTAGAAAATGTCGGTGAAGATGTATATCTAGAAGCCTTTGATAAATTAATAGGTCAATGGGCGAGTGAACGTAATGACGGCGAATGTTTTGGTGATTTTGTGATCCGCAAAGGCATAGTCGCTGAAGTTAAAGTCTCAGTCACCGACTTTTACGCATAATTTAAAGCCGATGCAACACATCGGCTAAGGTTTGGAATTTACTATGAGTGAATTTAAAAACATTTTAAAGCTTGATAAAGAAAGCCAAGCAGCGATGCTGGCTGACGCAAATGGCATGCTTAAAGAGCTAACTGCTGAGCAGCGTGTAGCGTGGGCACTTGAAAATTTGCCTGACACACAATTTTTATCATCAAGCTTTGGTATTCAAGCCGCTGTGATGTTGCATTTAGTAACCTCGCAAAAGCCAGATATTCCCGTGGTTCTTACTGATACTGGTTATTTATTTCCAGAGACCTATCAGTTTATTGAGCAATTAACCGAGCGTTTATCACTGAATTTAAAAGTGTATAAATCGCACCTTAGCCCAGCATGGCAAGAGGCTAAATTCGGTAAGCTATGGGAGCAAGGTGAAGCGGGTATTAAGCAATATAATCAGCTTAATAAAGTTGAGCCAATGACTCGCGCATTAAAAGATATTGACGCAGGCACATGGTTTAGCGGCTTACGTCGTGATCAAGCATCATCGCGCGCTGATAAGCAAGTGATTGAAATTAGCCGTGGCACAGTGAAAGTTTATCCTATTATTGAATGGTCAAACCGTGATGTGTATCAGTACTTAACTAAGCACGGTTTATCGTATCACCCATTATGGGAGCAAGGTTATGTGTCGATGGGAGATGTGCATACTACACGTAAGTTAGAGCCGGGTATGACTGAAGAAGAAACGCGTTTCTTTGGCTTAAATCGCGAATGTGGTCTACATATTGACGGCGATGGAATTTAATTCTTTTTAATTAGTATTATTTTAAAAACGCAGCACACGCTGCGTTTTTTTTGTAAATGTAGTATGCTTAATAACCAGTTTGTTATGTGAATCGCATTTATGAAACAATTCTGTCTGCTTTTTTTCTTACTTATGTCACCTTCTGCAGTTGCGGATAGTTTTCGTATTGCATTGCCTGATGAAGACTACCCGCCCTATCATTTTGTGGACACGCAGCATAAAGGTATTTTAAACGAGCTTCTGGTTCTTTTTTCAGAGGCTTCAGAGGTAGATATTGAGTATATATTTGCACCAGAAAAACGATCCGCGAAGATGTTACAGCAAGGCTATGTTGATGCGCGGATGGAATCAGAGGTTTGGCTTATCGGTGATGAATCTTATTATTGGAGCCAAGAAATAGCGATAGTCGAAGACGTACTGGTAGTGTCTCATGGCACTAAGCTAATTGACTTTAAAGAGTTGAATAGTTTAAAAGACGGGATATTACTAGGGCGGTTTGGTTATGTTTATCCAAAATATGAATTACTAGTGAATAGTAACGTACTGCATCGTGAGAACTTTTATTCAGATCTAGATATACTGCAAAGTCTCTATAGTGATACACCTATGAGTAAGCGCTTTACCATTATGTCGAGAGATGTGGTGAATTGGTATATCAAAAAACACCCGCACCTATCGCAATTAGTTATAAGTGATTTCAATGTTGGTAAAGCACCACTTCAGTTGCAATTTTCATACACTCCAAAGGGAAGAAAGCTTGTTCGAGAGTTTAATCTTTTTTTAAAAGAGCTGAAAGAAAGTAAAGAGCTTGCTAGTATAATTAGCCGCTACCAGTAAAGGTAGTTTATGAATGGCTTACTTTTAACCCAAAGGATTGATTATGAAATATTTTGCGTACTTAGCAACAATGATCTTGCTAATTAGCATTACAGCCTTATTTTACTTACAGCGCCCAGATGGTGAAACGTGGTTAAATAGTGAAGATATCGGCAGTACATCGAACAATATTAAAGAGCAAATGGTCGCTTTGTCGAGCGGAGCTTTAGATCATGCGGTTGATGCTGTAGTAAAAACAAGTAATCAGGTTGTAGAAAAAATATCAGGTGATAGCACTGAAAAAGCCACTACAATTTACAAATGGCAAGATAAAAGTGGTCAATGGCATTACTCTGATCAACCAAACCCTGATGGTAAAAGTGAGCGATTAGTACTCGATCCTAAAGATATTACAGTCATTGCAGCCGAAGACACATCAATATTAAAAGGGAGTGCAAAAGCTGGTAATTTAACTCTTCCTAAAAGCTCAAATAGTGTTTATGACCCGGTGGTAATTAAAAAGTTATTCGATGATGCAGAGCAAATAAAGACAAAGTTAGAGCAACGCACTCAAGCTTTAGAGTCGAATAATTAAGCCTATAGTCTAGGGTTGGAGTGAGGCTGTATTGTTAGCAAAAAACTGATGATCGACGCTAGGAAGATTATACTGAGTTAACCATTGTTGGGTTAATTTATCCAATTCCCCTGAGTGCATCATTCTCATTAGAGCATCATCAAATTCATCTCTAAGGGCTGATTGTTGAAATACAATATATGAGCCGTCATAGTTTAAAATATCGCGATAAATAAATTGCTTAGGGCTTAATTGGGTTAAGTGTGCTGTATTCCAATGAAACATAAGGTAATCACCTATACGTACATCAATACGATTAGTGTGCAGCTGTTTGTTAAGTGCTTGTTGGTTACCAATCTCTGAGTAATTTATGTTTTTTTGCTGCGTTAGTTTACGGTAATCATTACCAAATAATTGTGACGCACCAATAAAGCTCGCTACAGTGAGATCTTTTAAATCGCTTAAGTTGGTTATGTTTTCCGCCCATTCGGATGAGTGCATAATCACTCTATTCATAAACTTGATTCTAAACCGTGAAGGAAATGCTCCTTTGGGTGGCTGAGCTGTGTAGTTAATGGCAATATCTGCGACTTGATTATCAAAATAACGTTGAATTGCATCGTTATTTAACGGGATGATTTTTAGCTTGGTATAACCTTGCTTATTAAGAACGTCTACGACGACATTATCAAAGAAACCATTACCGATGATTTCATTTTGAATGAAATAAGGGGCGAAGTTTCCAGAAGCGATTGTTAGCTTTTCATGGGCAGTAATGGTATTGGATGAGATCCCCAGCAGTAATAGACTAATAACTGAGGTGTTTTTAATAAGTCGAAATTTACTCATCTGTAGCATGCTTACTTGTGGGTGCATGTGTTTGGTGTTCAGTTTCTAACTTCATTAGTATGATGGTGAGATAGATTTTTGTTGGTAGAGAAAATAAAACCCCTACCGCAATGCAAATTGCACTAATCATAATGCCGCGGATACTATTTTGTTCGCCAAAAATGTCAGATGTTAATAAATAATGCCCAGCTAAAATAAGGCATATGCCAAGTATGATAAACACCTTAAGTACTTGTATCGTTTTTTGCTCTGTCATACTCGATGCATACCATTGATAACGTGAATTAAGTGTAGCTAATAATTTGTAGGCTGACTTGTTTTACATCAAAGAAATAATAAAGGGCTAAGCAGTCAAGCACTGCAAAGCCCAGTCATC
This sequence comes from Pseudoalteromonas sp. Ld20, assembly GCF_045064175.1. Lineage (NCBI taxonomy): Bacteria > Pseudomonadati > Pseudomonadota > Gammaproteobacteria > Alteromonadales > Pseudoalteromonadaceae > Pseudoalteromonas > Pseudoalteromonas sp. Ld20. Next base: position 10,495 of record NZ_JBISHB010000030.1, read on the forward strand.
AAAGTGTTTAGTTACTGAGCATATTACGCAGTACATATTGTAAAATGCCGCCGTGTTTGTAGTAATCCCACTCTTTGGGAGTATCAATACGTACATCGGCGCTAAAACTGACTTTTTTACCTTCGTTATTAGTGGCAATCACACACACTTCTTTAGTTTTATCGAACAGGTCTTCAATATCAAACTGCTCTTGACCTGTTAAACCTAAAGACTCATGACTTTCTCCTGCTTTAAATTGCAGTGGTAGTACACCCATACCAATTAAATTAGAGCGATGAATACGTTCATAACTTTGCGCAATAACGGCTTTAATACCAAGTAATAACGAGCCTTTTGCTGCCCAATCACGCGATGAACCAGTACCATATTCAGCCCCCGCTAGCACAACTAATGGCACACCTTGTTGTTGATAAGCCATAGCCGCATCGTAAATACTGGCTAATTCATCATCGGGTTGAGTACGAGTTACCCCGCCTTCAGTACCTGGAGCAAGTAAGTTTTTTAATCGAACATTGGCAAAGGTGCCGCGCATCATCACTTCATGGTTACCACGGCGAGATCCGTAGGAGTTGAATTGTGATTTTTCTACGCCATTTTCTTGCAAGTATTCGCCCGCAGGTGCGCTTGCTTTAATTGCGCCAGCAGGGGATATATGATCCGTGGTGACGGAATCGCCAAGTTTAGCTAAACAGCGAGCGCCGCTAATTGCAGGGATACCAGGAGGCTCAATGCTCATACCATCAAAAAATGGTGCTTTTTTAATGTAGGTTGAGGCGTCATTCCAGTCATACAATTTGCCATCTGGAATTTTTATCTGCTGCCAACGATCATCCCCTTTATAAACATTGCCGTAGCTGGTAGCGAACATTTCTTTAGTGACGGTTTTTTTCACGAGTTCATTTACTTCGCTGACGCTAGGCCAAATATTTTTAAGATAAATATCGTTACCATTAGCATCTTGCGCTAATGGTTCGTTATACACATCAATATCTGTGCGTCCTGCAATTGCATAAGCGACGACCAGTGGCGGCGACGCCAAAAAGTTCATTTTCACATCTTGGTGAATACGCCCTTCAAAGTTACGGTTACCTGATAAAATAGAACTCACTACTAATTTATGTTGCTGAATTGCTTCACTGATTTCATCTGCAAGCGGGCCTGAATTACCAATACAAGTAGTACAACCGTAACCAACAAGGTTGAAGCCTAGTGCATCTAAGTCATCCATTAGATCTGCATTTTTGAGATAATCAGTTACCACTTGTGAGCCTGGTGCGAGCGATGTTTTAACCCATGGTTTAACATTAATACCTAGTTGACGGGCTTTTTTAGCAACTAAACCGGCAGCTAAAATAACACTTGGATTTGAGGTGTTAGTACAGCTGGTAATAGCAGCAATAACACAAGCGCCGTCTTTAAGTTCAAATTCTTGGCCTTTAAAGTTTACCTTTGCAGCGCCCATAAATTGTGCTTCGTTGATTGGCTCGTCAGGATTCGTTGTTGGACCTTCATCTTCAATACGAGCTTGTTGTTCATCACTATTGTCGCGTTTAGCAAGACGTTCATCTTGAAAACCTTTTAAATGCTTACCAATAATATCGCCAGCTTGATCGAGAGCAATTCTGTCTTGGGGACGTTTTGGTCCTGCAAGGCTAGGCACTACATCATTTAATGAGAGCTCTAATGTATCGGTGTAATTGGCTTCATCGCCATCGTTACGCCATAGACCTTGGTGTTTTGCATAATCTTCAATCAGCTTGAGTTGAGTTTCATCGCGATTGGTTAAACGTAAGTAATTTATGGTTTCATCATCGATAGGGAAAATACCACAGGTTGCGCCGTATTCGGGGGCCATATTAGCTATGGTTGCACGATCAGCCAGTGGTAAATCAGCAAGCCCATCGCCATAAAACTCAACAAACTTACCTACCACCCCATGCTTGCGCAGTATTTCAGTTACCGTGAGTACTAAATCGGTAGCTGTGGTGCCTTCAGGTAAGCGGCCATTGAGTTTCATACCAACGACTTGCGGGATAAGTAAGCTAATTGGTTGTCCAAGCATTGCGGCTTCGGCTTCGATACCACCTACGCCCCAACCAAGTACACCTAAACCATTGATCATAGTAGTATGCGAATCAGTGCCGACTAATGTATCAGGATAAGCAAAGCGTTGACCATTGCGCTCTTCGTTAAATACCACACGAGCGAGATATTCTAAATTTACTTGATGAACAATACCGGTGGCAGGTGGCACGACCTTTAAGTTATCAAAGGCGGTTTGACCCCAACGTAAAAATTCATAGCGTTCTTTATTGCGTTCATACTCAAGTTTGGCATTTAAATCAAAAGAGCCATCTTCGCCGTAACCATCTACCTGTACTGAATGGTCAATTACCAGCTCTGCAGGTGAGAGTGGGTTTATTTTAGCTGGATCGCCACCGAGTCTTTCCATAGCATCACGCATTGCGGCTAAATCAACAATTGCAGGTACGCCGGTAAAATCTTGCATGACTACGCGAGCAGGCGTAAATGCAACCTCAGCGCTGGGCTTGGCTTGTGAATCCCAATTTAGAAGTGCTTTAATATCTTGTTTTTTAATATTAACGCCGTCTTCATTACGCAGTAAGTTTTCGAGTAGTATTTTTAGTGAGAATGGTAGTCGCTTAGCCTGATCGCCTAAACCTTGCAGTGAGTGAATATGAAATTGTTCGCCATTGATTGTGAGTTGTTTTTGGGTGTCAAAACTATTGTTCATTATGTGCCCCTTAATTAGATGAATATCCTTAAATAGTACTTATACCAATCGACTTAAATATTTAACCATTTTAGCGGGCTAAATAAAGCGCTAACTGCGTTATAAATTTTTCATGTAGAACAAGTACATGTCAAAATTTCTGCCGTATTTCGCTATAAGTGGTCAGTAACTTAACACGATTGGTATTAAGTGTTATGAGCGTAACCTTTGATTGATTAATTGATTAATTGATTAATTGATTAAAATGCAAAGTGCATACCAGTCTATTTTTGTATTATTTTTATACAAGCAAGTATAGTAGAGATGATGCCGAAAATTGATATTTCAAGCATGAGTGATCAAACCAAGGCGTGCCTCTTAGGCTACTTTATTGTAGCCAAGCTTGTTGTTTGCCTGTGTGGCTCAGCAGTAGCAAAGTAATGGCAATTACGATTACAAATAGTGGCATAAATACGGCGCTGGCACCGAGCAATTCAATACTGTTAATAACGATGAAGTTGTAAAACTGTTGAATAAAAATTGCAATAAGTGAAAGTGCAAAAACGTCTCGTGCAATGGCTTTTCTAAGTAATAATAAAATGCAGCCTAGTGCGCCGCCAAATACGGCTACCGCAAAGGCAATCGTTGACCAAAGGGGAATGTTTGAGTAAGCAGCTTGTTGTTCTATAGGCAGTTTACTGATCATATCAGGGGTCATAAATAGCTGCATAATAAACGCAATTACCCCGAGTAAGTTCCAAGCAAGGGCGGCCCAAGCTACGGATTTTAACCAGTCTGGAGGGGTCATAAATTACCTTTTTAATCATTATTCAAAAGGTAATTTAAGTCGATTACGGCTACTTTTACAAGTCTGGAGTCGATTAACCAAATGAAATAGGACGGCGGCCTGTTTTTTCATCAACCTTTGGTTTTTTAACACGTTTACGTTTGGCTTTTGCGGGGGCATTAGCTGCTTGCTCAGTGTTCTTTTGTGGCTCAGGCTGTGTTGATGAAGCAGAGCGCTCAGCTGGGATTGCCGTTTCACTTAATGTCAGTTGAAAGTGCTCACCATCAAATTCAAGGATGTCGCCACTGTATAATTTTTTCCGCTTGATTGTACAAATTTCATGGTTAACGCCCACGTAGCCCTCAGTGATGAGATTTTTGGCTTGGCCGCCACCTTCGACTAAATCAAGAACTTTTAAGAGTTTGCATAGCTCAATTGGCTCTTCTTCTAATTCAATTTCAATATATTCTTGGTTCATGTTCGATCTCATTAAGGTAGGGCACAGCCTATAGTATAAAGGCTTAGTGTGATTTTTGCATCTAGCTGTCTCAAGTCAGCGAAGCATTAAATAAAATTAATGTGCAACTTTTTAGTGTTTTTCTCTGTCTTTAAGAAAACGGTAGTATTTCACGCGTAGTATCCGCCCGAACAGCTGGCCTGCAATTTGCTATTCGAGTCGAATTCGATATTTAGTTGGCCATTTAATTACAAATGCCGCAGTACTGGAGATTTAAAATGGGCGTTAGATCAGCCATGAAAAAAGAGCTAATGGGCTTGGAAGGTTCGGGATTTATGACCGCTGACGATGTACGATCTGAACTTAGCAAAATTGTAAAAAAAGTGCCTGATAGATCAGATCGTGGTTTTTCTTTAATTTCGCGTTTTAACGACAATCACAGTCAATTGAGTTGCGGTGAAAATAGCAAAGAAAAGCTACTTGAATTTCAGCGGCATCGTTTATTTAAAGACGTTTTGTATACGCGTAAAAGTGTTGATGCGTGGCTTGATAGCCAAGTAAATTAGGTTGCTATAAAAGAGAAACTCAAATAGACTATGTTTGTAATCTATTTGAGGTGACTATGAAAAATGGAATTTTAATCGCCATGCTGTTATTACTAACAGCGTGTCAACAACCGACTGTTTATGTATATACGCAAGGCTTAACTGCAATACAAAAGCAGCAACTGACAAAGCAATTACAACTGCAGACATTACCTTATCAATTTACCCAATTGCCTATACCGAAAGAGTTTACTGCGGCTACATTGCTCACCTCACAAGATAAATTACTCACACATGAAACACAGTCACTTGCTGATATTATGCAGTTGATGGGCTACCAACCACAGCTAAATTATGTATCAGTGGCAAACCATCATTATAGCGATGGTAACATTGGTTTTTACCTACGAGGTGAGCACATTGAGCCGGGCTTTAATATGCCCAAATTAATGCGTACAACTAACTGCTCCGAAGACAGATACAACGATTTACAAGTGACATTTCACGAAAACGTGGTCGCGTTTACATTATTAAATGGTACTCGTGCTCAGTTAGAGTGGGGGCGTTATGAGGACTATGTAATCATCAATTATAGAGGTACTTCGCAGTCATACACGCATTCAACCCCTTTGGTCGCCACACCTTTTGGGGAAAAACCCTCAGATACATTTCGCTATACTGCGCATGTTGGGAGTCCACAATGGCTAAATTGTTCATTACAGATTGTTTATATGGATTAAGGACTGATTGCTTTAGCTTGATCTAATAAACCTATGCTGCGTTTAACGCCTTCGAGCGCAGGTTTAAACTCACTGTTTTTAATTACGCTGGTGACCGGGTATTCAGCCAGCAAACTGGCGTACATTTTTTGTGCGCTGTCACTTATTAGGTATTCAATAAAGCGATTTGCATTATCAGCGTTTGGCGCATATTTGGCGATAGCCACAGTGGTTGTTGATATAGGTGTTAACCCTTGCTGATTTTTAAGCCAGTTGATAGAGAGTTTGCTGGCCATATCGCGATCGCGCTTATTCTGAGAGTTTTGTAACATTGCTAAATAGTAATGATTGGCGAAAGCAAACTGGCATTTTCCCTGCGCTAATGACCTTAGCTGATCTCTATCAGAGCCGCTGGGGCGTTTTACCAATAACTTATTTGCGTGTTGTATCCAAGCTGAGTCTTGGTTGTTATTACTGGCAAGTAGACCAGCAAACAAGGTTTGATTATAACTGTGCTGCCAGTCCCGTACGCAAAATGTTTCTTGGTATTGTGGTTGTTGTAAATCGCCATAGTAGATTGGTGTAGGCACGTGTGTTGTATCGCTGGTAAATAATGCCCGTCCTCGTATTGATACACTTAACCACAGATTATTAGTATCTCGCAGCTGGGTAGGTACATTGATCAGCTGTGCAAAATCGTTGAAAGGTTGTAAAAGGTGGCGATGATTATGCAATTGGGCCAAATCAGCGCTCAGCACTATATCAGCTAAGCTTTGGGCACCATCATTGTTTAAACGACGCAATAGTTCTTGAGATTTACCATTGACTAAATTAACTTTGATTTTAGTGGTTTGTTCAAAATCGTTAAGTAAAGGTGCAATGAGCTCCTGCTTTCGAAAAGAGTAAATGTTAATTTCGCTTTGATTAGCGAACGTAAAATCAGCACTTAGTACCGAAAATAGAAATAAAAGGTAAAGTTTACTTTTAATCATCGCAAATAAGAATTATTATCGTATTCAATTAGTGTACATAATCTAAATGATAAGTCTATATTGTGAAATTAAATATTTTGAAACAGCCTATGCAAATAGGTTACTTACTTTTCGCTTTGTATTTTTTCATGATGCTTTATGTTGGTTCTATATTGCATAGCTACTACCAAAATGAAACGCGGCAAACATTAGAAAAGCAATTAACCACCCATGAGCAGCTTTTAAAGACTAAGTTGTTACATATCTCGCATTTACTTTACTCAATTGACGCCTATCAGCAACTCAATGGATATGAACCTGAATTATTTTTACAACTGGCACAATCACAACTGCAGGGCATTGATGTTCCATTGCGGTTGGAGTCGTATGCGTTAATTAAGCCACAACAACAGCAAGTTTTAACGCAGGCGCTTAAAAAGGCTGGGCATTTTGATTTTAAAATTAAAGGTGTAGAAGCAAATGCCGAGCATATGCTCGTTATAAACCGCGCTGCACCAGTGGCAGAGTATGGCCATACAGTTGGAGAAAGTGTGGCACTTAATAACGCACATGTTGCGCGCTTGCAAGCGAGTAACCAGTTGTATCTTCTCGTCTGGCCAAACCGTGAGAACAAATGGAGTATTTTGATCGAGCAAGGCGATGTAGATGGTTTTAGACACGTACTAGGGATTAGTTTTTTACTTGATAATCTACTCGATAGTCTTTTTTCAGATGTGTATTTGAGAACAGAGCAGCATTTACAAGTCGCTGTCGCAGACCGTTTGATTTTTAGCTCTGATTGGAAAAATACGTTTTCGTTATCTGAGTTGGCAGCTGGCGCGAGTAGTGAGGTAAATTTTTTTGGTGAGCCTATTAAGCTTACTTTATATAGCAAAGAGCAATTGTCACATTCATTACTCGATGACAGTATTTGTTTGATTATAGCGTTTGAAGTGATTGCACTACTTTGTGGTTTAATGGTGTTACTCCATGTAAGGACGTTGCTTAATCGTAATGAACTAGTGAACAAAACAGTGGTTGAGCGTACTGCATGTTTGGCAAAAACGAATCAGCAATTAGAGCGGGAATCCAGTCAGCGGCTTATTGCATTACAGCAGCAACTAGCGGCAGAAAAAAAATATAAAAGTGTGTTTTTAAATAGCCACGAAGGGCTGTTTGTACTAAATGAACATGGCCATATATTGGAGGCTAATCCGGCCTTCCAGCGACTATTATTAAGTAATCATAAGCAATCAACATCAATACGTTTTAGTCAACTAATGGCTGATGAACATTCTCAGCAACAGTGGCTGTCGTATTTACAACAGCAAAGTAATCATCAAGAATTTGAGTGGTTAGGGGTGAATGGTCAAGGCAAGTCGTTGTGGCTAAGGCAAACAGGTAATTGGGCAACACATGATGGGAATCGTCGTTATGAGGGGCGTTTGATTGATATCACTCAGCACACCTTGTTTCATGAGCAATTAAAGTATAAAGCACAGCATGATGGGCTGACCAATTTACTGAACAGGCAAACATTCTTAGATGCGCTTGAAGTAAAAAGAAAAGCCACCCAAGATGATTTTATTTTACTGTATATCGATCTCGATAGATTTAAATTAATTAATGATACTTTAGGGCATATAGCTGGCGATAAACTCCTTATTGAATTTGCCGCCCGAATGCAAATATTAATGGGTTTTTGTAGCTCAATAGCTCGATTAGGCGGGGATGAGTTTGCTATTTTAATTAAAACGCACAAGCTACTACAACCGCTCGAAGGGGTAATGGAGGATTTGCTGGGCGAGATCCGTAGGCCATTTACCTATCAACGGCAGCAATACACGGTGAGTGGCAGTGTTGGCGTGCGACCATTTAAAGCACCCTGTAATGAGTGCACGGCGGAAAAGCTATTGCATGATGCAGATGTTGCTATGTATGAAGCAAAGCGACGCGGTAAAAATGGTTATTATATTTATAGTGATAGTATTGCTGATGAGGTATCACGTAAATTGCAAGTTGAAAAAATGCTGCATGAATCCTCTGTGAGTGATGAGTTAGCATTGCACCTGCAGCCTATGTTTTGTAACCAAGGCCGTAAACTAAACGGTTTTGAAGCGCTATTACGCTGGTATAGCCCAACTTTAGGTCACGTGAGTCCTGCTGAATTTATTCCAATCGCTGAAGAGTGCGGGAAAATAGTTCAACTAGGTCAGTGGGTATTTGAGCGCGCTCTAAGTTTTATTGAGTCACTATCAGGAAATGAAGTATTTATAAGTATTAATGTTTCGCCTATTCAGCTACATAGTCAAGGGTTTTTAGATTGGTTGGAATCGCGAATGCAACGGAGCTCTATCAGCTGTCGACAAATAAAAATAGAATTAACAGAGTCGGCAATGATGGCAGAAGAAGACAGTTTAATAGAGCCATTGCTGCGCTTGCATTCGTTAGGGTTTGGTATTTACATTGATGATTTTGGCACAGGCTATAGCAGTTTATCTCGGTTGACATGTTTGCCCGTGACAGGATTGAAGATAGATCGCTCGTTTATTAATGATTTAGAGCACCGTAAAGATTCTTTGCAATTAGTGGAGGCAATTTGTGCGATCGCAAAAAGCTTTAATTTAACAGTCACTGCAGAGGGCATTGAAACTGACAATCAACTTGAAAAAATATCTAAGCTATATTGCCACTACACGCAAGGGTACTTAATGAGCCGACCATTGTCAGAACAATATGCCGAGCAATTATATAACGAGAACTACGCATGTTTGAATATTGCATAAAAGTATTGACCTCAACTTAGCTTGAGGTTTTAAGATGTGTGCATACTCTAGATACCCTATATACCTTAAAGGACTAACTATGCCCACTTATATAAAAAACTACCTTGCGACACTATTAGTTAACACGCATGCTCAGCTTGATTTAGATTTAGTCTCACACATGCAAGCCGCGCATTTAGCGCAATACAGCTTTAGCAGCATCAATGCACTACAAGATAAAGTGCTAAGTTTAGAGCCTAAAATATTGTTTGAGCGTTTGATAGAGCAGCGCGAGGGCGGATATTGCTTTGAGCACAATAAAATTTTTCACCTTGCACTAGAGGCGCTTGGTTTTGATGTAAAAATACTTATTGGCCGTGTAATGCTCAATGGCCAAACACAAAACCCACGCTCACATCGTCTCATTCTGCTCACCTTGGATAACAAGCAATATTTAATTGATGTTGGCTTTGGTGTTAGTACACCAATTATACCGCTGCCTATTGATAAATCAGGGTTGCATCAGCAAGGGGTGAATACATACCAAGTAAAACGTACTGATAATTTCATTGAAGTTAAGCAAACTCAGCCAGAGCTCAAATATATTTATCGTATTGAGCTCGGTGAATTTTATGAAAGTGATTGTGAGATTGCTCACTTTTATAGTCATCAACATCAAAGTGCCGCATTTGTAAATAACTTAGTTGTATCGCGTATAGCCGACTCAGAGCGCTTTCTAATTCGTAACAATCAGTATTTTTATTGGAATGAAAAGAACAAGCACAGCACCGAATTAGCCATTACAAGTTCAGCGCAATTGTATCAGTTGATTACAGAGGTATTTAAAATTCAGGTACCTGAGACATTCGTTGAGAAGCTGTTTAAATGCAAATTAGCCGCGTGATTCAAGGTAGTCATTTAATTTTGTAATGCGTTCACTCATGCCTTCAATAATACGATCTTTAATTTTTTCGCGGATCACATTAGGTAAGCGAGTCAGTGCTTCAGGTGTAATAGCAAGCACGATAGTGTCGCTTTTGGCGCGTGCACTGGTGCTACGCTCTCGGTTGTTAATAAATGCGCCTTCACCAATAAATTCACCAGGCTCAATTGTGCCTAAGTCAAGTAAGTGGCTGTGTTTATAGACAACAATGGCACCGCTGAGAACAATGTATAAGCGTTTGTCGTTATCAAACTGCTTAAATAAAAAACGGCTTTGGCTAATTAAATATAATTGACTGAATGATTCAAGCAAAACTTGTCGTTCGTTGAGTGAGAACTCTTTAAAAAAATTCAGTCTATTAATAATTTCCATCTGTTTTATGAGAGGAATGTGCTCGATTAACTTCATCAAAAACCAATATTGTTATTTTATGAATTAATATTGCGCTCTTTTAATTTTCTGGTCAATGTATTACGACCCCAGCCAATTTTTACTGCTGCTTCTTGTTTGTGTCCAGCGCAGTTGGCTAGTGCCGTTTTAATCAGGCGGGTTTCTAATTGAGCTTGTACGTTAGGCCAAATATTCTCTTTACCTTGTTTAAGCTCTTGATTCAGCCATTGCTGAAATGCATCGAGCCAGTCACCTTCTTGTTGCGACGCCTCTACTTCGAGAATCTCAGGAGGTAAATCTTGCTCACTGACCAATTCACCCGGTGCCATAACGGTTAGCCAGCGGCAAGTGTTCTCTAATTGACGAACATTTCCGGGCCAGTTGAATAAGCGCAGTTGATCGGTTGCTTTTGGGCTAAGAATTTTGCTTTCTACTTGCAAGTCTTTGGCGCTTTTATGCAAAAAGTGTTGCGCTAAGCGTTCTATATCTTCGGTGCGTTCACGTAGCGCGGGAAGGCGTAACCTGACGACGTTTAAACGGTGAAATAAATCATCTCTAAACTTACCCTGCTTAACGAGATCTTCAAGGTTTTGATGTGTTGCAGCAATAATACGCACATCCACTTTAATACTTTGATGCCCACCAACACGGTAAAATTCACCATCTGCTAATACGCGTAATAAGCGTGTTTGCACATCCAATGGCATGTCACCGATTTCATCTAAAAATAAGGTGCCGCCATTAGCCTGTTCAAAACGGCCTTTACGTACGCTATCAGCACCTGTAAAGGCACCTTTTTCGTGCCCAAAGAGCTCTGACTCAACCAGTTCCTTAGGAATGGCGGCCATGTTTAAAGCAATAAATTGATTTTCTTTTCGTGGGCTATGGTTATGCAAAGCACTGGCGACAAGCTCTTTGCCTGTACCAGACTCACCATTAATGAGCACACTCATGCTTGATGCCGATAGTTTACCTATAGCACGAAACACCTCCTGCATAGCGGGGGCTTCACCAATAATGTGCGCACTTTTGGGGGGAGCTTGCTTACGCTTGGTCTTTTTTGTCGCATTCGCACGGCACGCACTTTCAACAAGGCTGACGGCTTCATTTAAATCAAATGGTTTGGCTAAGTATTCAAAAGCACCTTTTTGAAACGCATTGACTGCTGAATCTAAATCTGAATGCGCGGTCATGATAATAACTGGCAGCCCTGGGTTTTGCTCTGCTATTAGTTCTAACAGTGCCATACCGTCCATTCCGGGCATACGTACGTCAGAAATAAGCACAGTCGGTTGGCTAAATTTAAGTGCAGTGAGGACATCTTGTGCATTAGAAAAGCTTTCAGCGTTAAATCCTGCACGGGTGAGGGCTTTTTCAAGTACGAAACGAATTGATGCATCATCATCTACAAGCCAAACTGTTTTCATAGGTGCTCCAAAACCGCTTAATCTACAAACGGCAGATATATATTAAATTCTGTATGACCAGGCCAGCTATCACACTCGATGTAGCCATTGTGTTGGTCGATCAAGGTTTGCGCTATCGAAAGGCCTAGGCCAGAACCACCTTCTTTATTCGTGATCATGGGGTAGAATAGCGTTTCTTTAATGCTAGGATCGATACCTGGTCCATTGTCTGAAATTTGTATCTGCAAGGCCTTTTTAGGGGGTTTTCCGGGGCGTCGTTGGCGCTGGTTGATGCGTGTTTTAATTTTGATTACACCACCATTCACTAATGCTTGCTGCGCATTACGTACGATATTGAGCACAACTTGCTGAATTTTACCTTGGTCAATAAACACATCGGGTATACTCGGGTCGTAATCTTTTTCTAAACTGATGTTGGCACAGTTGTCGAGAGTACTTAACCTGATAACCGACTCCAAGGTTTGGTGAATATTACCGTATGATTTTTGCGGTAATTGATTCGGCCCTAGTAATCTATCAACTAGTTCTCGCAAGCGATCTGCTTGCTCAATAATTAGCTCAGCGCATTCATCCCGTTCTTGCTGATCAACCTCATACTGCAATAATTGCGCCGCTCCACGAATACCACCTAAAGGATTTTTTATTTCGTGCGCAAGCCCCCTAATTAGGTTACGTGCAGCTTGATATTGGTGCATTTGATTTGAAGCTTGATCGTGGCGGATTTCATCATCCGTTTGCCGACATTCGAGCAAAATATAATAGGCATTTTCTAGCATAACGCGTCGTGCACTAATCGCTAATTTAGCATGGCGAGAATCAACGAAAACTACGTCAGCTCTGTGCTGGTGGCAATCTACACCATCAATTAAAGCGTATTGCGCTATTCGTTTTAAATCAATTGAGTGGTAACTAAATAGGCTATCGAAAGATTGTTTTAAAATACGTTTAGGGCCTAAGCCTAATAGCTCACTCGCACTGTCATTGGCGTACACAAGGGTAAAACGTTCATCAAGTAAAATAACGGCCGTAGTCAGATTTTGCCAAATACTTGCGAGGAGTTCGGGGCGGAAAATTTTATTGTTGGGCATGGTTGCACCATTTTAGTGCGTTGATGATATTTAGCAGCTTATCACAGAGTTACGTACAAGAAATGTGTCGTGGTAGAAAAAACACTATTCTTACAAAGACGATGCCCTATGCATAAAAAAAGTGCTGCTTTCACTAACCGAGACCACAGAACCTTCGGAGTTAAATAGTTTCAATTGCAATGTGTGCTCACCGCGGTTTACATCACGAAGTGCAAAAGTACCCGTGTTGCTCGGCTTAGCGAATGCGACACCATCAACGAGTAATTGAATTTTAAAACCGCTCTCAAAGCGTGGAACTATTCTACTAGTAACGTAAACAGACCCTGTATTTTCACGGACAGTTTCTTCATTAGTGGGTGAAGCAATAACAATTTTAAAGTTGACCACCGCAGCGGGCTTGTCTTCATTTAACACGGTAATATCAACAGCGGGCATAGATAAATTTTGGCTTGATAATTTAATTTCTTGGGCTCCTGCTCTAGGGCTGTCAGAAAATACCAGTACGCCATGTTTGTCTTTCCACGAGTAGATTTTTTTGTCACCGCCGTAGCTGTTAATACTAACTAAAGACATGCTTAAAAGTAATAAAATTGTTTTTTTCACTGTACAGTCCTGCATTTTTTGCACTAATTAAACTGTAGTGGATAATGACCAAATTTACCATAAAAAAAGCCCGTAAAACGGGCCTTGAGAACACATATATATTATCTATTAGATAATTTTCTCTACAGCGTTATTAGCAGCTATAGTACATTTCAAACTCAACTGGGTGAGTTGTCATGTTAAGCTTTTCAACTTCCTGACTCTTAAGTTTGATGTAAGCATCAATTAAGTCATCAGTAAATACGTTACCTTGCGTTAAGAACTCACGGTCTGCGCTAAGTGCACAGAGTGCTTCATCAAGTGATGCCGCAACAGTTGGGATCTCAGCTGCTTCTTCAGCAGGTAAGTCGTATAAATCTTTATCCATTGCATCGCCAGGGTGGATCTTGTTTTTGATACCGTCAAGACCTGCCATTAACATTGCAGAAAATGCAAGGTATGGGTTAGCTGTTGGATCTGGGAAGCGTACTTCGATACGACGACCTTTTTCAGACGGAACCACTGGAATACGAATTGATGCAGAGCGGTTACGTGCAGAATATGCAAGCATAACTGGCGCTTCAAAACCTGGTACTAAACGCTTGTACGAGTTAGTCGATGCATTCGCAAACGCATTGATTGCTTTAGCGTGTTTGATAATACCGCCGATGTAGTAAAGTGCATCTTCAGAAAGACCGCCGTACTTGTCGCCTGCGAATAAGTTAACACCGTCTTTAGCTAAAGACTGGTGACAATGCATACCAGAACCGTTATCACCAACAACTGGTTTAGGCATAAAAGTCGCAGTTTTGCCATATAAATGAGCCATGTTATGGATAACATATTTCATCTCTTGGATTTCATCTGCTTTAATTACCATCGTATTAAAGCGAGTCGCGATTTCATTTTGACCAGCGGTTGCTACTTCGTGGTGATGTGCTTCTACTACTTGGCCCATTTCTTCTAGAACGAGACACGTAGCTGAACGCCAATCTTGGAAATCATCAACTGGAGCAACTGGGAAGTAACCGCCTTTAACGCCAGGACGGTGACCTGTGTTGCCATCTGCATATTCTTTATCTGAATTCCAAGCAGCTTGCTTAGAATCAATTTTGTACATTGAACCAGACATATCCGTTTTGTATTTAACATCATCAAATACGAAAAACTCAGGTTCAGGGCCAAATAAAACTGTATCAGCAATACCTGTAGAACGCATATACTCTTCAGCGCGTTTAGCAACTGAACGCGGGTCGCGCTCATAACCTTGTAATGTTGCAGGCTCAACGACGTCACAACGTAAGATTAATGTCGCTTCTTCTGTGAAAGGGTCTAGCTTAGCTGATTCAGCAACAGGCATTAATACCATGTCTGATTCATTAATACCTTTCCAGCCAGCAATTGAAGAACCGTCAAACATTTTACCGTCTTCAAAGAAATCTTCATCAACTTGGTGATGAGGAATAGAAACGTGTTGCTCTTTACCTTTTGTATCAGTAAAGCGTAAATCAACGAACTTAACGTCATTTTCTTTAATAAAATCTAAAACCGATTGTGACATGTGTCCTCCAACTGTTGGGTTTTATTTTTGCTGCATAATTGCTTTTGTTTATAGTAAGCGTTTTCTGTGCCATATTTATAAGTCTTTGTTTATAAGTTTAAAAATTATAGTTCTACGTTATGCTACCTATTGCGTTGCACCAATATGAAGCGTTAAAAGATCATTTTGGTGCGTAACGGGATTTGGTACGACTTGTATGAATTATAAACACAGCTGTAAAACTAACTTACTTATAAAATACTGTCAAAATATGGCATGAAATGTATTGAATGTACAAAATAAGAGTTAATTCAGAAATTAAATTAATAAAAATGTCATATATAAAACAGATACTTATTGGAACTATTAAGAAAGTTTTGAAATATATATTGGATAAACTTTCATCCATGTCATTTATAGGGGATAATATGCGCCCTTTTAAATCCAATGCTGGGACATCTCGTGAAAACGCGGGTGAGAGCGTAAAGCCCCTGCAGGATCATTGAGATTCAATTTCTCTGAGTGAATATATGAGCATCGAAAAGTTAAGAAATATAGCGATTATCGCGCACGTTGACCACGGTAAAACAACACTGGTTGACAAACTACTTGAGCAATCAGGTACATTAGAAACACGCGGCGGTAACGAAGAGCGCGTGATGGACTCAAACGACATTGAGAAAGAACGTGGTATTACCATTTTGGCTAAAAACACAGCCATCTCATGGAACGATTACCATATCAATATCGTTGATACTCCAGGACACGCCGACTTCGGTGGCGAAGTTGAACGCGTACTTTCGATGGCTGACTCAGTATTACTACTTGTTGATGCTCAAGAAGGTCCAATGCCGCAAACGCGTTTCGTTACGCAAAAGGCATTCGCACAGGGCTTAAAGCCGATCGTAGTTATCAATAAAATTGATAAGCCAGGTGCACGTCCTGATTGGGTTATGGATCAAATCTTTGATTTATTCGACAACCTTGGCGCAACTGACGAACAGTTAGATTTTAAAGTAATCTACGCTTCAGCTATCAACGGCTGGGCAACACTAGATTTAGACGAGCCATCAGACAACATGGAACCTATGTTCAAGATGATCGTTGATGAAGTATCACCACCGGATGCAGATCCTGAAGGTGACTTTCAAATGCAGATCTCTCAACTTGATTACAACTCATATGTTGGTGTAATCGGTATAGGTCGTATCAAACGTGGTTCTGTTGCTCCTAACCAACAAGTTACTATTATTGGTGCTGACGGCTCTAAACGTAACGGTAAAATCGGTGCAGTACAAAGCTACCTTGGCCTTGAGCGTATCGAAACTGATAAAGCTTACGCAGGTAATATCGTAACAGTAACAGGTATTGGTGAGCTTAAGATCTCTGATACAGTTTGTTTCCCTGGCAACGTTGAAGCATTACCACCACTAAGTGTTGATGAGCCAACAGTAACAATGACATTCTCTGTAAATAACTCACCTTTCTGTGGTAAAGAAGGTAAGTTTGTAACATCACGTAATATCCGTGAGCGTTTAGACAAAGAATTAGTACACAACGTAGCACTTCGTGTTGCAGATACTGATAACCCTGATAGCTTCCGTGTATCGGGCCGTGGTGAATTACACCTAGGTATCTTAATCGAAAACATGCGTCGTGAAGGTTACGAGCTAGCAGTATCTCGTCCAGAAGTAATCTTACGTACAGTTGATGGTGTGTTAGAAGAACCGTATGAAACACTAACAATTGACTGTCAAGAAGAGCACCAGGGTTCTATCATGGAACAAATTGGTCTTCGTAAAGGTGAGCTTACTGATATGGCCCCAGATGGTAAAGGCCGTATGCGTTTGGACTTTATGATCCCTAGCCGTGGTTTAATCGGTTTCCAAACTGAGTTCATGACGTTAACATCAGGTTCTGGTTTACTTTATCACACGTTTGATCACTACGGTCCGCACAAAGGTGGCGAGCTAGGTGTTCGTAAGAACGGTGTAATGATTGCAAATGCAACAGGTAAAGCACTTACTAACGCATTATTTAACTTACAAGAGCGCGGCCGTTTATTCATCGGTCACGGTGTTGAAGTATACGAAGGTATGGTTATCGGTATTCATAGCCGTGATAACGACCTTACAGTTAATGCGCTTAAAGGTAAGCAACTTACTAACGTTCGTGCATCTGGTACAGATGAAGCACAAACATTAACTCCAGCACTTAACTATTCACTTGAGCAAGCGCTTGAGTTTATTGCTGATGATGAGTTAGTAGAAGTTACACCACTAAACATTCGTATCCGTAAGCGTCACCTTACAGAAAACGAACGTAAACGTGCGGGTCGTGCACCTAAGTCATAATCTATTAATTTAGAATAATGATTTCAAAAGCCGCTGTATTGTAAGATACAGCGGCTTTTTAGTGGGTGAAAACAAGAGTTGTAAGCTATAAGCGGTCAGATTAGAACAAGCGTGGTTGGGTAGATTGGTTGTAGGTGAAAGACAACCACATAAAGCTTTACCTAAAACAGATTTAGACACTAAAGCTAACACCATAGGTGGGAATTTACCTCGCGCAGGCGCTAACGTAATTACTTTTTCGGGATAAATCTCGACCTACAGTTTAAGTAACTCAGTAATTTCAAGGTGAATAATAACAGGGCAGAGGTTAAGCTAAAAACTCGGTTTTGGCTTGTCGTGAATGAATCACATTTTGAATGTCGAGTTGTTGGCTTTCTTTTGATGGCTTAACTTCAAAGCCTTCATGGCTGAGTAACCACAATTTACGCTCAATTCCTCCTGCATAGCCTGTGAGTGAGCCATTACTGCCTATCACTCTATGGCACGGTACAATTAAGCTAATAGGATTTCGGCCATTAGCGCCGCCAACGGCCTGAGAGCCTTTGGGCTTATTCACCATTTTAGCGATGTCTAAATACGTGACGACTTCACCATAGGGAATGTTTGATAAGCAGTACCACACTGATTTTTGAAAATCTGTTCCTTTAGGATCAAGGGGTAGGTCAAATTCTTTGCGTGCTTTTGCGAAATACTCATGTAACTGTTTTTTACACTCAGTTGTTATATCGCTGGCTATGACGTGGGTTTTTATTTCCCCAGAAAATATAACTTGGGTAATGCCTTTATCTGATGCTTTAAATTCAACACACCCTAGCGGTGTATCAATATAATCGACAAACATTGCAGTCGTCTCCCTAGTTGAAAAGTTAAGTGGTTTCGCTAAAACGTACATTGTCTGATTCGCTCAGTAATATCGTCGAATGCTCTACAGCTTGTTAATGACTACAATTGCACACTTTCACCTTCATTAAGAATATATAGCGGTACTTGTGAATCCATTTTTTTATACATATGCAATAAACGCAGTAACGCAGAATGGCTGCTGTGATCGCCCATCTGCCAACTTGAGTTGCCATAGCCCCACGGTATCATAACTTTACAATTAAGCTCTTGTGCTGCGTTTAGCGCGTCTTCCGGTGTGGTATGGACATAGCGATACCATTTGCCGTTTTCTTTATGATAGTAAGAAGCGATGGGTATTAGGCATACATCTATATCGCCATATTTTTGCTGAATGTCTTGAAAGTGTTTTGAATAGCCCGTATCGCCTGCAAAAAATAAAGTTTTACCATTTTGTTCTAGCAACCAGCCATTCCATGAGTCTTTATTGTCATCATCGTAGATGTAGGGAATAAGTACTCTATTGCTAAAATGATGAGCTGGCACTGCGTGGATCGTTAAATCATCAATATTGGTTTTTGAGTACCACGGCATTTCGCTGATGTTAAAACCACCTGTAGGAAAGTTATCCGCCATACCAAGTGGCGTTAAGTAATAGGGCTTATTACCTATGAGTTCTATATCGGCTTTATTGAAATGATCATAATGGATATGTGAATACATAACGGCATCAATACCGGCTAACTCTTGCTCATTTAACCAAGCACCAGGCTGACGATAGATGCCTCCTGTAAGTTTAAATGCGATATCAACGGGGGAATCAAACTGCGCTTTTACGGGATCAAATAATATATGCTGACCGTTTGGGGTATTGATCGAAAAACTAGCGTGACCCAGCCAGCGGACAGTGTAGTTGGTATTTAACTGTGGCAGTGTTTGCCTACCTTGATACTGGCAGTTTTCAGCGCTCGTTTCACACAGCAAATCGGGGTGAGCAGGGTAGCAGTCAGTTTCGCAGGTGGTCGGGTAATTTTGCTTTTTTGGGTATACATTATGGTAGCGACCAGCACGATCACCCTCTTTGTATTGTGCAATAACAGCATCTGGTGCGGTTATCTGGGTCACTTGATTGGGCGTACCACACGCGGCCAATAAGCACGAAGCAATGATTAAACCAACACCGTATACCTTCATTGTTTATTTACGCTTTGTAATTTTAACTACATAAAAGTGTACCAAAAACAGCCGATTAAAAAACATTTTAAAAGTAACAAAAAATAACAATAAAAAAGCCCATTACAGTGAATGGGCTTAATAGTTTTAGATCCTAGGATTATTATCCTGCTTTATTCATTTGTTCAATAAATTTGTTTGAGTCAGCAATTGACTTGTTCATATCATTCATCAATATTTGAATATCGCGTTTAAGGTTTGTAAATTCGCCTTTTATGGCGGTTACAGCCTGCGCATTTAAGTTATGCTTTAAGTACAATACATTATCTTTTAACGATGAAAGTACTGGCTCCATTTTGCTTTCGGCACTTCGCATTGAGCGCAGTAGTTGGTCAAATTGGCGCTTAGTCGAATTAAGTTTTTTGCTACTTTCACGCTTTAAAGATGCACTTTTGTATTGCTCAAGTTCATCTGCCCACTCGTCAAATAACGCGTCCGCAACGTCTTCAACTTTATTGATGTTGGTGGTTACATCTTCAGCAGCTTTCAAGCTTGACTCGTAATCATCATTAAGTTGGTTATAAGCCTCTTGTAACTCGCCACCGTCAAAGTTAATTAAAGTGGTTAAGCGTTCTAATGCTGATTGAAATTCTTCTTGCGATTCCTCTTGTGATTCCTTTGCCTCTTCTACACGATCAACGAGTATGTCGCGTTTATGTACACCGACAGACTCCATTGCTGAGTAATAGGCAGATTGGCAACCCGATAAAGCTAGGGTGAGTGCTAAAAGTGGTGCGCTGAGAAATGTACTTTTTTTCATTGAGATCTCTTTTTAAATCCGTTGATACTGCAAATTATGTGGGCGATTGCTATGATAATCAAAATTATTTTGTAAAAAGTTAACTTTATGAGCGATAAGGTCACGCACTATAGGCAGCAAGCAGCTTCGTTTATACGTCAACAACCTGGTTGGTGGATGCAGTATATAAATCGTTGCATTGATGACCAAATCACTGTTAATGCAGGTTATTTAGCCTATGTTACTTTGTTATCTTTAGTGCCATTGATAGCAGTTGGCGTGGCAATATTTTCGGCTTTTCCGGGGTTCGAATCTACAAGAATCGAAATAGAAAATTTTTTATTCACCAATTTTGTACCGACTTCCTCTGATGTGATTAAGGAGCATATTAGCTCTTTTGCTGGTAATGCCAATCAAATGACCGCTGTCGGTATCGGTTTTTTAGCCGCAATAGCACTGCTTTTGATCCGCAATGTGGACGCAACACTGAACAGAATTTGGCGCATAAAACATAAACGCCCAATGATGATTTCGTTTGCAGTTTATTGGATGGTATTAAGCTTAGGGCCATTGTTATTAGGCGCAAGTATTGGTGTGACTTCATACATAGTATCTTTAGTGTCGTTTGCTGATCAAGGGATTCCAGGATTCAGTGGGTTTTTACTTAAACTACTGCCTTATTTAATTTCTATGGCTGGCTTTATTATGCTCTATACTTTAGTGCCTAATACGCGAGTATCGTTTAGAGCTGCGATACCGGGTGCTTTTTTTGCGGCGTTACTTTTTGAGCTAACTAAAAAAGGTTTTGCACTTTATATTAGTCACTTTCCTTCGTACGAAGTTATTTATGGTGCGGTGGCTACAATCCCCATCTTATTTGTTTGGGTGTATTTGTCGTGGGTTGTGGTGTTGCTCGGTGCTGAGTTTACCGTGTGCATAAGCCCAAAAGATATCGAAGATACGCCTGGGATCATTCTTGATGAGGAGGAAAACATCCGTTAAATAGCAATGTGTTTTGTTAGGAGCCAGCAATATGCCGTTATATCCGAACATAACCCCCTACCACGATTTTCATTTGAGTGTGGGGGATGGACACCAGATACATGTGCAAGAATACGGTAACCCCAATGGTTTACCCGTTGTGATTTGTCATGGCGGGCCCGGTGTGGGCTTACATGCTGACAACTGCCGCTTTTTTGACCCAACCCGGTACCGCATTATTTTATATAGCCAACGAGGCTGCGGTTTATCAACTCCTCATCACCTTATCGCGAATGAAACGGCTGACTTAATCAAAGATCTTGATTATTTGAGGGCTTACCTAGGCATTACTAAATGGTTGCTATCTGGCGCTTCGTGGGGGGCAACCGTATGTTTACTTTATGCAATTAAGCATACAGAGCATGTTTTTGGGTTGATTTTATGTGGTACATTTTTAGCTGCACATGCTGATTTAGAGTGGTTATACAGCTCGCAAGGTGCCGGTGCGCAGTTTTACCCTGAGCTATACGCTAAGTTTTCTCATGATTTACCTGATGCAATGAGTATTTTAGCGTTCTACGAACAGCAATTGGCTAGTGAGAATCAAATAAGTGCCAGTCGATTTGCTAAGTTATGGTGCCAGTGGGAGGCTGTTTTAAGTCAAGGGAAGCAGTCGCTACAATGGACGCTTAGTTGCCCGCAGCATGGTTTAAATATGGCGCGTTTAATGGTGCACTACTTTATTAATCACTGCTTTATAGATGATAATCATATAGCGCAGCATGGCGACTGTTTATCTCATTTACCTATTTGGTTTATTCATGGACGCCAAGATTTAGTGTGTCGCTTTAGTGTTGCTCAACGACTTGCAAGTAGCCTGAACTCACAACTATTGATTTTAGATGGTGTTGGGCACGGTGTTGATAATCAGGTATATTTAGCGGCAGCAAGGCGAGCAGCCGATCTTATGTATATCAAATTAACGAGGAATAAATGCAAGGATTAATCCAGCGAGTAAAACACGCAAAGGTAGAGGTAGATGATCAGCTTGTAGGTCAAATAAAACAAGGAATAGTACTGTTATTAGGTGTTGAAAAACATGACGATAAAGACACCACAAATAAACTACTTCATAAAGTGAGTAACTATCGAATATTCAGTGATGAAAACGATAAAATGAATCTCAGCTTGAAAGATATAAAAGGCGAATTACTGGTTGTTTCGCAATTTACACTTGCTGCAGATACAAAAAAAGGTATGCGGCCGAGCTTTTCGTCTGCGGCTACACCTGCTCAGGCAAATGAGCTATACGAATACTTTGTAGACCAAGCAAAAGCTGCGGGGCTGAGCGTTGCAACAGGACGCTTTGCTGCTGATATGCAGGTGAGTTTATGTAACGACGGGCCAGTGACTTTTTTGCTCACTATATAGCTACTCTACCCAACTCACTTCAAGATGCCAAAAGTTGATTTAAAACGATTTATATTGCGTTATTTATTTTAACAAGGGAATAACCATCCTTTACAATCAATGCCTGCCTACATCGCTTTTAATTCCTACATAAACTGATATTTTGGGGACTTGGGTATATATTTTTGCTTATTTATACCCATTAGCTGATTCCCTACTACAATAATAAAAAGTCCGTAGAGCCTAAAAAGTGGCAAGCAAGCTTGAGTAGGGCCTCGCTTCAATAATATTGGTGTTTACAAAGGTAGTGAATCAATAATGCGTAAAAATGAGCCCGTAACCCAAAAGAACATCGAGTTACCTTCCTCTGTTAATATTCTCTCGATTACATCTCCCGATAGTAAAATAAAGTATATAAATAAAGATTTTATAGCCATTTCTGGATTTGATGAAGCTGATTTAATAGGTCAGTATCATAATATTGTTCGTCACCCAGATATGCCTCCTGCTGCGTTTGCTGACCTTTGGCAATGTGTGCAATCAGGTAAATCGTGGATGGGAATAGTTAAAAATCGCTGTAAAAATGGTGACCATTATTGGGTCGACGCTTATGCAAGCCCTTTAAAGACAGCGACAGGTCAAATTGAATATCAGTCGATTAGGGTGAGGCCAAAAGACTCTGTTAAAAATAGAGCTGAAAATTTATACAAAAAATTACAAAGCGGAGGGGAATTTAGAATCCCTTGGTGGGAGAAGGCTTCTGCGACAATGTTTATGGTGTGTGGGGTTTTATTTTGTTATTTATTAACAGCCTTTTTGATTTTTAATTTCACTCAAGCCTCTTTAGGTAGTGCACTAGGGTTACCGCTTATCCCTATGTGTTTATTATTGACCAGTTTATTATGGCAATCAAAGCAATGGCATAAAGTAATCGAAAAAGCACAATCGATAGTAGATGATCCATTAGCTACCTATATTTATACGGGAAATAATAATGCAGCGAACAAGGTGTTACTGGCGCTGGAGGTGTTAAGTAAAGAAGCTGGAGCGATTGTAGGGCGTATAAATGATGCATCAGTGAATATGGGCGATGCATTAAATAGTTTAGAGCATGAGTTGTCACAAAATCATTCTCGTGTGTCTATGCAATATCAGCAAACAGACTCCATGGCATCGGCAATTACTCAAATGTCTGCAAGTTTTAATGAAGTATCGAGTAATGCACATGCAACATCAAGCGCAGCAAAATCGACACATGAGTATGCTCAACAAGGTTTATTACAGGTTGAAGAAGCAGTTAATAATATGAACGAGCTAAGTAATGATGTTAACAATGCAGCAAGCGTTGTAGAGCAATTAGAAAAAGATGGTGCAGCTATTAATGATGTAGTTGCTGTTATACGTTCGGTTGCAGAACAAACTAACTTATTAGCCTTAAATGCAGCAATTGAGGCTGCAAGAGCAGGTGAGCAAGGTCGTGGTTTTGCTGTTGTTGCAGATGAGGTTCGTACTTTGGCTAATAGAACCCATCAGTCCACAGAAGAAATTGTGAAGACAATAGAGAAGATAAATCAAGGTACAAAATCCGCTGTTGCCGCAATGGAAAAAGCACAGCAACGCGTATCGAGTAGTGTGGATTCAACGACCCAAGCTAAAACATCAATTGAGTATATGAGCACGGAGATGAATCATATTCTGGATCTTAATATTCAGGTTGCGACTTCAGTTGAGCAGCAAGTGAAAGTTGCGGAAGAGATAACTGAAAATGTTACAAAAATTAAGGATTATAGTGAAAGCGGTTTACAATCTTCTGAGCAAAATATTGCTAAATGCGCAGCTTTACAAACGCATTCAACTGCTCTAAATAGTATCGCGCAACATTTTTGGGCGCAAAAATCAAAGTAGAGTAAATAGACCGTTATTTTTTCAACAGTACAATATGGTTTGCATAACCAGAGATGTGCTTTATGGTGGGTTGTATTGAAAATGTACTAAGTAATATCGATTCGAGTTGTTTTAATTGAGAGTCATGTTGGGAAAGGAAGTTAATAAACAGGCAGCCATTTTTTGATAGTTTTTTATAGATTTTTCGATAAAACTGCTGCTTGTATAAAAATAGTGGAACATCGAGTTTGCTAAATAAATCAAGTATAATCCAGTCATATACCTGCTCTCTTTCAAGCTCTATTTCAGCATCTAAACATCGTAAATTTGAGTCACTTTTTTTATCAAAAAAATGTGTGTAGCAATGAATTATGTCCGGATTTTTTTCTATCGATATTAGATTGCAATTAGGGTAGGTGAGTCGTAGATAGTTATGTATAGCACCACCGCCTAGGCCAAGCTCCAATATGCTTTGTGGAACTGGAATTGACTGCCATAACTTTGCCAAGTGCTGTAAGTGAGGAAAGTGTAGCTGACTGGGATCGTCCGTTGTTACCACTGATTGAAGTGTGTCGTTGATGAGTAACCAACGAAGTTGTTTATACTCACGCACTTGAATGCAATCAGCGCCGCACTTTTGCCAATATAGTAATTGCCCTATACGGTGACAGTCTTCAACAAAACACTGTTTTACTGTCCCGTTTGCTTTTAATAAATATTCCATTACATGAGAATAGATGAGTCAAGGTAAAGTGCCAGCTTGTCCGCTAGGTTTTACAGGTAACAATAGTTATTTCTCTTGGCTAACCAAAGTCGTATTCCAAGTGTTTATCAAATCGAGTATGGTAGTTTGCAAATAATAACAGACCGCATTCTTATTAAATAAACCGCTCGCGTGTGTAGATGTTTTAATTTAATGAGTTGTTTATGGCGGCCTTGATTGCAACAGGAGTGATTATGTTTCAGGTGACAACACCACAAAGTAGCGAAGATTGGCAAGCTTATTATCAATTACGTTGGCAGGTACTGCGCGCGCCTTGGAATGAACCGCGTGGCTCTGAGCAAGATGATTTAGAGCAAGATGCTGAACATCGTTTTATAAAGAATAAAGCAGGTGAAGTGTTAGGTGTTGCACGGCTTCATTTTAATAATCACCAACAAGCACAAGTCCGTTATATGGCCGTGGCTGAAGGTAATCGAAATCAGCATATTGGCAGTCGCTTATTACATGAACTTGAAAAATTAGCATGGACACAAGATGCAGGTGAGCTTGTGTTGTATGCGCGTGAACGCGCATTGGATTTTTATAAGCGCCACGGCTACGAATTAAAAGAAAAAGCCCATTTAGCCTATGACGATGTACAGCATTGGAAAATGATAAAGCAAAAGCCGTCTGAGCCAGGCTGGTTTCGTCATCCAAATTGGACTCAAGTATTGCAAAATACATGGCGTGAGTCGATCCCGATCAGTGATGCAATGGGTATTAAAGTGGAGAGCTACACCGATTGGCAATTCACGACCAGTGCAGACTTGGATGCTAATTTAAACCTGCACAATACGATGTTTGCAGGATCTATTTATAGCTTAGCGACATTAACTGGGTGGGGAGCGACTTACTTAGCGCTTAAAGAAGCGCAGCTTGAAGGTAATATAGTGTTGGCCGATGCTAATATTAAATATTTAAAGCCGTTGAATAATGAGCCTCGTGGGAGTGTTGATTTAAGTGGCTGTAAAGGAAAGCTAGCCGAGCTTGAAAGTGAAGGTAAAGCCAGTTATTTAGTGCCTGTTGAAATATACGATGGCGATGTGCTGGTCGCTGAATTTGAAGGGCAATTTATTATTAAAAAATAGCGCTGTTATATGCTAAATAAAAAGCCAAGTGAATACTTGGCTTTTTAAATAGTGCTTATAGAAGATCAGTCAAGAGTATACCGATGCCGATGCGCTCTATATCTGCGTTGTAGTCAATTAAACTTTCACCGTAGCCGTTAAAGTATTGCCCGTAGCCGCGTAGCCTACCCCATAAAGGAAAAGACCAATCTAATTGAATAGCACCACGATTATCTGAATTTAAATTATTGCGGGTCATAAAACTAAATTCGTGTTCGTTCCAGCGATATGCGCCTGAAAATTCAAAGTACCCCATATATTTATGGATATCAGGGTTGTCATCGCCTTTTGCTACCATAGGGTCTTCTTTTCTTTCTTCTGAAATGCGGTACCAAGGTTTAAAGCTAAAAACAAATCCTTCATTTTCCCAGATGAAATCAGCATAAATGCGGTTCCATGATCGCGAGTTGGGTTGGCTTCGACCATTTGATTGGTGTACTGCGCCAATTGAAATTGCCATTTCATCACCCCAAAGCACATGTTCAGGATCGAGGAAGTTAACCCAAAAGATCTCCGGTTCGTAATTTGTTTCGCGAAATGGAGATGAGATTTCTTTGTTATAAAGCTGCCAAAATGATTGCAATGTAAAGCCAAAATATACAGCCTGATCTTCATCATCAAAGTCGTTATATAAAGGAACTTTGATTGATAGTTGATACTTTGCTTCAAGATTATCAAGTGGTTCGCCGTCACTGTCTTGGGTTAATTCATTTAAGCCATCAAACGGGCGTACATTTGGGTTTGATACATATGACAAAGGCAATATGTAATTACGTTTGTGCGGAGTTATGACATTGCGGTTTTTCTGGCTTACTTGTTCACGGGCTTGACGTTTATCAAGTGCTGTAATTTGTTTACTTTCATCAAGTGCTGAACACTTTTTACGAAGTTGGTCTAGCGTTTGGTTGCCATCACCAGCAATAGCTTCATTTAAAATACATTGCTTTACGAGTTCAATATTGCTGCTTTGTTCGTTCTTTTTTTCGATTTGTGCTTGTTGTGCAATTGCAGTGCTGGACAACAATGTAGTAAATAGAATCCCGTAGCGCCAAGTCATTATTATTCCTTTGAGAAAAACCGTGTGTTGTTAAAAGTATACCGTGTTTTTAACTTAATGATGGTGAACTTTTACTGAACTTATCTATTTGAATTGATTTTATACTATGCAAAAAGAGAAAAAGCGGCCGTAGCCGCTTGTTCAATGCAATATTACCCTAAGGTGATATTGCTCTCACGCAATGAGATGGGAGTGAGCTTTACACAAAAGTTAAAGCTCAAATACGTTAGTAAAAAATTTATACAGTTCAGTGCCTTGGTTTACACTCGCTGATGCAAAGTGCAAAATTGCGATGGCATCACAATCAAGTGTGAGTGTTTGCAAAGGCTGCTCACTTAAATAACGCTCCATGCGCAGTACTTTTGCAATTGGCTCACCCGCTTTGATGTGACCCCCCAATGGCGCAATATATTCGACCATGCCGCCCATTGGTGCGTAATAGGCAAGGTAGTCATTTAAATTGCAGCCATAGCGAGTTATCGCTTTTGGCAGGTGAGGTGCATCAAGTAATACTTGTTTATGATTTAGATAGCTTAAAATACTATTGGCATCATCAAATGCTGCACTCAAATCAATTTTTTCTTGGCTACCAAGCTCCACGGTAAACGCTTCAACCTGCACGGCAAACTCACGACCTTGTTTGGCAAGTGCGTCTGTTAATTGCCACCATGGGCAAAAACTGGCTTCGTCCATTGCACCATCAAAGTCATTTGGGATAAATAACACATGGGGAATATTAAAGTAGCTGGCGCTGGCTTTCGCATAATCAGGGCAATATAAATGCTGGCTAGAGATTGGCCCCGTGTGTAAATCCAAAACAATATCTGCTTGGTGGGCGAGCTTTTGCAAATTAAGAGCAATGCGTTTACCTGTGGTTAGGCGGTACGCGGGGCCCGTTAATTGCTGATCGACTTCATCGATCAGCGCGGCTTTAAATGCGCTTTTTAAAGTGTGATCATCTGCATCTGCGTATTGCTCGGCAAATTGCACCGCTAAGTTACTGTTGCAGTGATACATACGGTTCCAGTTGGTGCCCGTTATTGGATCAAAGCGACCGAGGGTAAATTCCCCTGATTTTTGATTGCAACCAATAGGATTCGCGTAAGGGACTAAAGTGATATCGCCTTTGAGTTTAAGGCACTTAAGCTGCTCAAGTAATTGGAAGATAACGGCATTACCTTGCACTTCTGCGCCATGCATATTTGCTTGCACGTAAACGCTAGGGCCGCTGCCATCGCCTTTAATTCGATACACTGGAATCGTGAGCGGTAAACCATTGGCGACTTCACCGACTACAATGTTTTCTTGGCTAATGGGTGTTGTAGTACTCATATTAATTACCTCAGGTAGTAGCTAGCATCTTCAGCTTGACGTACACAGGTTAATTGGCCATTTTGTAACGTGTATTCGGCGGCTAATTCATGGCATAAAAAGTACGGCATGCTTTCGGTAAATCCGTAGGCGCCACACTGACTAAATACCAGCCAGTCATGTTCATTTAAATCCTTAGGTAAATGGTGTTCGCCTAAGCAATCAAGCGCAGTGCACAGTGGGCCATATAAACTCATTGCTTGCGTTGTTGCGTTTGACTCACGCAATAGTCGTACAGGGAAGTCTTGGCTGGTTACCGCTGGGCGTAATAAGTGGTTTATTCCACCGCTTAAAATCACTTGTTGTTGGCCATAGTTTAATTTACTTTCAACGACAGGCGTTGCGTAATGACCACACTCACCTACGGCATAACGACCAAGTTCCATCCATAATTCATCTACGCCAGCATCGCGTTTAATTTTTGCAAGTGCATCAATCAGTGCATCCCAGCTTAGAGTGGGCGCATCTAACGTGTATGGAATACCTAAACCACCGCCTAAATCGAGTACTTTTAAATTAATGCCTAAGTCGTCGGCAAGTTGCGTTAGCGGCGCAATCATTTGTGACCAGAGCTCTGCGAGTTTGTCACTGCTGAGCATATTGCCCCACTGAAAAATATGCAGGCCGTCAAAGTTTAGCGCAGGGTAGTCGCGAGTATTTAGCGCCTGCCATTCATCACAACCGAGCCCAAACGGCGTTAAGCTATCGCCACCTAGTGGGTTTTTTTCGCCTTCGGGCCAGCGTAATTGTACGCGTAGCAATACTTGCAGCTGACAGTTTAGTAAGCTTGCTTGCTCATTGAGCCAGCGTACTTGATTGAGGCTTTCGGCAACAAATATGCGTACTCCGCGCTCAATAAAGTGTTTAATTTGTTTCGGGCTCTTTGCAGGCCCGGTGTTGAGCACGCGCTCGCTGTTAATACCTTGAGCAAGTATTTGCTCAAGTTCGCCCTTGCTTGCAACATCAAAGTTAAAGCCTGCGCTATCTAAGCTTTGAATCACTTTAGATAGGGGATTAGCTTTAACGGCATACCAAAGCTTTACCTGTGTTTGCGTTACTAAACGCGCTAAGTGTGCGTTTAGGGTATCAAGGTCATACACAAAAAATGGCGTATCAAGCTGGCTTGATAACTCATCAATGGCGGTTTTAACTGGCGTGCTCAAAAAGGTCATTAACGTAAAACCTCTTCAAGAAGTAATGACGCATCGCTTTGTTCGTCGCGGTATTTTACGATTAACGCGCATGACATGCTTAAACCTTGCTCGCGTGCCCATGCGTTTGATGCCGGACGAGAACCTGGTATAACAATCGCGTATTCTGGAATAGGTTCGCCTTTATCAAGCTGACGCTCATTTACGCAGTCATATACAGGGATAGTGGCTGATAAACGTACGCCAGGGGCAAGTACTGCGCCTTTTTTAACGACTACGCCTTCAACAATCACACAACCTGCGCCAATAAATGCGTCGTCTTCAACGACTACAGGGCTTGCGCCAATTGGCTCAAGTACGCCGCCTAATTGTACTGCAGCGCTTAAATGTACATTTTTACCTACTTGCGCGCACGAACCAACCAAGGCGTGGCTATCAACCATAGTGCCTTCGTCAATAAATGCACCAATGTTTACATACGCTGGTGGCATGATAATCGTGCCTTTAGCAACATGTGCACCGCGGCGAACACTTGAGCCACCTGGTACCATACGCACACCATTTTCAGCAGTGAATTCTTGTGGTGCTAGGTTATGTTTATCTACAAAACCACCAGCGAATTCAGTATTAGTGCCGTTTTTAAACGCTTCTAAAATACCTTTTTTTACTTCAACGTTTGCATGCCATTGGCCGTTATCGTCTTGTGTTGCTGCGCGTACTGCGCCCGATTCTAAATTATTTAATAGTTCTAACCAGCTCATTATAAAAACCTGTATTTAATGCCAAGATAAAATGGTGTTATTTGCATTACTGATACAATCAGTTTGCGTTAACTCAAGGTGCGTTAAAGGTGGGCGCAAATACGGGCTAGTAATACGCCCTTGTAAATGCATCAATACTTTAACGGGAATAGGATTTGCCACGGCGAACAAGCTTTGAATCGCTTGTGACCAATCGGCAAATAAATTGGGGTGTTGGCCGCTAAGGCTACGTTTTACAAATTCATGGGTTTGTGTCGGCCACGCATTGGCTGCAACAGACACTAAACCTTTTGCACCCGCTTGGGCAAAGTAAGGCATAAGTGCGTCATCACCACTAAAAATAGCTAACTGTGGTGCGGCATTTCTAAAACCTTCAAACTTGGCGATGTCGCCACTGGCTTCTTTTAGCGCCCATAAATTTTTATGATTTTTTAAATTGCTAATTACGGCAGGTGGAATATCAACAGCGCTGCGCCCTGGGACGTTATAAAGCATGCATGGATGAACACTGGCATCGAGTAGGTTTTCAAACCAGTGGGTTTGACCAATCACGCCTGGCTTTGCGTAAAGAGGAGAGCCAAGTAAGTAGCCGTGAATAGGCAGTTTATTGCAGTATTCAACCCAAGCAATTTGTTGTTTGAGGTTCATACCGCCAACAGCAACCATAAGCGGTACGGTCGGATTTAATTGGCATACATGTTCAACAATGGCTTGTTGCTCTTTAAGCGTTAAGGCAAGGCCTTCGCCTGTGCTGCCAAGCAGTAAAATGCCGTTATTTGCTGCTTGCTGTTGCGCAACTAATTGATCAAGAATCGCATAGTCGACTTCGCCAGCGTCAGTAAAAGGCGTTACAAGTGCTGTCCATAAAGGATAGTTGTTTAAATCAAAATTGTTTTTCATCTACAACGAACTTATAGAGTGTTCGATGAGTATGCTGTGGGGTACGTGAAAGTGCGCCGCATCGTAGTCATTCGAACTAATATAATCCGAAGAGCGAATGGGCTTAATATAATAGGGCGCAATGGCCTTATCATGCTAAGACCAGAAGCTCTCCACCAAAAAATTTAACAGCAGCGCTGTTATTGGTGACAGTCGCTGGGATTCAACCCAGTCGCCCGAAGTAACCCTTCACAAAAAATGTTACTTCTCGGCGTTAATTCCCCTCACGTATGATCATTGGAGTGTGTGCTCCTCACATACGTTACCTGAATAACGCACCTCTTCTAGCCCACAGTGTAAGTTTCATTAAATAAAAAACTTACACCTTAAATAGGGGTAATGGCAGTGATTAAAGCATTTTAGCCGTCTAGGTGTCAAGTTGGCTTTTGAACGATCGCTTCGAGAGGGTGGTTACGTATTAATGTTTTTTTTCGTACACTAGCAAACAAAGTCGGTTTAAGGGTATTCAGTAATGGAAAAATTTCAGGAAATTTATCAGCGAGCAGCGCAGCGTAAAGGCAGTGAAGCGATGCTTGAGCAATTGCTTTACGCGCCGCTTTCTAATAAGCAACTAAAATGCTTGCCTGATGATGCATGGCTTGAAGAGTTTACCCGTAAGGTATTTCAAAGCGGCTTTTATTGGTCGGTTATTAATAGTAAATGGACAGGCTTTAGAGAGGTTTTTTGGGACTTTAATGTAGAAAAATTACTGATGATGCCACCTGATATGCTAGAGCAAAAAGCAACTGACGAACGTATTATTCGCAACTTTAAAAAAGTACAAACTATTCCAGAAAATGCATATATGATTCACGACGTTGCTCAGCAGCATGGCAGTTTTAGTCAGTTTGTGGCTGATTGGCCAAGTGACGATATAATTGGTTTGTGGGCGTATTTTAAAAAGCACGGTGCACGTTTAGGGGGTAACACAGGCCCGTACACACTGCGCGCATTAGGCAAAGATACCTTTTTGTTGTCGCGTGATGTTGAGGCTTATCTTCGTGGGCATAAAATTATTGATGGTGGTTTGCAAACTAAAAAATCACTAAATAGCGCACAGCACTTTTTTAATGAATTACAGCAGCAAAGTGGCTTAAGCCTCCAAGTGCTGAGTTTATTAGTGGCATACAGCGTGGGTGATAACCGCGTTGGCATACAAACAACCGAAGCCTAAGGAATCCAATGAAACTTGTTAGTCGCTATACTCACATTGCAGAAGATTTTGCAGTCCCTGATTTACCTAGCCCTGTTGTTGCACCAACTTTATTACTTTGGAATGAGGCGGTAGCTAAACAGCTCGATATTCAAGTGAGTCCGTCAGAGCGCGCATCCATCTTTAGCGGAAATACCAGTAACAGCACTGTTGCGGCCGTTGCGTTGGGGTATTCAGGGCATCAATTTGGGCATTTTTCACCACGCTTAGGAGACGGCCGCGCGCATTTATTGGGTGCCGTATCTGATCAACATCAACAGCTGTGGGATATTCAGTTAAAAGGGTCCGGTGCTACGCCATTCTCTCGTGGTGGTGATGGGCGCTGTGCTATTGGCCCTGCGATACGTGAATACATTATGAGTGAAGCAATGCATGGCTTAAGTGTTCCGACTACACGCTGTTTAGCCGTGGTTGCCAGTGGAGAAACGGTTTATAGGCAACCACCACAGCAAGGTGCGATAGTAACGCGTGTTGCAAGTAGCCATATTAGAGTGGGGTCTTTTCAGTATTTAGCAACTCAAGGGGACGTGTCAGCGTTACAGGCATTAGCTGATAGTGCAATTGCGCGCCATTACCCTGAAATTCAATCCACAGGGTCAGATCGTTACTTAGCATTTTTAAAAGCTGTTATTGAAAAGCAAATCACTTTGGTCGTAAGTTGGATGCGGGTTGGTTTTATTCATGGCGTGATGAATACAGATAATACACTAATAAGTGGTGAGGCGATTGATTACGGCCCATGTGCGATGATGAATCAATTTGATTTTGATACTGTGTTTAGCTCAATTGATCGACAAGCGCGGTACGCATTTGGCAGTCAGCCTAACATAGCTAACTGGAATTGCGCGCGTTTGGCTGAGAGCTTACTGCCACTCATACACGAAGATGATGAACAAGCCGTCGAATTACTTAGCCCATTAATAAATGGTTTTGCTGAGCAGTTTAACCAAGCGTTTACGCAAATGTGGGCTCAAAAACTCGGTTTTGCAGGTCACCATACAGATGATGCGCAGTTAGTTGCTGAGTTATTGGCGATATTAAAAGACCACAAATTAGATTATACCAATACCTTTGATGAGCTTACCAAGTCACTGCAGGGTGAGCAGGTAATATCTCAGCCACTAAAAGCGTGGTCACTAAAGTGGCTAAAACGCACCGACCAACATAGTTTTGCGATAATGCGAGCGGCAAACCCAATGATGATCCCACGGAACCATATTGTTGAAGCTATTATTGAAGAATTTGAGAATAAAGGTTCAAGTGAGGTATTGGCTGCATATTTAGTTGCACTGCAAAATCCGTATAAGTTAATGATAGAGAACGCACAATGGCTACAACCACCTGCCGATGGCGGTGCGCAATATAAAACCTTTTGTGGTACCTAAATTGATGAATTTATAGATGTATTTCGGACCTATAATGGGTTAATTATTAAAGGTAATAATCAAGCTACAGCATTTATCATGATAAAAGGAATTTTTCATGATTATTTCTTACTTATTATATGAAATAAATGCGTTTTCTACTTGTTGATTTAAAATTAACCAATATAATGCACACCACTAGGATTAGTGAAAAAAGGCCTTGTTCCTTAAGATGTTATTCAACTGGAAATGGTTGTCATCTATTAACTAACTAATCCAGTACGAGATTTAAGTAGGTTAGGTAAAGTTTTTTATCTGAACTATAATGTAGGGCGCTTTATTTTTAATAAATACTTTATTTTGTAAAAAATACAATTTAAGTGTTTTCGTTAAGTAATGATTAACAAAAGATTCGGTACTCTGGGCACACTTAATGAGCTAGGACTACTTAGCTACAGTTTTAATTGTTAAAATGGGAAGAAAACAATGAAATTAAAATCACTTACAATTGCATTAGCACTAGCTGCAACTAGCGCTTCAAGTTTCGCTGCTGAGAAAGAAGGTTTCTTTATTGGCGCATTTGGCGATTATTACGATGCTTCATGGGAAAATGTACGTGGCAGCGCTGGTACTAACGTTGATGATTCAACAGGCTGGGGTGCTGAACTAGGTTATCGTTTTAACGATTACTGGAGTGCACGTCTTGAGTACGCTGATATGGATTTTGATATCTCAAATGCAAATCCTGCTATGACAAAAACAAGTATGGGCGGCGATCGCTTAGGTATCGATGGTCTTTACCACATCGACGGCGGTCCATTTTATGGCATCTTCGGTCTTAAACAGATCGATGTTATGGAAAAACTTACTTTTGCAAACGTAGGTGCTGGTTACCAACATTACTTTACAGATAACTTTGCATTTAATGCTGAAACGTCTATCTACCAAGGCCTTGACCGTGGTTACACAGATGTTGCTGGTAAATTAGGTTTAAGCTACTTATTTGGTAATCAAACTTCGTCAGCTGCGCCAGTTAAACCTGCGCCAGTGACTGCTGCTGTAGTACCTGTTGCTGTAGAGCCTACTGATAGCGACAACGATAATATTGCTGATGCAAATGATAACTGCCCTAATACACCAATGGCTGATGCAGTTGATGCTAACGGTTGTACTTTGTATAAAGATACTAAAGTAACAACTAGCTTATTAGTTACTTTCCCGCATGATTCTGCAATGGTTAAGCAACAGTACTTCGATGATATTGCTTCAGTATCAAAGTTCTTAAAAGAGCATACAGATACAACAGTATTACTTGAAGGTCATGCTTCAGCTGTGGGTGACGCAAGTTACAACAAAAAACTTTCTAAGAAGCGCGCAGATGATGTTGCTGATGAGTTAGTTAAAGATGGCATCTCAAGAGACCGTATCACTACTGTTGGTTTCGGTGAAGAGCGTCTTAAAAATACAGCTAACACACGAGCTGCACACGCAGAAAACCGTCGTGTTGAAGCACATGTATCAACTGTTGAGCGTGTAAAAGTTAAACGTTAATAGTTATAGTATTTAAAAACCCAGCCAAGTGCTGGGTTTTTTTATGTCTGATAATAATGATTCGCAATTGGTATTCATGTGAATAGTGACTTCTTTAAGTTGTATTTATTTTATTTATAGTGGGTATTGCGGTTAGCTTTACTGTATGGGCTTTAATCTATACTTAAAAGCTCTATAATTAATTGTCAAAATTCTATAAGTATTTGGTAAGTTTCGTGAAAGCGCGCACTGCTGGCTACTTTAACGTCACCAAGAGGGCAAATATTGTGCTACAAGATTATCGTACACACGTCGAAGAGCGTGCTGCGTTAGGTATCGTACCAGCGCCATTAGATGCTCAGCAAACGGCTGATCTTATCGAATTAGTAAAAACTCCACCTGCAGGTGAGGAAGAGTTTATTCTAAATTTATTAGTAAATCGTGTGCCACCTGGAGTGGATGATGCTGCTTACATTAAGGCTGGTTTTTTAGCGGCGGTTGCTAAAGAGGAAGCCATTTCACCACTCATATCAAAAGAAAAAGCAGCTGAATTATTAGGCACCATGCTAGGTGGCTATAATATTGCGCCAATGATTGACCTACTTGATGACGAAACATTAGCGCCAATTGTAGCTAAGGGCCTTGCAAACACATTATTAATGTTTGATGCATTCTATGATGTTGAAGAAAAATCAAAAGCGGGTAATGTTTTTGCTCAGCAAATCATCGAATCTTGGGCAAATGCACAGTGGTTTATGACTAAGCCAGCGGTTGCTGAAAAAATTTCAGTGACTGTATTTAAAGTAACGGGTGAAACAAATACTGATGATTTGTCGCCAGCACCAGATGCATGGTCTCGTCCTGATATCCCATTGCATGCTTTAGCAATGTTAAAAATTGAACGTGATGGGATCACACCCGATAAAGGCGGCGAAGTTGGCCCCATTACACAATTTGAAGAATTAAAAGCAAAAGGTTTGCCACTTGCATATGTAGGTGATGTTGTAGGTACGGGCTCTTCACGTAAATCTGCGACTAACTCTGTGCTTTGGTTTATGGGCAATGATATTCCGTTTGTACCTAACAAGCGTGTTGGTGGTGTATGTTTAGGTAATAAAATTGCGCCAATCTTTTTCAACACAATGGAAGACTCAGGCGCATTACCAATCGAGTTAAATGTTGATGAACTCAATATGGGCGAGCAAATCGACATCTATCCATACGAAGGTGTTGTTAAGCGCCACGGTACTGATGAAGTTATCTCTACTTTTGAACTTAAATCTGAGGTGATTTTAGATGAAGTGCGTGCAGGTGGTCGTATTCCGCTGATTATTGGTCGCGGTTTAACTGATAAAGCGCGTGCATCACTTGGTTTAGGTGCAACAGATGTGTTTAAAGTACCTGCGGTTACGGAAGCATCTGACAAAGGCTTTACCTTGGCTCAAAAAATGGTTGGTAAAGCATGCAACGTTGTAGGTATTCGCCCAGGTCAATACTGTGAGCCTAAAATGACCACTGTGGGTTCGCAAGATACAACAGGCCCAATGACGCGTGATGAACTTAAAGATTTAGCCTGTTTAGGTTTCTCAGCAGATTTAACAATGCAGTCTTTCTGCCATACATCGGCTTACCCTAAACCTATTGATGTAAACACACATCACACGCTCCCTGATTTTATCATGAACCGTGGAGGCGTTTCTCTTCGCCCTGGTGATGGTGTAATTCACTCATGGTTAAACCGTATGCTATTACCAGATACCGTAGGCACGGGCGGAGATTCACATACACGTTTCCCATTAGGTATTTCATTCCCCGCAGGTTCAGGAGCCGTTGCATTTGCAGCTGCGACCGGTGTAATGCCACTTGATATGCCAGAGTCTATTTTGGTTCGTTTTAAAGGTGAAATACAACCAGGTATCACGTTACGTGACCTTGTACATGCAATCCCTTACTACGGTATTAAAGAAGGCCTATTAACCGTTGAGAAAAAAGGTAAGATCAACGAGTTTTCTGGTCGCGTACTAGAAATTGAAGGCGTTGAGCACTTAACTGTTGAGCAAGCGTTTGAATTATCTGATGCGTCGGCAGAGCGTTCAGCTGCGGGTTGTGCGGTTAAACTTTCTAAAGAGTCTATCGCTGAATATCTTGAATCTAACATTGTAATGCTTAAGTGGATGATCTCTGAAGGCTACGGCGATGTGCGTACTATTGAGCGTCGAATTACAGCAATGCAAGACTGGTTAGCAAATCCTGAACTAATGGAAGCTGACGCAGACGCAGAGTATAAACACGTACTTGAAATTGATTTAACTGACATTAAAGAACCCATACTTTGTGCGCCAAATGATCCTGATGATGCACGTTTATTATCAGATGTTACGGGTGAGAAAATCGACGAAGTATTTATTGGTTCATGTATGACTAATATTGGTCACTTTCGTGCAGCGGGTAAACTACTCGATGGCTTTGAAGGTCGCATTCCCACGCAGCTGTGGGTTGCTCCGCCAACTAAGATGGATAAAGACCAACTCACAGAGGAAGGCTACTACGGTATTTTTGGTCGTGTTGGTGCACGAATCGAAACCCCTGGGTGTTCATTATGTATGGGGAATCAAGCACGTGTAGCAGATAAAGCCACAGTGGTTTCTACCTCTACCCGTAACTTCCCAAATCGTTTAGGTAATGGCGCAAATGTATTCTTGGCATCAGCTGAGCTTGCAGCAGTAGCGGCTATTTTAGGTAAGCTACCAACGGCTGATGAATATCAAGAATATGCAGCGAAAATCAATGCAACAGCAGCAGATACATACCGTTATTTAAATTTCCATCGCATGCCTGCTTATACTAAAAAAGCAGACCAAGTGATCATTCAGCAAGCAGTTTAAATATTACTTAATCGTTAGATAAAAGCCTGCACTGCAGGCTTTTTTATTTCTTATATCTAACAATTTCAGCTACCAATTCAGGAGAGTCTAATTTGTTTGGTTATTTAATTTGATTTTTAGTTATTTAGAGCAATATTAATGTTAACTATTTTTTCTTTGTGTCGATATAAAATCAATTATCTACTGAGTTTGCATTAAAATCCTCGCATTATTCTATGGGTTAATCCTCTTATTTTTAGGCGAGATCTTTATGACAGCATTAAACAACCAAAACCTCCTACAACTTCGTTTTGTAAACCAAGCTCATATCGAGGCGGTAAAGCCATCATTTGCTAATCTCCCAGCTAATCCTTATGCCGATGGTGCGTTTCGTAAACGCCGTTATTCAGTGATTAAAGTCCAAAATGATGAACTAGTATTGCAAGCTGCAAAAGCATTTGTACAAGATGATTCAATTAATACTTTTCAAGGTAATGTAGAGCGCACTTATGAAAATCTAGAGCCGAGCTTATTAGCAAGCAATGGTATGAAAAGCATCGTGAATGAGTTTCGTGCTATTACAGGTATAAGCGAAGAACGTGATATTGAAATTCATCAATTTCGCATGCTTGCAATTGAAAGCAACACACCGCCAGCGCCCGAAGGTATTCATCAAGATGGTTTTGACCATGTGTGTATTTGTGGTGTCTCACATGAGAATTTAGAAGGTGGCGAG
This sequence comes from Pseudoalteromonas sp. Ld20, assembly GCF_045064175.1. NCBI lineage: Bacteria > Pseudomonadati > Pseudomonadota > Gammaproteobacteria > Alteromonadales > Pseudoalteromonadaceae > Pseudoalteromonas > Pseudoalteromonas sp. Ld20. The sequence continues at coordinate 49,760 of NZ_JBISHB010000030.1, forward strand.
CTACTTGTGTATGAAAACAAACAAGCTGAGCCGTGTTTCAAAATGGAAATTAAAGACGGTATGTTTGCGCTTATTAATGACCGTGAAGTGTGGCACAACGCGACTCCAATGAATAAAATTGATGCGAGTAAAGCAGGCTACCTTGATTGTTTTGTGTTGACGGCTTAAGGAATAACGATGAATTTAACTAAACTACGACGTCAATTTCCAGCATTAATGCAGCAAGTAGCAGGAAAGTCGCCCATATTTTTAGATGGTCCAGGTGGCTCGCAAGTCCCGCAATCAGTATTAAGCGCCATGTCGGCTTATTTAGGTTATTACAACTCTAATTTAGGTGGTGCTTTTTTCTCAAGCGATAAAACTGTTGAACTAATGACTAATGCTCGCCAAGCGGCTGCTGATTTACTCAATGCGCCATCGAGCGATCAAATTGTATTTGGCGCAAATATGACGAGTCTAACGTTTAGTTTTAGCCGCGCGATTTCACGGGACTGGCAAGCAAGTGATGAGATCATTGTTACTAATGCAGATCACTTCTCAAATGTATCATCATGGCAGCAAGCAGCAGAAGATAAAGGCGTTAAAGTTAATACCGCCCTTATTAGCGAAGCTGATTGCAGTTTAGATTTAGCGCATTTTGAAAGCTTACTAAACAACAATACTAAGTTAGTTGCTGTGACCTATGCATCAAATACAACCGGCTCTATTAACGATATTAAGCGCATTGTTGAGCTTGCACACGCTGTAGGTGCATTGGTGTATGTAGATGCCGTGCATTATGCGCCGCATGAACTGATTGATGTTCAAGCCTTAGATTGTGATTTTTTAGCCTGTTCAGCTTATAAGTTTTTTGGCCCACACTTAGGTATGGTTTATGGTAAGCGCGAACACTTAGAAGGGTTTACGCCTTATAAAGTAGAGCCAGCAAAAGACGTGATCCCAGGTCGCTGGGAAACGGGCACGCAAAATTTTGAAGCACTCGCAGGTTTGATTGCTGCAGTGGATTACATTGCTGCAATAAGTGAATTAGATGACAGCCACCCACGCCGTGAAAAATTGGCCGTGGCATTTACTAAAACAAAACAGCACGAAATGGCATTAAGTGAGTACTTCCTAACCCGCTTAGTTAATTACCCTAATATTAAGCTGTTTGGAATTGATGATTTAGATCGCTTAGCTGAGCGCACTCCCACTTTTGCTTTAACCTTTGAAGGACTCGCACCACGTGAAGTGTCCGAATTTTTAGGTAAGCAGCATATTTGTGTATGGGATGGTAATTTCTATGCACAAGGCTTATGTAAGCAGCTAGGTGTATTAGATTCCGGTGGTGTTGTGCGCATCGGTTGTATGCATTACAACACCATCGAAGAGCTAGATAAGTTGTTTGATTTGTTTGATCAATTACTTTAGAGCTATAAGTCATAAGCTGTAAGTTTTAAGCTATAAGCTGCCCGAGTCCTGTTTAAGTGTTGGCATAATAATTGGCAACACTCAAACTTTTTGGCTTACCGCTTACCGCTTACCGCTTACCGCTTACCGCTTACGATTGTGGTTGCCCATATATTTGCTCGGCGCGGTTAAACAACACCCACGATGTGAGAATATATTTATCATTTGAAATGGGTTTATTCCCTCTATGTGTATGGGTAAAGTAACCAGGAGCAATCACCATGGTACCTTGTTTTGGTGATATTTTACGTTCTTGATAGTAAAACTCAGTTTCACCACCTTCTTGCACGTCATTTAAATAAAACATAAATAACAGTACGCGATGCAAAGCCTCATTATGGCCAGTCTGAGGGTATACTTCACTGTGCCAATATGGGTAGCCACCTTTATTGATTTGATATTTTTGTGCTTGGATATTACCTAAGCGAAAAATTTGCTGGACAAGTAGTGGTAGCTGAGGTTTTCCCACCTCTTCAAAGTTCGCTTGCGTCAAGTCAGTGGGTACGCCAGTTTTTGGATGATACACTTTTAAACCAAATGCACCTATCATCATAAAAATATGTTCTTCAAGGTATTTAAATACGTAACCGGCCGTTGTTTGTTGAATGTGTTTTAGTTGTTCTGTGTATTCAGGGTGGTTACTGAGGTGTAAATCATGGCTGTCTTTTTTATTTAAATCGATACCGCCCGATGTCATCCCTTGCTTAAGATGCGGGCTTTGTTCAAACTCAGCAATAAAGTTATTGCAAAAATCTTTGCTCAGGGCGTTATCGTAAACGCGAATAAAGTCCGTCATGGGCTGCCTTTATATAATTATTATTGGATTATTATGTTTATTGAAAAAATTATGCCGCGCTTTAGTGAAACAGATGTGCTCGGACACATTAACAATACCGTACTCCCCGTATGGTTTGAAGCCACGCGGGCACCTATTTTTAGATTTTTTACGCCAGATCTCAATCCACATGATTGGAAATTGATCATAGCTAAAGTAGAGGTGAGTTTTTTGGGGGAATTATTTTATGGTCATGAGGTTGAAGTAAAATCAACCGTTGAACATATTGGTTCAAGCTCATTTGTTATTCGTCAAGAGGCATATCAGCAAGGTAAATGCTGTGCAGTAGGGAAAACAGTCATGGTGCGATATGATTTTATAAATAAAAGTTCTACCCCATTATCGCAAAATGAAAAAGCAGCGTTAACGGATCATTTAGTCGATAAGTAATACGCTGAAGTGGTTGCGCTTCAGCGTATTGGTTGGTTGCATCACTGTAAGAAAATATCACTGCCAATAAGGCATTGTTGGGCGGCGGGCAGTGTGGTTAGTACTTCACTACTTGCATTAACAGTCGTTGCGTCCACAGTGGCTGCTTGGCTAGGTAGCACTATGCTCGCCAGCATTAAAGTTGCAAAAATAGTGAGCATAGAAATTGCCTGTTTATCTGTTCTATTCATTATTGTTGACCTGCGATATCTAGCTGAGTAATTGTGTAGCCTTGCTCTGTTAATAGCGATAGTAAGTTATGCTCACCAACCAAGTGCGCTGCTCCTACAAGGACGAGCTCTTGTTGCTCATTACCAAACATGGCTTCTACTTTAGGTAACCAATTGTAATTGCGATCTTTTAAAAGCTTTTTGAATGTATCAGGATCATCTTTGAGTAAAGGTAATACCACTAATTCATTGAGCAACTCAGTATCGCCGCTGCGCCACGCTTTCATCATGCTATTAAATAAAGTGCTGTAATCATTGAGTTGGTCTAAGTTAGATTGAATGAATTTATTCTCGTTGTTTTCACCCATTTCTTTAAATAACCGCAGCTGGAATGCAATATCTTCTAAATACTGCTGTGGTTTATTATCAGCACTAGCCCGTTTTGCAAAATACGCATCGACACCTTCACCAATTAAACTTTGCTTTTGTAGCTCCATTGACATTAAAACAACACTGACCATAAATGGTCTAAAGCTATTAAGCTCATTCAAACTAGTACCAAATTGTGCTAGTTTAGCTTCAAGTTGCTTCTTTACTTGTGGCGTCAGCTTTTCACTGAGCGTTTCATCATTTTTATATGACAATGTTTGTATCATATTCATTTGTGCTTGAGCATCCGTTGGATCAGGCATTTTAGCTTCTAAAATAACGGTATCGCTTTGCTGATAAGCAAATTCAAACTCAGCAGGCAGTGGCATTTGGCTGCTAGGTAAAATATGTAAAGTGCCGCCGATATACACTGTATCTTCACCTTTCTTAACTTGCCAAACAGAAGTTTGGGCGGCGGCACTTAAAGTTAGCAAAGAGCAGCCTATAAGTAGGCTTTTATTTAATAAATTTTTGCGAAAATTGAACATCCCTCATTCCTTATTGTTTGGTGATTAAAAACGATATTAATTAAACAAGCTTGCTAATTTTTCTGCAATTGTTTGGTTTATTTTTTGAATTGAACTATCAATCTTTTTGTTGATTGCAGCATCAATTTGATTTAATTGGTTTTCAATTGAAGCGTTAAAGTCACTCGTGAAATCATATTCAACTGTTGTTACTTCCTTTACTTGTACTGAGGCTGTTACAGGAGTAATAGTGTGTGTTTCAATGTCATTCTCTGCTGCGTTTACACTAAATAAAGTTGCTGCAAGCGTACTTGCTAAAACGGTTTTTGTTGCGATTTTAGTAAATGATTTCATGATTTATTCCTTTATTATTTAGTCTGTATTACTACCAATATGTGATGTGGTAAGTAATGTTAAGTTAAAAAATGTTATCGCTAAGCGGTAGCGATGAGTGAATATTAAGGGGTGATAGGGAATAAGTCGCTTATCTAGATATGAGCAATTTAATTATAAGGTTTTAGATTTTAAATTTATTTATAATCAATGGTTTATCGTTAAAGGTTATGATGCAAGATAAGGTTTTATTGTGTGTTTTTATCAAGGTTAGTATCGGTAAAAGGATAATATGAACAAAATGAAAAGTTAATTTTGCATCTGCATGATGTTTTCAATCGACAATTAACTGAAAGTTCTTTTTGATTGAGTTAGAATGCGGGCGAATTATCATATTGCTTTTTAGCTACTAAATACAAATGAGTTACTAACCAGATGTTGTTAATGATCGATAACTACGATTCGTTTACCTATAACCTAGTGCAATACTTTCAGCGTTTAGATCAGGATGTGTTAGTAAAGCGTAATGATGAAATCACCGTAAGCCAAATTGCACAGTTGAACCCTCAACATATAGTGTTATCTCCTGGGCCATGTACACCCGATCAGGCTGGTATCTCATTAGATGTTGTTGACAAATTGAAAGGTGATTTTCCTATATTAGGAATATGCTTAGGCCATCAAACAATTGCACAAGCATTGGGTGCTAAAGTGGTAAAAGCAAAGCAAGTGATGCATGGTAAAACTTCTGCTATTTGCCATACAGGAGAAGGCGTGTTTAAAGGATTGGCTAATCCACTAACGGTGTGTCGTTATCATTCGTTAGTTGTCGAAAAAAACAGTGTGCCTGCTGAGCTATCGATCACTGCATGGAGTCAGACCAGCGATGGTCAGTTTGATGAGATTATGGGCTTAGTGCATAAAAGCTTAGCGTTAGAAGGGGTACAGTTCCACCCTGAAGCAATATTAACGGAGCAGGGGCTTGAATTACTTGCCAACTTTATAACTCGGTTCTAGGCTTAAACTGGTTTGATTTTACTTAAAGAAAGATATTAATGAATGACTGATGAAATGCGCGAACACAGAACGGCAAAAGTACTTGAACAGCGAGCTCATGATCTGCTGCTTGGTCACAGTTTTGCGCAACGTCAAATCGGCTATATTCATACTTTAGAAATTGATTATGGCGCGCCAATGAAGCAGCGCACTTTACTTGAAGTTGAAATGGCTGCGCAAAAAAAGCGACAAAAATCCAGTACGGCTCATCATAAGTATCGCGCTCAAGCAAGCCAGCAATTACATCAAGTGATCGAAACCGCCATGAATAAACAATTGGCAGATATAGACACGGTATTGCATGAAACAATAGGTATAGAGGATAACGTTCCTGCAATTTTAGAAGTTTTAGCCGTTAAATCTGCGTCGGTAGGGCGTTTAGAGCCCCTAGTAAATGATTTAAGTTGGTTAGGTCGAGAACTGGTCTCTTTTGTGAATCTGCCTTATTACCGTAAGCAGCGTAATAAGCACACATCAGTAAAAGTTGATAACCCATCTTTGGCGCTGCGTTATATTGGCTTAGATAACTTGCAGTTTGTAGTCCCCACCTTTGCGGTACGCCACTGGATGCCACACAGTACTGAACCTTTCCCATTATTAAAGCGTCGCTTACGTGATAACTCGATGGCCTGCGCTATTGCTGCACAAGAGTTGGCTAAGGTAAATGGTATGAATGAAATGCATGCTTTCACGCTGGGGATGCTATTAGATGTGGGTAAAATTGCTTTAGTTAGGCTTTACTTACGAACTTTTGAACTTGTTTGGCAGCGTAAAGTGTCTATCGCGCGCGAAGAGCAACATAAAGACTTACATACGGCTTTACTGGAACTTAAACCAGATCCGTTGTTTTTAAGCACGCTACTCAGCCAGCATGCATTAAAAGTAACTGCAAAAGTGATTGAGAAAATGTCATTTCGTTATTTGCCTTTTAATACAGTAATGGAGCAACTAACGGCACCGCTTCCTAAAGGCGAATCTTTATTGCCATTAACGGTATTAATGCAGAAGGCTCGCTGCTATTCACAATATATCACTCTGGAAGAGCATCAACTGATCGAAGCTGATGAAAAAACTGTTTGGCTAAAACACCTCAACTTTACGCAATCTGAGCTAAATCTACTCGAAAAAACTAATTTTCAACACTTTCATATTAAAATTGACTAGTTTTATAAAATAATTGTTAATTTTTTTTGCGACTATTCATTCATCATTAAGCTCACCAGTAGCGCTGTATTTTAGTTCAATAGCTCTGCTGGGCATGTTATAGGCTGCAATTTAGAACAAATTTACTGTGATTTTCTTTTTCAAATAGTTATTCACTATCTCTGAAATAATATCTCAAACCCTTTATTTACAAGGGCTGTATGAAAGTATTCTAAGAGACAGATGACTAAAATTCTGAAATAATGCGTGTCTGAAAATTGAACCAGAGAGTATTTTTTGGCAATTTAAGCTATGCTCATCTACGCCAAAGAGAATGGTATTTTATACCATCATTTCGATATTCACACTCTCTGTGTGCTCACAATTAAGAGGATATAAAATGACAGTTAATCGCGATTTATTTGATCAAGTAATGGTTCCTAACTACGCACCTTCAAGCATTATTCCAGTTCGTGGCGAAGGCTCACGCGTATGGGATCAGCAAGACCGTGAATATATCGATTTTGCCGGTGGTATCGCTGTTAATTGTCTAGGCCATTGTCATCCTGCATTAGTTAAAGCATTAAAAGAGCAGGGTGAGAAGATCTGGCATTTATCAAATGTTATGACGAATGAGCCAGCACTGCGCTTAGCTAAAAAGTTAGTAGATGCGACATTTGCTGAAAAAGTATATTTTGCCAACTCTGGTGCAGAAGCAAACGAAGCTGCCCTTAAACTTGCGCGTCGTTTAGCACTTGAAAACTTTGGTGCCGAAAAATCACAAATCATCGCATTTAACAAAGGCTTCCATGGCCGTACATTTTTTACCGTAACAGTAGGTGGTCAAGCTGCTTATTCTGACGGTTTTGGTCCAAAACCAGGCGATATCGTACATTGTGATTACAATGATTTAGCGGCATTTGAAGCGCTTATCTCAGATAAAACATGCGCAGTAATGATGGAACCTTTGCAAGGCGAAGGCGGCATTATTTCACCAACGGATGAATTTGCTAAAGGCGTTCGTGAGTTATGTACTAAGCACAATGCGTTGCTTATTTTTGATGAAGTACAAACCGGTGTTGGCCGTACTGGTGATTTATACGCATACCAAGGTTTGGATGTAACACCTGATATTTTAACAACAGCTAAAGCGCTTGGTGGCGGTTTTCCAATCGGCGCGATGATCACAACGACTGAAATTGCTAAGCATCTTAAAGTGGGAACTCATGGTTCTACTTATGGCGGCAACCCATTAGCGTGTGCCGTTGGTGAAGCAGCATTTGATACTGTTAACACATCAGAAGTACTTGCCGGCGTGAAAGCGAAAGAAGCGTTATTCCGTGAATTACTAACGGCAATCAACGATAAATACAACGTATTCTCTGAAATTCGTGGTAAAGGTTTGCTTATTGGTGCTGTTGTTAACGAACAATTTAAAGGTCGCGCTAAAGAATTTTTAGTCGCGGGCACAAGTGAAGGCGTAATGTCGTTAGTTGCGGGTGCTGATGTTGTACGTTTTACCCCATCATTAGTAATTCCTGAAGCGGATATTCGCGAAGGTATGGCACGCTTTGAAAAAGCAGTAGCTAAAGTTGTGAACGGTTAATCTAGCGTTCTCATTATTTAAGGGCAAGTAGCAAGCTTGCCCTGATCTTCTATTTTACCGTTATTTATAAGGGAGCAAGCGGACTCATGATGATTCTTCGCCCAATCCAGCAATGTGATTACCCAGCTTTATTGAAAATTGCCCATGAATCAGGGCATGGTTTTACCTCTTTGCCTAATAACGAAGCGTTATTACAAAAGAAAATTGACCATTCAGTAAGCTCATTTGCAAAAAGTGCATCTCAACCGGGTGACGAAGGTTACTTGTTTGTTCTTGAAGATAGCGAAACAGGTGAAGTGGTCGGAACCTCAGCCATTGAAGCCGCAGTTGGTTTAGATGATGCGTTTTATCATTACCATTTAAGCAAAGCAATTCATTCATCGCGTACGCTTAATGTGTATAAAGCGGTTGATATTTTAACGCTATGTAATGATTACACAGGCGCTACAGAGCTTTGCACTTTATTTTTAAAAGATGGCTACCGTAAAAACAACAACGGCAAGCTACTTTCAAAAGCCCGTTTTATGTTTATTAAACAGCATAGAGAGCGCTTTGCTGAAACCGTGATTGCAGAAATGCGCGGTGTATCAAATGAAAATGGCGACAGCCCTTTTTGGCAATGGTTAGAAGAGCATTTTTTCTCTATGGACTTCCCAACTGCCGATTATCTAACCGGTATAGGCCAAAAAGTATTTATTGCTGAGTTAATGCCAAAATACCCAATTTACGTCAATCTTTTAAGTAAAGATGCACAGGCGGTTATTGGTCAAGTACATGATAATACACGCCCCGCAATTTCATTACTTAAAAGTGAAGGCTTTACCTTTAACGGTTACGTTGACATCTTTGATGCAGGTCCGACCGTTGAAGCAAAAGTAGATAATATAGCGACAGTACGTAACGCCAAAAACTTTACCGTTAAAATTGGTGAAAATAGTGGTGAGACATCGGTAATGCTAGCAAACGAAAAACTCAATGATTTTAGAGCAACCGTAGCAGAGCTAACGTTTGATGCGAAAAACCCAGAGATTACTTTGTCACAAGAAATCGCTGACGCATTGCACCTTCAAGCTGGCGATACTGTCACAGCAACAAGTTTATAATTTAGGAGAAAGTATATGACTCATCCTGCACAATTTATTAATGGTCAATGGTCACAAGGCCAAGGCGAAGCATTTAGTTCAGTAAACCCAGCAAATAACACCGTTATTTGGCAAGCAAATTCAGCAACAGCTGAACAAGTTGATACAGCTGTTAATGCTGCACGCGACGCTTTTTACAGCTGGGCTGATAAGACATTCGCAGAGCGCTTAGCCATTGTAAAAACGTTTGCTGAAACACTTAAAGCACACAGTGAAGAATTAGCTGTCGCAATCGCACAAGAAACGGGTAAACCATTATGGGAAACTCGCACTGAAGCGGGTGCTATGGTTGGTAAAATTGCAATTTCTGAAAAAGCCCTTCTAGAACGCACTGGTGATGTTGAAAACCCAATGCCGCAAGGCCGTGCGATGATCCGTCATAAGCCACATGGCGTTGTTGCTGTATTTGGCCCGTATAACTTTCCAGGTCATTTGCCTAATGGTCACATTGTGCCTGCACTTTTAGCTGGTAATACAGTGGTATTTAAGCCATCAGAGCTAACGCCCGCTGTTGCAGAGCTAACACTTAAGCTTTGGGAAAAAGCAGGTTTACCAGCCGGTGTTATTAACCTTGTTCAAGGTGAAGTAGAAACAGGTAAAGCATTAGCCGCGCACAAAGGCATTGATGGCTTATTCTTTACAGGCTCATCACGCACGGGTCATATTTTACATGAGCAGTTTGCAGGTCAGCCAGGTAAGATCCTAGCATTAGAGATGGGGGGTAATAATCCGCTTATCATTACTGATGTTGCAGATACTAAAGCAGTGATCCACGATATTATTCAATCAGCATTTATTTCAAGTGGTCAACGTTGTACATGTGCACGTAAACTGTTTTTACCTGCAGGTGAGCAAGGCGATATAATTTTAGCCGGTTTAATTACTGCCACTAAAGCGATTAAAGTCGGTAACTACGATGACGCAGACCAGCCATTTATGGGTTCGATGATTTCATCAGTGGCAGCCGCAGGAATGGTTACAGCACAACAGCAGTTAGTTGAACTTGGTGCAAAGATATTAGTTGAGCTTACTCACACTGCCAACACGGGTTTTGTTACTCCAGGCATTATTGAATGTACTGATGTTGCTAACTTCCCAGATGAAGAGCATTTTGGGCCACTGTTAAAAGTATTCCGCTTTACTGACTTTGATCAAGCAATTGATAAAGCTAACGATACAAGCTTTGGTTTATCAGCAGGCTTACTGAGCGATAACGCTGCAGATTACGACCACTTTTTACGTCGTATTCGCGCGGGTATTGTTAACTGGAACCGCCCAATCACAGGTGCATCAAGTGCCGCACCGTTTGGTGGCATTGGCGCATCAGGTAATCACCGCGCAAGTGCATACTATGCGGCAGATTATTGTGCATACCCAGTTGCCTCCGTTGAGCTTGAAAAAGTAGCCATGCCAGCAACATTAAGCCCAGGTTTAAAAATTGACTAATTACTATTAATAAAAATAGCAATAAAGAATTGAAAAAGCAGCCTTGGCTGCTTTTTTTGTATTGCTTCTTGAGCAAAGGTAGCATTTAAATGCGCTTTCTGCTTAAATCAATAGAGTCGTATTTTATTAGGTGAAGAGAATTATGGTTTTAGATAGGCAAGGGTATGATGACCTCATCATGTATCTTACTCAAAACTTAGCTTTATTTGAGAAGCCTGGCGAGATAAAACCAGGTGCACCAACGATTATGGCGTTGATAGAGGATGACATCGCTGAAAATGTGATGCTGATATGCCAACAAAACAAAGCGCTTTCTACAGAGCAACGCAGCCAAATAGTACGTGAAGTCGATGGGATAGTTTACGACCTCCAAGAAGTGCTAAGTAGTGTTACGAGTAATCAAGTTACGATAGAGCAACATGCATTTATTGATGAGTTTGCAGCGTTGGTTAAAAACCTATTCGATAGCGCGGTTGCTGAAAAAATTTAACGACCTCAGATTATCGCTTTTAATTTGCAACTGCCTGTGACTTCCTTACAATCAAGAAAATAACTTCTTTGAGAGTAATAAAATGCAAGCGAATGTAAAATGGGTTGAAGGCGATACGTATCTTGGGCGCTCTAATTCTGGGCATAACGTTGTGTTTGACGCAGGCAGTGATAGCGCAGCACCAAGTCCTATGGAAATGGTGCTCATGTCAGTGGGTTGCTGTTCATCAGTAGATGTGGTCAGCATTTTAAATAAAGCGAAACAAAACTTCTCAGATGTTCAAGTTAAATTGAGCGCAGAACGTGCTGAATCAGCTCCTCGAGTCTTTACTAAGATTAACTTACACTTTGTAGTAACAGGGGATAATGTCTCTGAGAAGCACCTTGCACGCGCAGTTACATTATCAGCTGAAAAGTATTGTTCAGTTGCATTAATGCTTGATAAAACAGTAGAAATTACCCACAGTCACGAAGTTGTGCAAGAACAGGCAAAATAAGGCTTTTTCCTGCGGTGAAATTCGTATAAAATCCGCGAACTTTCATTCTGCTGTGGCAGATTTCATTAGTTTATAGGTTGGTTTATTATGAACAAACCCTTCGATAAAATTAAACTACATGGCTTTAACAACTTAACCAAAAGTTTAAGCTTTAGTATTTACGATATTTGCTACGCAAAGACCGAGCAACAACGTAAAGAATATATTGAATATATCGACGAGCAGTACAACGCGGATCGACTAACCGATATTTTAGGTGAAGTGGTTGATATCATCGGCGCTAATATTTTAAATATCTCGCGTCAAGATTACGAGCCACAAGGTGCCAGTGTTACTATTTTGGTTTCAGAAGAACCAATTGAGCAGCAGCAGACATTTGACGTTGATGAAGCACCAGGGCCGTTACCTGATACCGTAGTTGCACATTTAGATAAAAGTCATATCTGTGTACATACTTACCCTGAAGCGCATCCTGATGATGGTATTTGTACTTTCCGCGCTGATATCGAAGTATCGACCTGTGGTATTATTTCGCCACTTAAAGCGTTGAACTTCCTGATCCACAGTTTGGATTCAGATGTGGTGACAATCGACTACCGCGTACGTGGTTTTACCCGCGACGTAGATGGCGTGAAGCATTATATTGATCATGCGATTAATTCAATTCAGAATTATATGACGGAAGATACCAAAGAAGCGTACCAAATGATGGACGTAAACGTGTATCAAGAAAACTTGTTCCATACAAAGATGATGCTTAAAGAAACAGATCTAAATACATATTTATTTGGTGTGTCTACTGATGACTTATCTGACGATGAAGAAGAAGAAATTCGTTCTAAGTTAACCCGTGAGATGCAAGAAATTTTCTACGGTCGTAACTTACCATATACAGAATAAGCTAACCCAGTTAGGTTGTTTTAAAGCGGCGTGCAATGTAAATTGCGCGCCGTTTTTGTTTGTGGCGCGTAATATGATACTAATCTACATTTTTTTGAAAGTGTTTTACTACCCAACATCTAGGTTTAGTCGTCGTATGGTTAGCTTGTTGTAATTATAATCAACTGTAATGCCCAATAATGCGGTGTAATATCACGTAATATCTTTTTGTAGTTCATTCCTTTATAACACCCCTAGAACTTAATAATAGTAATAGGTTAGACATGTCTACAGCAGTTCAATACGATTTAATCGTTATTGGAGGCGGCCCCGTTGGGTTATCGACCGCTTTTCATGCATCGCAACGAGGCCTTAAAACACTGGTAATCGAAAAACATGGCTATTTTAATGATTTAGGAAGCTCAGCTGGATACTCTAGGCAGTTTCGTTTGCAGTATGATCAACAGCATATGTCTGAGTTATGTTTAGCATCACAGCAGTATTGGCAGCAAATACAGGCATTGTCAGACGAGCCATTAATTGGCGATGAAGGAAGTTTATGGTTTGGTCAAAAAGGCGTTAAAGATGCGCGAGAAGGCGGTATCGACGAGGCTGAAAAAACCATGGATGCGTTAAATATTCCTTATGAGAGACTGGCAGATGCCACCGCAATACAAAGTAAGGCCTGCTTTGAAGGACTCCCTAAAGAGTATTATGGTTTTTTTCAATCAAATGGCGGCACCATTAATATAAAGCAAACAGAGAGAGCATTTTTTAATGCGGGGTTAAACTCTGGGTGTGTGACTTATCGCGAATGGGAAAATGTGCAAACGATTACCTCATTAGCAGATGATATTGTTGAAGTAACGACCCAGCATAGTGCTGCAGAAGGCATCACTACTACATGTTATACATGTAAAAAACTAGCGATTACTACGGGTGCATATATCAACGAAACCGTACGTAGTTTAGGGGTGTCAGTGCCTATTATTATTTGGCAAATGGCATCAGCGTATTTTAAGAAAGTTGACCCTGTAGCAACGACCCCATCTTGGTTTGTATTTCAACAAGCAGAGAATGAATCAGACCCACGAACCGCAACTAATTCTCTTTTGTGTGGTTTTCCTGAACTTGAATGGGCAAACCCAGGCTACATTCGTGTTGCGACTAATTTTCCAGACGATGCAATTATTTATGATCCAAATGATCGACAGTTAGCCCCAAGTAAGCAATCATTAGCGATTGCGTCCTCATGGGTTGAACAGTTTATGCCGGGCTTGGAGCCAACCCCGTATTTTACTACAACATGCTTAATAGCATTGTGTGATTCACCATTGAAAAAAGGGCAAAAAAAAGCAGAGTTTTTTCTTGATTACATGCCGGATTATATACCTAATAATAAAAATATAGTGACGTATACCGCAGGTTGGGCGGGTAAATTTATACCTATTTTAGGTGATATGATTTGCCAGATGCTAGAGAACGATGCGCTGACTGAGTTTAATTTTTCCGTTAGCTACAGTACTTTTAGCATCCCAAAAAATCATTTTGCTATAGCGTGGCAAACAGCTAACATTTGATCGGTTAAATAGGTGTTTGCTGGTGAAAATTTACGTAAAGAGTTTTGAGATCATTAGGTAATACTTGCCAATATGGCGCAGCATTAATAGGTGTTACCTGCCAAAAAAGATTCTCAATGATCCCAACATCAATATATTCGCGTATCTCTTTACCTGCAAATTGGAATTGACTGCTGAGATACTCAAATAGGCCAGTATATACGGCTGCATCGGATTTATTATACATCTCATTATTGACGACACTTGCAACGCATTCGAACCATGTGTAAATAAATTCAGGCTCTAACTCTCCCCATTGTTTAATGTAATGTTGATCTGTTTTAAGGGCTATGTCTGGAAACTTCTCTCTAAACTCATTGTAAAAAGACAGTACAATCATTTTGGTTTTATACTCTTTGTGGGTGGATTTGTATTGTTTAGCACCAATGAAAAAACACAGCCCTGTATAAAACCAGACTGAGCTTGCCACAATTTGCCAGGTATCAGCCCCTTGCTCTGTTATAAACATAGGTATCGCGATTAACCCTCGCACTATACCCACTGTAGCAATGACAAATAAAGCCACTGTCGTAAAAGGCAGTTTAGGTAGTATTTTTAAAGCAGACAAGGCAAATGCCGAACATGTAAACATCAACCCCGCAACAACAATCGCCCCCAATGGCGCAAGAAGTGTTCCTTGCTTTGATGACGCAATTAATTGCTCAGGCGCACGGGCAAAAGCAAACCAACTTGGCCCACCCCAAATGCACAATAAGTGCCATACAGCTGCCGCAAAGGCGATAACCGCAGCACTCATTAATAATCTTGATTCAATGCTACGTGACATATGCATCCTATACTTAAGAACAGGAACGGTAAAAAGTGAAGCCATAATATTTAAATAGGATCGGTAAGTATATATGCTAAATATTTTTTAATTCAAAGAGTCAGTACTTAATTATGGCGTTTGCTTTGACCTTTTAGTTAAGTGATAAGTGTTTTTTCTGGGGTGCGTGTTTAATTGCCAAAGTTATAATGATAATAGGTTGTTAATTTTGTTTATTTAATGTATCTTTATTTGGGTGTTTGTTTCTAAGAAAATAATCTAATTTTTAAAGTGGCGATTTATTTAGTTTAGTTTTTATATGTTTACAGCATTTAGAGTTTAATAGGGTCTAATTTACATTTTAAACAGCATTTTTTAAATTTGACCCTCGTTAGGCTTTTAACCGTTTATGTAGTTGAGGTTTTAAAAAGGAACGGTTTTATAATCATAAAAAGGATATTCTCAATGAAAAAAATATATTTGGCTTTACTCGGTGCTTCTATATTTAGTGGTGTGGCAATGGCTGATACAGTATCTTGTTATGTTGATACTCAAGCCTATGATGAATATAGGGAAAATCAGTGTTTTGGTGGTGGACCTTTATCTAGCTATAGACAAGGTGCAATTGTATTTAAGGTCAATGCAAGCAAACCTATACAGAGTGTGACATGGGATATTGCATCGTACGGCGCAACCCCTCGACCTAATAGTTGTAATGGTAATGTTTGTATTGTTGATGTTGGCCGTGGAGAGCATGAAGTCGAAGGCTGTGTAGATAAAATTTACTATAAAGATTACACATGGGCAGATGTTAATTGGTGTGCAACTGCGACTGCAAATTATTGGGCGGGCGGTCATTCTCCTTTAGCTGAATCAGAAGGGCAATAAGCATTCAAGGCTGTATTTTTAATGCAGCCTTGTACTATTTATTCAACTGCAACAAATCCCATTTATTACCGTACAAATCTTCAAATACCACCACAGTACCGTAGGCTTCTTCGCGCGGCTGCTCGTTGAATCTAATGCCATTTTTTTGCATCGTTTTATAATCACGCCAAAAATCATTAGTGTGTAAAAATAAAAACACACGGCCACCCGTTTGGTTACCAATAGCTTCTAATTGCTCTGGTGTACTTGCTTTAGCGAGTAATAGGTTAGTGCCATTGGAGTTGGGTGGTGACACTAATACCCAACGCTTACCATTGCCAAGATCAGTATCTTCAACCAAATAAAAACTCAGTTTTTGTGTGTAAAATGCAATCGCGTCATCATAATTTTTTACAACTAAAGCCATACTACCAATGTGCTGTTTTATATTTGTCATCGCGTTACTTTGAAATAATAAAATGCTTAAAAGTGTTTTAACATATAAGGAGACATAACCCGAGGACAAAAGGCTGGTAAGTTAAATGCCATGTGTGATTCACGTGTAGGTCTGACTTTAGTTAGAAGAATTTTCGGGATAAATCCTGACTTACAGAAGGGGGAATTATTTTATTTGCTACTTTATTGTTGCTCTTAAAGCTAAAAACCCAGCCGAAGCTGGGTTTTTATAAGCGAGGTGCTTAGGGACTGATTTACATCATGCCGCCCATGCCACCCATTCCGCCCATGCCACCCATATCAGGTGCGCCAGCTTCATCCTTAGGGATTTCAGCTACCATGGCTTCAGTAGTGATCATAAGACCCGCAATCGAGCCTGCAAATTGTAGTGCAGAGCGCGTTACTTTAGTTGGATCTAAGATACCCATTTCAATCATGTCGTTGTATTCGCCAGTGGCTGCGTTGTAACCAAAGTTACCTTCGCCGCCTTTAACTGCGTTAATAACAACAGACGCTTCGTCACCTGCGTTAGTTACGATTTGACGAAGTGGGGCTTCCATAGCACGAAGTGCTACTTTAATACCGTGCGTTTGATCTTCGTTGTCGCCAACTAAATCAATAAGCTTATTTGCTGCACGTACTAGTGCAACACCGCCACCAGGTACTACACCTTCTTCAACCGCAGCGCGAGTTGCATGTAATGCATCTTCAACGCGGTCTTTTTTCTCTTTCATTTCGATTTCAGTCGCTGCGCCTACTTTGATTACTGCAACACCGCCGGCAAGTTTTGCCATGCGCTCTTGTAGCTTCTCTTTGTCGTAGTCAGACGTTGCTTCTTCGATTTGTGCTTTGATTTGTGCAACACGACCTGTGATGCCATCTTCTTCGCCAGCACCATCGATGATTGTTGTGTCATCTTTAGTGATCACAACGCGTTTAGCAGTACCTAGGTCTTCAACCGTGGCTTTTTCAAGCTCTAAGCCGATTTCTTCAGAGATAACTGTTGCGCCAGTTAATACAGCGATGTCTTGTAGCATTGCTTTACGACGGTCGCCAAAGCCTGGTGCTTTAACTGCTGATACTTTAACGATACCACGCATGTTGTTAACAACTAATGTAGCTAGCGCTTCACCTTCAAGGTCTTCAGCAATGATTAGTAGTGGTTTGCTTGCTTTAGCAACCGCTTCTAATGTAGGAAGTAACTCACGGATGTTAGATACTTTTTTGTCTACAAGTAGAATAAACGGATTGTCTAATTCAACAGCGCCTTTTTCTGCGTTGTTGATGAAGTACGGAGAAAGGTAACCACGGTCAAACTGCATGCCTTCAACAACATCTAGTTCGTTTTCAAGTGATTGGCCTTCTTCAACAGTGATTACACCACTGTTACGGCCTACTTTTTCCATTGCTTCTGCAATGATGTCGCCAATTTCTTTATCAGAGTTAGCTGAAATAGTACCTACTTGTGCGATTGCTTTTGCATCAGCACATGGAACTGAAAGTTCTTTAAGCTCAGCAACTGCAGCGATGATTGCTTTATCGATACCGCGCTTAAGATCCATTGGGTTCATGCCCGCAGCAACTGCTTTTAAGCCTTCATTTACAATAGACTGTGCAAGCACTGTAGCTGTAGTTGTACCGTCACCGGCTGCATCGTTTGCTTTTGATGCAACTTCTTTAACCATTTGTGCGCCCATGTTTTCAAACTTGTCTTCAAGTTCGATTTCTTTCGCCACTGATACACCATCTTTAGTGATCACTGGTGAGCCAAATGATTTGTCTAGGATTACGTTACGGCCTTTAGGACCTAATGTTACGCGAACTGCGTTTGCTAAGATGTTTACGCCAGCTAGCATTTTAGCGCGTGCGTCACCTGCAAAAAGTACTTCTTTTGCTGCCATGATTAATTTCCTTTAAATTCTAAATGTATGTTAAACGAAAAGTAGGTTTAGCCTACAATGCCTAAAATATTGTCTTCACGCATGATCAGGTACTCTTGACCTTCGATCTTTTCTGCTTTTTCAACATATGAGCCGAATAACACAGTGTCACCGACTTTAACTTCTAATGCTCTCACATCACCGTTATCTAGAGTACGGCCATTACCAACAGCGACAACTTTACCGCGGGTTGATTTCTCAGCCGCAGAACCAGTTAATACAATACCGCCAGCTGATTTAGTTTCTTCTTCTAGGCGCTCAACGATCACGCGATCATGTAAAGGACGAATGTTCATTTTTTAGTTCTCCTAACAGTTTCTGAACAGGACAGAAAAAAGTTGTGTGTGTACCAATTGGCTGGAACCTTATGGTTTAGCGCAATTGGTTTAGTTGTACTCAGTAATGGGGGTGGTGAGTCAAAATCCAAGTGAAAAAATTAAAAAATTTAATCTTTTCTCTCGTATTCACCATCAATCGTGGTTGGCTCACTCATTTTACGCGGTTCTGGCTCTTGTTGAGTCTGTTGTGTAAATGGTGAAGGACCTTGTTGCATGCCTGCACTCATGCGTACAGTTGCTTGACTGGCAAGGCCTGCAGCTAGTTTATTACGAATGACAGGCGTTAGTAATAAAAAGCCAAATACATCGGTCATAATGCCGGGAGTAAGGAGTAAAACGCCAGCGATAATCACACATAAACCGGTAAATAGTTCTTTAGCAGGCATTTGCCCTTGTGCCATTTGCAGTTGTACGTTTTGTAATGCACCCATACCTTGTGTTTTAACTAATTTGGCACCCACAATGGCAGTTATAACAACCAGCGCGATTGTGGCAAAGCCGCCAATCACATCAGCGACTTGAATTAATAATGCGATTTCAATAATCGGCACGAGAATAAATAACAAGAATAAAAATCTAAACATAAAACTCTCTAAATAATGGTCACTCAAGTGAGTGTATGAAATATAAATATGGGTAGTAAGGTCTTTTTTCAAGAGCAGTGATATTGGGTTATGCGCTTGGCTACACTTTGCCTTAGCTATCAGCTACTATGGGTTGGGCAAAGCAATCAATTAAAGGTTCAATATGACGACTCATTTTCGGCTTGTTTTTACCACTTGCGCTAATGCAAGTGAAGCGCGCGCTATGGCAGAGCAACTTGTTCAGCAGAAATTAGCAGCCTGCGTGAGTATTCTTCCAAATGTAGAGTCAGTTTACATGTGGGAAGGTGAAGTTACACATGCAACTGAGTGTAAGTTATTAATTAAAACTAAGTCAGAAAAAATGAACCAAGTGATCCAAACTATAAAAAAATTGCATAGTTATGAGATCCCTGAGATTCAGGTAGTGGACGTATCAACAGGCAATTTGGCCTACTTTAATTGGATGGATGAGGTACTTAATTAATGCGTTGTTTTATTTTATTGCTTTGTGCGCTCTCGCTGATGCCAGCGCAGGCTACAACTAATAATTTATTAAGTGATTTACTGCAACCCGCAGAGCAAACGTTTTTACCTGTTGATCAAGCATTCTCGTTTGATTTTGATCAGCAAGGCAATACACTTTTTATTGGTTGGGATATTGCTCCTGGTTATTATTTGTATAAAAATAAGCTCGAAATTATTGGCAAAGGCGCAAACATTCAAGTGCCAGAGCTTGGCAAGGGCGTCGTTATTGAAGATGAATTCTTTGGTAAGACTGAAGTATTTTTTGATTCATTAAGTGTAATCAGCAAACTAAGCAATGTTGCTCAAGATGGTATTGTTAAGGTGCGCTATCAAGGCTGCGCAGAAGCAGGGCTATGCTACCCGCCAGAAATTATCTCTATTCCTTTAAGTGTTATTGCAGGGGAAACAGTTGCGATTAAGAATGCGCCGGATTCGGCAACTGCAGGCAATGCACTTACAGCACTTGGTATTGAATCGCCTCATTCTCCAGAAGATGCTGTAGTTCAAGAGGATGATCCTGAAAAAGAATTAAACTTTACTGAAAAACTCGCATCACAAGGTTTGTTGGCTAATTTAGCGATCTTCTTTTTAGTGGGTATTGGCCTTGCCTTCACACCGTGTGTGTTTCCGATGTTTCCGATTCTATCGAGCTTAATTGCCGGGCAAAAAAATCTCTCAACTAAAAAAGCATTTGCGTTGTCTTTTATATATATCCAAGGGATGGCAGTCACGTATGCAGCATTAGGATTGGTGGTTGCATCTTTAGGCGGTCAAGTACAAGGCTATTTGCAACACCCGACAGTATTAATTAGTTTTAGCTTATTGTTTGTTTTACTCGCTATGTCGATGTTTGGCTGGTACGAAATAAAGCTCCCCAGCGGTATGATGAACAAGCTCACGCAGGTTAGTAACAATCAAAAAGGCGGCAATTATATTGGTGTGTTTTTGATGGGCGTATTATCAGGCTTAATTGCATCACCTTGCACAACAGCACCGTTGTCAGCCGCGTTATTATTTGTGGCACAAAGCGGCGACTACCTGGTGGGTGGTTTGACTTTATATGTTTTAAGCTTAGGCATGGGGATTCCATTATTACTACTTGGAACATCTGGTGGTAAGTTGTTACCTAAAGCGGGTGGATGGATGGAGCAAGTTAAAACCCTGTTTGGCTTTATCATGTTAGTAGTGCCACTAATATTGCTAGAGCGCATTGTGGATGCTGACATTATATTACTAATGGCGGGTTTATTAGCGCTAGCAACAGCTTTGTACTTGCATCATTGGCAGAGTGCTCAAACACAAGGTAAATTAAAAACAGCTCTGTGGTTTGCTGCAACGCTATTAGTTGTAGGTGGTGCGAGCTTAACTAAAAATTATATATGGCCAACAGCCCAAGTTGTTAGTACCACAAATGACGAGCAGCAAGAGCGTGGCTTTAAGTTAGTTGCGAACTTAGCTGAACTTAAACAAGCAATTGGTGATGCTAATAACGAGGGCCGATTAGTGATGGTCGACTTATATGCTGAATGGTGTGTTGCGTGTAAAGAATTCGAAAAATACACCTTTCCAGACGCTAAAGTGCAAGCTGAATTTGCTAACTTCGAGTTACTTAAAATTGATTTAACCGAAAGTGACGACATTACAATTGAAGTAATGGAAGAGTTTACGGTATTTGGTTTACCAAGCATTTTATTTTTTGATATGCAAGGCGAAGAGCTTGGCGCACAGCGTGTGACGGGCTTCTTAAACGCAAATGACTTTGCTGAGCATTTGGCAAAGGTAAGTAATAACGTTAAATAAGTACTTTTTTAACGTTATTTTAAACGCCACTTATTATAAGTGGCGTTTTTATTTTTGTTCCTAGCCTTAGTCATTAGACCAGTATTTTGCTGCTATTTACATCGAACTGACTATAATAGGTGGTTAACGTGAGAAATAGTTGCTATTTTAGTTTTCACCCCTTACATTTTATGGGGATTTCTAATCAAAATGGCTTAACTCATTATTTATAGGATTATCGCGTATTATGGCTGCAAAATTTAAACTTTTAGTTGTAAATGGCCCTAACTTAAATATGCTTGGTAAGCGTGAACCAGAAAAGTACGGTTCACAAACACTTAGCGATATCATGAGCGAACTAACAGTGGTTGCTGATGGTCTAGATGTTGAGTTAACGCATTATCAAAGTAATAGTGAGCAAGCTTTAATAGAGCACATACACAGTGCGTGGCAAACTATCGATTACATTATTATCAACCCAGCGGCATTTACGCATACAAGCGTGGCTTTACGTGATGCTCTACTGAGTGTTGATATTCCGTTTTATGAAGTGCACATAACTAATGTGCACGCGCGGGAAGCGTTTCGTCATCATTCGTATTTTTCTGATGTGGCGCAAGGCGTAATATGTGGATTAGGCGCAATGGGTTATCGTTCAGCACTTGAGGCTGCGGTACATCGGTTGCAAAACTCGAATTAATTTTAAACTAACAAACTAACAGGCGGGTCGTTCATGGATATTCGCAAGATCAAAAAGCTAATTGAACTAGTAGAAGAATCAGGTATTGCTGAATTAGAAATCACCGAAGGTGAAGAGTCAGTACGTATCAATCGTAATAACATGAGCGCAGGTCCTGCTTACGCTCCACAATATGCACCACAGTATGCACCCGCTCCGGCTCCAGTAGCTGCGGCACCAGTTGCAAGCGCAGAAGCGCCAGCACCAGCAGGTCCTACAGGTCATCAAGTATTATCGCCAATGGTTGGTTCATTCTACTCAGCAGCTTCTCCAGAAGCGCCTTTATATGTTGAAGTTGGTTCGCAAGTTAAAGTAGGTGACACGCTTTGTATCATCGAAGCGATGAAAATGATGAACCAAATTGAATCAGATAAAGCGGGTACCGTTAAAGCTATTTTAGTTGAAAATGGCGAGCCAGTAGAATTTGATCAACCTTTATTCATTATTGAATAATAGCGTAACCTAAAAGGCCAACTCTAATGTTAGATAAAGTAGTCATTGCAAACCGAGGTGAAATTGCACTTCGTATATTGCGCGCCTGCAAAGAGCTTGGGATCAAAACGGTTGCTGTTCATTCAACGGCAGATCGCGATCTTAAGCACGTATTGCTTGCAGATGAAACAATTTGTATTGGTAGACCTGCTGCTACTGAAAGTTACTTAGATATTCCGCGCATTATTGCTGCGGCAGAAGTAACAGATGCAGTCGCTATTCACCCAGGTTATGGTTTCCTTGCAGAAAACGCTGATTTTGCTGATCAAGTTGAACAAAGTGGTTTTGTATTTATTGGCCCAACAGGCGATACAATTCGTTTAATGGGCGATAAAGTATCAGCAATCAACGCAATGCGTAAAGCGGGTGTACCGTGTGTTCCTGGTTCTGATGGCCCGGTATCGGATGATAAAGACCGTAATATGCAAATAGCTAAGCGCATTGGTTACCCGGTAATCATCAAAGCTGCTGGTGGCGGTGGTGGTCGTGGTATGCGTGTTGTTCGTAGCGAAGCAGAGTTAATTGACTCAATTGCTTTAACGCAGCAAGAAGCTAAGCAGTTTTTTGGTAATAGTATGGTTTACATGGAGAAATTCCTTGAAAACCCACGTCATATCGAAATTCAAGTTTTAGCTGACGGCCAAGGCAATGCAGTTCACCTAGGTGAACGTGATTGTTCTATGCAACGTCGTCATCAAAAAGTAGTTGAAGAAGCGCCAGCACCAGGTATTACTGCTGAAGTGCGTAAGTTTATCGGTGAGCGTTGTACACGTGCATGTATCGAAATCGGTTATCGTGGTGCGGGTACATTTGAGTTCTTATACGAAAATGGTGAGTTCTACTTCATTGAAATGAACACCCGTATTCAGGTTGAGCACCCAGTAACAGAAATGGTTACTGGCGTTGATTTAATCAAAGAACAATTAAAAATTGCTGCTGGTCAACCGTTATCATTCACGCAAGATGACGTGGTTATTCGTGGTCATGCTATTGAATGTCGTATTAACGCAGAAGACCCTGAAACGTTTATCCCATCACCGGGTAAGATCACGCGTTTCCATCCAGCGGGTGGTTTAGGTATTCGTTGGGACAGCCATATTTATGCTGACTACACAGTACCACCACACTATGATTCAATGATTGGCAAATTGATCACTTACGGTGAAAACCGTGATGTAGCTATTGCCCGTGCACGTAACGCATTGAATGAGCTTGTGATTGACGGTATCAAAACCAATACACCACTGCATAAACGCATTTTAGCCGATGAAAATTTCCAAAATGGTGGTACTAATATCCACTATCTTGAGAAAAAATTAGGTTTGTAATAACGTTTACAGTCGTTATTTAAAAAGTCGGCAACTTTGCCGACTTTTTTGTGTCTGATGATCGCTGATTCGCCTTAAGAAAATAATCTGGTATGATTAATTAAGTAATGATTTATTTGTTTTTCATGGGGTACGGATGACGCACAGTGTTGGTTTTCAACTCGCTGATGAAGCTGCAACGGTAAAAATGGGCAATAAGCTTGCCGAGTTTATAGACCAAGGCGCAGTAATTTATTTACACGGTGATTTAGGAGCGGGTAAAACGACTTTAACGCGTGGTGTGGTGCAAGGTTTTGGCCATCAGGGTAAGGTTAAAAGCCCAACTTACACTTTAGTTGAACCGTATGAACTGGCTGAAGCAAATGTGTATCACTTTGATTTATATCGCCTTGGCGATCCTGAAGAGTTAGAGTATATGGGAATTCGCGACTATTTTTCGCCTACAGCTATTTGTGTGGTGGAATGGCCTGAAAAAGGCGGGGAGTTTATTCCGACTCCTGATTTAGATATTACTTTGCGATATGTAGGCGATGCGCGAGAAATTGAGATTCAAAGCATTAGTACCCGTGGTGCTAATATTATAGATAAGCTCAAAAACCAGATCGAGTAGTTACATTCTTAAACAATAATAAAGGTGTATTGGGTCAAATGAGTCAAACTATCATTAAGTGGATGTGTACTTTACTGTTGCTTGTTGTCAGCAGTCATTTGTATGCGAAAAATACTATCAATAGCGTACGAGTTTGGCCATCACCGGATAGTACTCGGGTAGTATTCGACTTAACGGATAAACCAGAATTTAGTTATTTTATGCTGAAAAATCCATTACGTTTAGTGGTTGATTTAGAAGACACTAATAAAATAAAATATTTGCCCAGCATTCCAAAAAAACACCAAATTGTTAGTAAATTAAGATATTCAAAGGCAAAAAATAAGCACGGTGTTAGGCTTGTATTTGAGCTAACTGGCGCTGTTAAGCCAGTGATATTTGCTTTAGCCCCGACGGGTCCATATAAAAATCGCTTGGTGGTGGATTTATATGATAAAGAGCAAGCACAGCCAAATACATCAAACGGAAATTCTACGGTTAAAAAGCGTGAGCTTAAGCAACAACGTGATATTGTCATTGCAATTGATGCTGGACATGGCGGAGAAGATCCCGGCTCAATTGGGCCGTCAGGTACTTACGAAAAAACCATTACACTGCAAATTGCTAAACGTTTAGAGCGCATGATTGACGGCGAACGCGGGATGATTTCACGCATGGTACGCAGCGGTGATTACTTTGTAAAACTTAATACGCGAACTAGCCGAGCTCGTGCGAAAAAAGCAGATTTTTTTGTTTCTATTCATGCAGATGCATTTACTAGCCCACAGCCAAGCGGTGCCTCTGTTTGGGTGTTATCGTTGCGCAGAGCGAACTCCGAAACGGCTAAATGGATAGAAGATAAAGAAAAACACTCCGAATTGCTCGGTGGTGCTGCTGATGTAATTAAAGACACTGCAAGTGAAAAATATTTAGCGCAAGCGTTGCTTGATATGTCAATGGATCACTCGATGAAGACGGGCTTTAACGTTGCTGAAGAAATGGTGCAAGAGCTAAAAAAAGTGGCCAAGCTACACAAAAAAGAGCCACAAGCTGCCAGTTTGGGAGTGCTTAAGTCGCCAGATATACCGTCAATTTTGGTCGAAACAGGTTTTATATCCAATCCACGCGAAGAAAAACTATTAAAAAGTGCTAACCACCAAGAGCGTTTAGCAAAAGCGATATTTACAGCAATTAAAAGTTATTATTTAAAAAATCCACCGGATGACTCGCTGTTCGCGTCATTAAAATCAAAATACCCTACCAAGCATAAAGTACGCCCTGGTGAGTCCTTGAGTTTGCTAGCGAGCCGTTATGGGGTCTCTATAGGTAAGCTTAAGCAGGTGAATAAACTTAAATCAAACACCTTATTTATTGGTCAAGAGCTCGATATTCCACAAAGCTAATAATGATCAGTACAACGTATATAATTAGGTTAAAACACCATGAGTATTGAAATACTTCCAGCGCGGTTAGCTAACCAAATTGCAGCAGGTGAAGTGGTCGAACGGCCAGCATCCGTTGTTAAAGAGCTTGTTGAAAATAGCTTAGATGCAGGTGCGACACGCATTCAAATAGATATTGAACGTGGCGGTCATAAGCTTATTCGTATTCGTGATAATGGTTCGGGTATTAATAAAGACGAGCTAACGCTTGCGCTTTCTCGCCATGCGACCAGTAAATTAAAGTCCCTCGATGATTTAGAGAATATTTGCTCATTGGGTTTTCGTGGTGAAGCATTGGCTTCGATAAGCTCGGTATCGCGGTTAACTTTGAGCTCAAAAACCAAAGAGCAAGAGGCTGCGTGGCAGGCATTTGCTGAAGGTCGTGATATGGCGGTGCAAATAAAACCAACAGCGCACCCTGACGGCACGACAATTGAAGTGAAAGACTTATTTTTTAATACGCCCGCACGGCGCAAATTTTTACGAACTGAAAAAACCGAATTCAACCATATTGATGAGCTAATTAAACGTATTGCGTTAAGTCGCTTTGATGTATCAATTACGCTTACGCATAATGATAAAGTTGTACGACAATACCGTGCTAAAACTGACCCTGCTCAAGCAATAGCCCGTGTAGCTCAAGTTGCAGGTAAAGCCTTTGCAGAGCAAAGTTTATATATTGAGTCGGGTGATACCGGTTTGCAGTTATATGGCTGGGTGTTGCCTGTGGGCTCCAACAATACGACGCAATATACCTATGTAAACAACCGTATGATGCGCGATAAACTTATTTTACACGCGATACGTCAAGCATTCGAAGAAGTCGCAGGGCAAGAAGAGCTACCCGGTTTTGTAATTTATATTGATATTGACCCGCGTCAGGTTGATGTAAATGTACACCCTGCGAAACACGAAGTGCGTTTTCATCAAGGTCGTTTAGTCCATGACTTTATTTTACAGGCAATCAAACAAGTTGTAGTCCCATTACAAGATGAATTCACAGGTGTTACTCACTCCGTTAACCATCAAGATAATAATCAGCCTATTCAAACTGAAGAAGCTTCAACTTCACGACTGCACGCTGAAAGTAGTTTATTTGATTATCCTAAGTCAAGCCTTCAGCCTACAGATAGTGTGAGTTACAACGCTAATTCGGCAGCAAAAGGTGGTTCAGGATATAGCACCACAGATAGTAGCCGTGACAGTAAAGCTAGCAGAGCAAATCATCAGGATGTTAGTGCGTTTTACCAAGGTGTAAATGAGCAACATGCAACGCATTTTGATCGAGCTGCAGAAATCACGCCTGCAATTGCAGCTCATTCGCAAGTGCTCAGCGCTCAGCCGTTATTAATTCAAGATGACGGTAGTTGTGTGTTTAGTCAGCAGCAACAGCTGTATTGTTCGCATTTTAAATACTTATTAGTAGATGATTGGCTTGAGGTGATTACAGAGCAAGGCCACTTAGAGGGTAAGGCGTTATTATTACCGGTACGGGTTAATATAAGCAAAGAAGACAATGTGAGTTTAACGCAGCAGCAATCATGGTTTACGCTTTTGGGTTTTGACGTGCTCTTGGAAAAACACTTTGTAATGGTTAAAAAGCTCCCTGTATGTTTGTACTTACTCGATGTTAGTAATGCGATTAATATATTACTAGCGGCAGCTAAAGCTAACTTTGAGACTATTGAACAATGGCTTAGTTGGTTGCAGAGCCAAGTACCAGAACGTTTTTTTGCAAGTCAGGCTTTTGCATTGGATATGAAGCGAATGCAAAATAATCCGCAAACAATTCAGCGCTTATCGGCAAAAGCGGTTAAAATAGATTTAAATCATTTTTTAGCACAATTAGATTAAGGTCACCGAGTTGAGTAATTTACCTGTCATTTTTTTAATGGGCCCAACAGCTGCAGGTAAAACTGCGTTAGCAATCGCCTTATGTCAGCATTTAAAAACTGAGATAATCAGCGTCGATTCAGCCTTAGTGTATAAAAATATGAACATTGGTACAGCCAAACCGAACTCGGACGAGCTTGCATTAGCACCACATCATTTAATTGATCTGATAGATCCGAGTGAAAGTTACTCTGTGGCTGATTTTCGCCGTGATGCGATTGAAAAAATTGATCAATTTCATCAGCAAGGTAAAGTACCTGTATTAGTTGGTGGTACAATGATGTACTTTAAAGCCTTAATTGACGGTTTATCACCTTTGCCAGAAGCGTGTCCTATTATACGTGCTGAGCTTGAATCGCAAGCAAATGAGCATGGCTGGCCAACATTATATAAAGAGCTTGAGGCAATTGATCCTCAGGCGGCTCAAAAAATGAGCGAGAATGATTCGCAGCGCATTAACCGTGCGCTTGAAGTGTATCGTTTAACAGGCAAAACTATGACTGAATTGCAAAAATGCAAGCAGCCAAGTTTACCGTATACTTTTCATCAATTTGCTATTGCACCGGATGACCGTGCTGATTTACATCTGCGAATTGAACAAAGGTTTAAAATAATGCTTGATCAGGGGTTTGAAAATGAAGTTTCATCCCTATATCAACGTAAGGATTTACACCCTAATTTGCCTTCTATTCGTTGCGTAGGTTATAGACAAATGTGGGATTACATTGCTGGCGAAACTGACTATGATGAGATGGTATTTCGCGGTATTGCAGCAACACGGCAACTTGCAAAGCGTCAATTGACGTGGTTGAGGAGCTGGCCCGAAGTAACTTGGCTCACTACGGGTGATGAAGAAAACTTGCAACGTGTTGTAAGTTCGCTAAGCTAGTAGTAGTTGAATGTTTTTTAGCTTTGTTAAATGAGTTCAGCCACTTAATTATAATAACACCTAGAACGAAGGAAAATAACATGGCAAAAGGCCAATCGTTACAAGACCCATTTTTGAATGCGTTACGTCGTGAACGTATTCCAGTATCAATATTTTTGGTTAATGGTATCAAGCTGCAAGGTAAGATCCAGTCATTTGATCAATTTGTTATTTTGCTTGAGAATACTGTAAATCAAATGGTGTATAAACACGCCATTTCTACCGTAGTTCCTGCTCGCGCTGTTAACTTCCAAGGTGTACAAGGAAGTGAAGAGGGCGAAGAGCCAGAAGCTGGAAACTTTTAAATTAGGAGCGTAATGTTTGTTTGACCGTTATAAAGCCGGCGAACAGGCAGTTTTAGTTCATATCGACTTTCCTAAAGAGGGAGATCGTGAAGATCTTCATGAATTAGAAATGTTGGTATCTTCTGCTGGTGTTAGCAGTTTGGCGGTTGTGCAAGGCAGCCGTCAATCACCACATCCGAAACTATTCGTCGGTACCGGTAAGGCAGAAGAGATCGCTGAGATTGTCAAAATCCACAATGCAGATGTCGTCATTTTCAATCATCAACTTAGACCATCGCAAGAACGTAATTTAGAACGCGTTTGCCAATGCCGTGTGCTTGATAGAACGACACTTATACTTGATATTTTTGCCCAACGTGCACGTACCCATGAGGGTAAATTGCAGGTTGAGTTAGCACAGCTTCGCCATATGTCCACTCGTTTAATTCGAGGTTGGACTCACCTTGAGCGTCAAAAAGGCGGAATTGGTTTACGTGGCCCGGGTGAAACTCAGCTTGAAACAGATCGTCGCTTGTTAAGAGTGCGAATTCAAAGTATCCGTGCACGCCTAGAGAAAGTTGCAGTACAGCGTGAGCAGGGTAGACGAGCGCGTAATCGCAATGAAATACCTACGGTATCGCTTGTAGGCTATACTAATGCGGGTAAGTCGACCTTATTTAACCGTATCACTAATTCTAATGTATACGCAGCAGATCAATTATTTGCAACGTTAGACCCTACATTACGTAAACTTGAAATAGACGATGTTGGCTCGATAATTTTAGCGGATACAGTCGGATTTATTCGTCACTTACCGCATGATTTAGTCGCCGCATTTAAAGCGACGTTAACGGAAACCCGTGAAGCCGATTTACAATTACATGTTGTAGATGTTGCTGATGAGCGTCGTAAAGAGAATATAGAACAGGTACAATCGGTACTTAAAGAAATTGAAGCTGATGAAGTACCACAATTATTAGTTTATAACAAAATTGATGCGCTAGAAGATGTTTCACCGCGTATTGACCGTGATGACGAAGGTGTGCCGATTCGTGTGTGGTTATCTGCGCACAGTGGTGCAGGCTGTGAGCTGTTATCTGAGGCCATAAGTGAGTTGTTAGCAAAGAAAATGTTTGCTAAAACACTAAAACTAGCACCACAATATGGCCGTTTACGCGCTGCACTGTTTAATTTAAATGCGGTGCATGAAGAGGCGTTTGACGAACAAGGGCAATGGCTACTGACCACTCGTTTACCTGTGGTAGAGTGGAATAAACTCAAAAAAGAGTTTGGTCCTGAAATTGACTCATTTATTTTGTTAAACTAGAAATCTACCGCACACTGTCGTTTTTAGTATGAGAAGTGCGTTATTTTTGTTAGATTTAACGTAATTACCAAGATTATTTTGATAACAATGGAGTATAGCTATGGCCTGGAATGAACCGGGTAATAATGGCAATGACAAAGATCCGTGGAACAAAAAAGGCGGACGTGATCAAGGCCCACCTGATTTAGACGAGGTGTTTCGTAAGTTCAGCAACAAGTTTGGCGGCTTATTTGGCGGTAATAAACCCGGCAAAGAAGGTGGTGGACTTGGCGGTGCAGGGCTTTCATTCATACTAATTATTGCTGTGATTGTTTGGGCTTTGAGCGGTATTTATACTGTCAAAGAAGCTGAACGCGGAATCGTTTTACAATTTGGTAAATTTGAACGCATTGCCGATCCAGGTTTGCGCTGGAAAATGACCTTTATTGAAACCGTACTTCCAGTAGATATTGAAGCAGTTCGTTCATTATCGACGTCTGGTTTTATGCTCACTGAAGACGAAAACGTAGTAAGCGTTGAGTTCCAAGTGCAATATCGTGTTATTGACCCATACCTTTATAAATTTAGTGTAACTAATGCTGATTCAAGTTTAGAGGAAGCATTAGAAAGTGCACTACGTTATGTAGTTGGTCATTCAAAAATGGACCAAGTGCTAACGAATGGTCGTGAAATTGTGCGTCAACGTACATGGGATGAATTGAACAAAATTGTTGAACCTTACAATCTTGGTTTAATCGTCACTGACGTAAACTTTAAAGATTCTCGCCCACCGGCAGAGGTTAAAGACGCCTTTGATGATGCTATTGCTGCGCAAGAAGATGAACAGCGCTTTATACGTGAAGCTGAAGCGTATGCCCGTGAAATTGAACCGCGTGCTCGTGGTCAAGTTACGCGTATGACGCAAGAAGCGGAAGGTTATGGCGAGCGTATTATTCTAGAGTCGCAAGGTGAAGTTGCTCGATTTGAGAAATTGTTACCACAATATCAAGCTGCAAAGCGTGTAACACGTGAGCGTTTATATATTGATGCGATGGAAGAAGTACTTGGTAGTAGCTCAAAAGTGCTAGTTGATGTAAAAGGCGGCAATAATATGATGTATTTACCGCTTGATAAAATCATGGAAAAGCAAGGAACTGCAACACGTGTTGCGCTGCCTAGCTCAAGTGATATCAACGATTTACGCAATAAAGTTAACACATCACGCAATAGCACTGTGAACTCAAGTTCAGACCGCTTTGGTGCTGATCGCTTTAATGATGGGAGATAAGCGCAATGAAAAACTTTAGTTTAGTTATATTATTAGCGGCCATTGTGTTGTCTTTTTCGTCTGTTTTTGTAGTACCTGAAGGGCAAAAAGCAATTGTAATGCTATTCAGTAAAGTTCAAAAAGACAGTGATGATCAAGCAATCGTTTACAGCCCAGGTTTACAATTCAAAGTGCCTTTCTTTAGTCAAGTACGCCGTATTGATGCGCGTATTCAGACTTTAGATGGTGCGCCGGATCGTTTTGTTACTAGCGAAAAGAAAGACTTAATCGTTGATTCGTTTGTTAAGTGGCGTGTAGATGACTTTAGCGCTTTTTACTTACGTGCTCGGGGCGACAAGCAATACGCTGAAACGCTACTTAAGCAAAAAGTAAATAACGGCCTTCGTACAAACTTTGGTTCGCGTACAATCCGAGAGATTGTCTCAGGTGAACGTAGCGAGTTAATGGCAGAAGCACTAGTTCAAGCATCAGAAAGTGCAAAAGAGCTAGGTATTGAAGTGCTTGATGTACGTGTTAAGCAAATTAACCTGCCACAAGAAGTCAGTAGCTCTATTTACCAACGTATGCGCGCAGAGCGTACTGCAGTGGCAAAAGAGCACCGTTCTGAAGGTCAAGAAAAAGCCGAAACTATTCGTGCTGAAATTGACCGTCGTGTAACGGTAATGCTAGCAGATGCTGAGCGAAATGCGCGAAGTGTTCGTGGTCAAGGTGATGCCCAAGCAGCTGAAATTTATGCTAATGCGTATAATAAAGATCCTGAGTTCTTTAGTTTTGTACGTTCATTAGAGGCTTATAAAAAGACCTTTAAAGATAAGCAAGATGTAATGGTGTTATCACCTGATAGTGACTTCTTTAAATACATGAAAGGCGCGACTGCGCAGTAATTATTTCCTTACATGTAGAATAAATCCAAACCCTGTGTATGCAGGGTTTTTCTTTTAGTGAGACGAATTTTTGTGAGTAACTTAATGTTATTCAACCAGTTAATTTTTGTTGTTGCGGTCAATTAACGATCAAGCAGAAAAAATAACCTAAACGGGGGTGATCTTTACCCTCATTTTCTGGTAAAATCTCGTCCTAATTTTTT
Source organism: Pseudoalteromonas sp. Ld20 (assembly GCF_045064175.1). NCBI lineage: Bacteria > Pseudomonadati > Pseudomonadota > Gammaproteobacteria > Alteromonadales > Pseudoalteromonadaceae > Pseudoalteromonas > Pseudoalteromonas sp. Ld20. The sequence goes on from NZ_JBISHB010000030.1 coordinate 82,380, forward strand.
CTAAGTGAATTTACAATGGGTAAAAACGTTGTTGTATTAGGCACCCAATGGGGTGACGAAGGTAAGGGTAAGGTAGTTGACCTCCTTACAGACAAAGCATCTTTAGTAGTTCGTTACCAAGGTGGCCACAACGCAGGTCACACTTTGGTTATCGAAGGTGAAAAGACAGTTTTACACCTTATTCCATCGGGTGTATTACGTGACAATGTTAAGTGTGTGATTGGTAATGGTGTAGTTGTATCACCTGAAGCGCTTATGAAAGAGATTGGCATGCTTGAAGAGCGTGGCGTACCAGTACGCGAGCGTTTATTGATCAGCGAAGCATGTCCGCTTATTCTGCCTTTCCACATCGCATTAGATGTAGCCCGTGAAAAAGCACGCGGTAATAAAGCTATTGGTACTACAGGTCGTGGTATTGGTCCAGCTTACGAAGATAAAGTAGCTCGTCGTGGTTTACGTATCGGTGATTTATTTAATCCTGAACTATTTGCAGCGAAGCTTAAAGAAGTATTGGAATACCATAACTTTACTTTAGTAAATTACTACAAAGTAGATGCAGTAGATTTCCAAAAGACATTTGATGATGCAATGGCTGTTGCAGATATCCTAAAAGCAATGGTTGTTGATGTAACAGAGTTACTTGATCAAACGCGTATAGCGGGTGACAACATCTTGTTTGAAGGTGCACAAGGTACATTACTAGATATCGATCACGGTACTTACCCGTACGTTACGTCGTCTAATACTACTGCCGGTGGTGTTGCTACAGGTGCTGGTTTTGGTCCACTAAATCTTGATTACGTGTTAGGTATTATCAAAGCGTATACAACACGTGTAGGTTCAGGTCCTTTCCCGACAGAACTTTACGATGGTGTTGATAAGCAAGATCCAGTTGGTAAACACTTGGGTACTGTTGGTCATGAGTTTGGTGCTACAACTGGTCGACTTCGTCGTACTGGTTGGTTGGATGCTGTGGCAATGCGCCGTGCAGTACAAATCAACTCTATTTCAGGTTTTTGTTTAACTAAACTTGACGTTTTAGATGGTTTAGAAACACTTAAAATCTGTACTGGTTATCGGTTAGAAGATGGCACAATCACGAACGTGACGCCACTTGCAGCTGAAGGTTACGAAAAAGTAACACCAGTATACGAAGAGATGCCAGGTTGGAGCGAAAACACAGTAGGCGCAACTACTGTTGAACAGCTTCCAAAAGCAGCGCTTGATTACATCAAACGTATTGAAGAAATCACAGGTGTACCTGTTGATATTATTTCTACCGGTCCTGATCGTGTAGAAACTATGGTATTACGCAACCCATTTGCATAATTACTAATAGAACTAAAAAAGCTGCCTTGTGCAGCTTTTTTTGTGTCTGTTAATTACGATTGTGATAAATAATCGTGATTAACTTTTATTCTGGAACGATCTTTGTATAAACTTTAATAAGATGGTTTTAAATTTAAAGTGACCTAAATGCGTTTGTTAACTTGTTTATCATTAGTGCCGCTATCGTTATTGCTAGCAAGCCACACCCAAGCCCAAGAACAGCTGGCTGCAGTTCCACTGTACACAGAAACAGAGCTGTTAGCGTTAATTAATAAGAATACACATTTAGCACGCGTTAAGGCAGATGATTGCCAGTTAGTACAGGATATTGAGGCACGAGCCAATAAAATGGCACTGCCATCGTATCAATTTTTATATGGCGATATGCTGGCTTATGCCGTGTGTGTTGATCGCAATGTGGAGTTAGGTGTGTACTACATGCGCCAAGCTGCAGGACAAGGCTTAGCGGCGGCATTAGAGCAATTAGGGCGCTACTACGACATTGGCCGATTGGTACAAAAAGATAAAGCGATGGCGGTGACCTATTTACGAGAAGCATCAGCACAAGGGAATCTAAAAGCGCAATTAAGATTAGTTAAATTATTTAATGATGGGTTCGGCAGCCCGCGTGACTATGAAGATGCTTATCGCTGGTTATTTCATGCCATGGTTGCAGATAAAGCGACTCATCAAAAGATAGAAACAGCGTTAGCCCAACTTGCGCAAAAAATGCCAGACAGTGTTATTGCGCGTGCCCGTTTGCCTATGTAGGAATGAAGTTAGCAAGGCTGAGGTGTTAATTTTAGCGCAGCAAGCTTGGGTTAGGTAGTTTGAAATCCAAAGAAAAAAAGTTTAACAATAAAATTTATTAAAAACAAAAGGGCTAGGTTTTTCACCTAGCCCTTTTGTTTATTCTCTAATTTCTTTTGGTTCTTTGTTTTTACCGTTGTTAGGATCTTTTAACACCGACATTTTAGGTGGTAGCATAGCTACAACGCGCTCACCTTCTTGTGGGGGTTTATCCATATTAATAGTAAACGGACGCAGCTTGATTGGTGTATCGTCATCGCTATCTTTATCGCCATTTAGAATGAACAATGGGATAGCTTCGCTGTTCATCTCTAGGTATTGCTCCCAGCTAAACTCTTCAGAAATACGCGTCGCACTGACCTTGCCCCCTTTGGCAATTAGGCTACTTAAACGTGCATATGAACCGCTATCACCAAATAAAATTTGGCGTGATAAGAATGTTGCGCTGTCTTTATTTGCCTTGGCATGAGTGTTCGAAGAGCGTAGAGAAAATACATTCTTCTCATTGAGTAAATGCGAAAAGTACTGCACACCGAGCGCGTTATGATGGCGATTAGGCGACAATGCAATAACACTACGAATAGTTGTTAAGGGTAAATAGCGTTCAGCATGCTCAGACTGCGGGTTACCATAATAACATGCTAGGCCGTCCATGCGCGCCATACGACAGTTTTCCCAAGCAGGATCAGATAAATGCACTGGAATATTTTGCTCTTTCAATCCGCACGCAATCGCTCTTGCGACATGGTTTGCACCAATAATCAAAATTGTATTTGGCGACGGTTGGCGTACACCAAGTAGTTTAGCTACAGGGATTGCTGTTAAGCTTTGCAGTACCACGGTGATAATAATCACGGTGAAGATCAATGGGACTATTTTTTCAGCATCGGCAACACCCGCCTCCATCATACTTAATGCAAACACAGAGCCTACAGCCGCAGCGACGATACCGCGAGGCGCAATCCACGCTAGCACCAATCGTGATTTAACCGGAAGATCTGTACCATATGTAGATATTGCGATACACAATGGGCGCGCAATAAACAATACAATAGCGAGAAAGATAAACACATCACTATCAAGCATCATCAAATCAGATAGTTCTAAACGGGCAGCGAGTAAAATAAACAGTGTAGAAATTAAGATCATAGATAAATCTTCTTTAAACTCTAACACTGAATCTATTTCTAAGTCGTCTTGATTAGCTAACCAAATACCAAATACAGTAACCGCCAATAAGCCTGACTCATGGCTAAGGTAATTTGAGATGCTAAAGCTAATTAACACTAAAGCAAGTATACCAAACTTATGTAATTCAAAAGGTAACCACTCTCTACGAATAAGCTGTGTGGTTAACCATCCAGCAAATACACCAATAGATAAGCCCACGCCTAGAGTCTTAAATAAAGCGACTACAGTATGCAAAAAGACCTCACCTTGACCCACGAGCATAACGGCTTCAAACACTAATACGGCAAATAAAGCACCGATAGGATCAATTACAATGCCTTCCCAGCGTAGGATACGGTCAATATCTTGAGTCGGTCGCATTGAGTTTAATAATGGCGCAATTACCGTTGGGCCAGTAACTACTAATACAGCGCCGAGCACTGCCGCAACGCGCCAGTTGAGCTCTAAAATCCAATAAGCACTTAAACTGATAACGATACAGGTAGCAATCATACCAATAGAGCATAAATTTCGGACCACCTTACCGATACCTTTGAGCTCTCTAAAGTGCAATGTTAATGAGCCTTCAAATAAAATGACTGCAACACTCAGAGAAACCACAGGAAAGAGTAAATCGCCAAGCAGTGCGTCAGGGTCTAATAAACCAGTCGCAGGGCCTAACAGCAACCCTGTAAGTAACAAGAATAAAATAGCAGGGACACGGAAACCCCAGGCTACCCACTGGGCCAAAACCGAGCAAAGGGCGATTCCTGCGATATAAATAGCTGACATAGATGAAGTATTCCTTATTTATAATTAGGGGATATATCCAAACCACCTCAAGATTCGAGCTTCAGTTGGAATTAAAAGCGATTTAGGCAAGGCATTGATTGCAGAGAATGGTTATTCCCTTATTAAAATCGATAACGCAGCATAAATCGCTTTTAAACCAACCATTAGGGCGTTGCACAGGCACTTATTCCCTGCGTTGCTACTTCTTAAAAGGGATTACCATTCTTACAAAGTAACGCCTTGATACTAAGCTCCTGTGAAACGCTGAATTCTGTATCGTGAGGTGGTTTGGGTATAAGCTTACAAAACGAATAATACAGGGGTATACACGTGTATGTGAACTTTTCCTAATAGAATTTTAGCTGTTTATAAATTTATTTGTGGAAGAAATGATAATTTAGTCGTTTTGAATAAATCTAACGTAATTAACATCAGCTTAACCTATTGAATATGAAGAGTATTTAACCTTTGCTGTGCAGTTAATAAACTATGTGGGCGAAATGTAGCCTTGATCTCTAGGTCGATATTAGCGTATTATAGTTAGTGTTCAAACAATTAGTTATCTAATTAATATTAAGCTTAATATAAGCGAATACATATAGTTATTTTTTACTACTGATTTATTTAGTAGTTTTAATTGAGGTTACTATATTTATATACTTAAAAATCAAGCTTTTAATTCTTTGAACGATGTTTTGTATGTTTAAATTCACTTTTTAATAATAGTTAACCGTAAAGGCTGTTCCATTATTTGGAGACGAAATACCTTTCGTGTTGAATTGTTATTTCCAATATTTGACACCCATCGTGGTGAGCAAATCTCGGTCCTTGAGTCATCACCCTATCTGTTGGTGTACCAGACTCTAGAGGCTCTATGTATGTTGTTAATAAAAAGGCCTCACACAGTCTTTTACAGCGATGCATAAACAACACTTTTTATTTATTTTATAACAGTTCAGTCTAATGATTGAGCAAAGTTATGCTATACCTGCAATCCACTTTGTTGTAAAACTTAGTGATCGGCTTTTTGCCGAGCGCAGAAAAGTGATAAGTGAAAAATGGAATATACAAAATGCTAACTCGTAACCTAATAAGAAAATTAGGTGATTGTTTTCAGACTGACCCCAAGAGGGTCGTCATAGTTAAAATGGAAAGTTGAACACTTATGCAAAAGTTAAATTGGCGACGTATCGTACTTAAAGTGGGTAGTGCACTAATTGCACCAGACCAAGATGGTTGCCGCTCACGTTATTTATTAACCATCGCACAGTTTATTGTTCGTTGTCGTAGTCAGGGAATCGAAGTGATTTTAGTGTCGTCAGGCTCAGTAGCCGCTGGTGCACACTTATTCCCAGCGACACAAGAGCGTACGGTGAAGATGAAAAAGGCGATGGCAGCAGCAGGCCAAACAGAAATGATGGCGATGTGGGACCGTTTTTTTGATTTTCCATCGGCCCAGATTTTATTAACACATGGTGATTTACGTGACCGTGAGCGCTATCAAAGTATTCGTGAAACAGTATTCACTTTATTAGAGCATGGTGTGCTGCCCATCATGAATGAAAATGACACGGTAACAACAGATGATTTAAAAGTGGGTGATAATGACAATTTATCAGCCATGGTTGCGGCGGCGGCTGATGCCGATGCGCTAATGATTTTTTCAGATGTTGATGGGCTTTATGATAAAAACCCAAATTTACATGATGATGCGGTGTTGTTACCTGAAATTAAATCAATAGATGAATCTATTTACGCAATGGCAGGATGTGCAACAAGCGCGGTTGGCACAGGTGGGATGAAAACCAAGATTGAAGCGGCTGAAAAGGCGACGTCACACGGTATCGTTACTTATATTATTAATGGGTTTAAAGAGCAGACTTTTACGCAGTTACTTGAAGGTAAAAACCCTGGGACAATTTTCCTACCTTACGAGAAACCAATGCAAGAAGCCGTACATTGGATGACCCACACCGCAAATGAGCAGGGTGAAGTGGTTGTTGAAGGTTCATATGATGAATCTTTAGAAGGTGAAACTGGTTGCATCCGCGGTGATGAAATCGTTGCCGTTCATGGTGAATTTGCTGTTGGTGATACTATTTTAGTACGTAGTAATGATGGCACTCGCTTAGCTAAAGCGACGGCCAACTACAGTAGTTGTTTATTGAATTTTATAGCGGATAACGAGCAAAGTGAATTTAGCGACAAAATGCAAGATTCAATTGGGCCTGTTATTTCAGAAAAAGATATCGCATTATTGGAGAAGTCATGAGTTTAATTACGGATATTTCACGTCAAGCAGCTAAAGCTGCACATCAGTTAGCTTTACTCGATACCGAGACAAAAAACCATGTTTTATTAGATATGGCAACTGCATTACGTGAACAAAAAGCATTTATCATCAAAGAAAACGAAAGTGACTTGGCTGCGGCGCGTGATAATAATTTAGCAGCGTCGATGATCGACCGTTTAACACTCAACGATGAGCGCATTGAAGCGATGGCTGAGGGGATTGAGGTTATCGTAAGTCTTGATGATCCAGTTGGACAGTTACGTGATATTACTGAGCGACCAAATGGTATCAAAATTCGCAAAATGCGTGTGCCACTGGGTGTGGTATGCATGATTTATGAAGCACGTCCTAATGTCACTGCAGATGCAGGCGCTTTGTGTTTTAAATCAGGCAATAGCGTTATATTGCGTGGCGGTAAAGAAGCATTGAAAAGCTCACAAGCAATAGCAAGTGTTATGCATCAAGTGCTTGAACAGCATAATTTGCCTGCAGCGTTAATTTCAGTTATTCCTGATCCAGACCGTGGTTTACTCATGGAACTTATGCAGCAACGCGACAGCATTGATTTAATAATCCCACGCGGTGGTGAGGGGTTGATCAATTTTGTGACTGACAATAGCACTATTCCCGTGATCCAACATTTTAAAGGTGTGTGTCATTTGTATGTGGATAAGGATGCCGATTTAGAAGTGGCAGTTAACTTATTACTTAATGGTAAAACACAGCGTACAGGTGTATGTAATGCGCTTGAAGGCTTGGTTGTACACCAAGATATTGCTGATGAATTTTTAAACTTATGTGCAGTTGTGTTGCGCCAAGAAGGTGTGAAGATAAATGCCGATAGCCAAGCTGCAAAGTATTTTGATGATGCAACAGTACTTGAAGCAGACCAGTTTGGTGAAGAGTACCTCGATTTAGAAATTGCAATTCGCATTGTATCGGATTTTGCTGGTGCGATTGACCATATTTCACAATTTGGCTCACATCACACAGAAGTTATTTGTACAAAAAATCAAGCTACTGCAGAGTTATTTCAACGTAGCGTTGATGCCTCAGTTGTGATGGTGAATGCATCGTCACGTTTTTCTGATGGTTCGCAGCTAGGCTTAGGCGCTGAAATTGGTATAGCAACTTCAAAGCTGCATGCTTATGGGCCTATGGGCCTAGAATCATTAACAACAGAGAAATACCTTGTTAATGGTGAAGGGCAAGTCCGCGAATAATATATAGCGTATACCCAAGCCACCTCAAGATACAGACTTCAGCGTTTCACAGGTGTTTAATATCAAGGCGTTACTTTGCAACAATGGTCATCCCTTTTAATAAGTAACAACGCTGAGAGTAAGCGCCTGTGAAACGCCCAACGGGTTGGTTTAAAAGCGATTTATACTGCGTTATTGATTTTAACAAGGGAACAACCATTATTTGCAATCAATGCCTTGCCTGAATCGCTTTTAACTCCAACTGAAACTGCATCTTGAGGTGGCTTGGGTATATAAAACATGCCCTAGTTCAGGGCATGTTTACTAAGTTTTGGTTAAAATATTTACTTTGAATTAAAGTACTAAGCCGATTGTAATTAAATTCAACGCAGTAAGCGTTGAATTTAGCCGGTTAAGATTACTTTATTATTCAGCGTTCGGGTTCGTTAAGCTATAAAACCATGAATCGGCAGGTTCAGGCTTGTGGAGATGATAGCCTTGTAAGATCATATTAGGGTAAGCTTGCAGCATGGTGAAATGTTCCTCGCCTTCAACACCTTCAGCGACAACTTTTAGATCAAATAAATTACCTAAACTCACGATCATATCAATAATCAGTTTGTCATTTTTGTTTGTTGGGGCTTCAAAAACGAATGACTTATCTATTTTAAGCTCGTGGATCGGCAGCTGTTTTAAGTAGGTTAAGCTTGAATAACCAGTACCAAAATCATCAATTGATACCCTAACGCCTAGCTTTTTTAAATGATGTACAGCTGCAATCGCTGCTTCCATATGGTTTAGTAAAGTCCCTTCAATAATCTCAATTGTAAGCGTACTCGGGTTTATTTTACTGCTTTGTATTTGCTTGGTTACAAAGTTCAAAAAACGATTTTCGTGAAAGTGACGACCACTAATGTTAATTGATAACCCGAGTTTTGAATTGAATTGGTTAAGCTTTGCAAGTAGCTCTAATGCTCTACATGTTACCCAGCAATCTAAGTCAAAAATTATATCCGACTCTTCAGCGATCGGGATAAACTCAGCGGGACTAATAAAGCCTTTTCTAGAATGCTCCCAGCGCAGTAACACTTCAGCGCCTTTGAGTTTATGCTGGCTATCGTATTGTGACTGCAGATAAAGCGTTAACTCATTTTGACTAATTGCTTTTCGTAAATCTTGTTCTATTTCAAAACGGCGTTTAGCTTGCTCACCAAAGGAAGTATCAAAAAATGTGATTCGGTTACCGCCCTTTTCTTTGGCTTTATAGCATGCAGCCTCACAATTACGAATTGTCTCAATTGCATTTTCGCGCACATCCATACGCGGAAATATATAGCAGCCAATACTAACGGTTAAAGTGACTTTTTCTTCATCAACAGTAAAAGGTTCGCTTGCAGCGATAAGTAAATTTTGTGCCTTTGTATTAGCGAGCGCTTGGGCTCTACTTCTACCTGTGCCTTTGTTTGTTGCGCACAGAACGGCGAATTCATCACTCCCTAAACGTGCAACGATGTCTTTGCTATCGAGTGTACTATCAATTCGAGCAGCTAACTCTTGGAGAACTTGATCGCCCGCTAATAAACCGAGGCCATCGTTAATGGAATGAAAGCTGTCTATATCAACAATAAAAATATAAGCATAATTCAAATCGATATAAGATTGATTGAGCTGTTGATCTAATAACTTTAAAAAGTTATTTCTATTTGGAAAGCCGGTTAGTTCATCATGCCAGGTTAAATAATCAATACGTTCTTGAGTCACCTTAACACTAGATATATCGCTAAATACACCTATAAAGTTAACGTTCGTATCAATGTCATTTTTCACCATACTCAACGTTAAAAGCTCTGGGTATAGTTCACCATTTTTACGTCGTGTTATTAACTCTCCACTCCAATATCCCGCAGTGCTCGCATGCTGCCAAATGGCATCAAAGTTCATTTCAGGCAGATTATTTTGTTTAATTTTTTTTAGCTGTGTATCAAGTGCTTCATTCTCACTAAAACCGGTGATCCTGCAAAAAGAGGGGTTAACAGCAATAATAATTCCTTTATTATTGGTAATTACAACGCCATCAGCTGTACTTGTAAGCGCTTGATAGAATAATTCTTGTTTAGCGGTTAACTTTTTTAGCTCGGTGTCACGTTTACTAAGCTCAGAGGCGAGGATCTCAATTTCTAGCAGCTTATCGTGTAGATCAAAGTTCTTTTCAATCAATCTATCTAACATGCCTTGTACGGTCATGTGGGTGCGAATGCGGGCTCTTACTAGCGAAAGTTTATAAGGCTTATGAATATAGTCTATTGCGCCTAATTCAAATCCGTGTTCTTCAGATTCTTCCTCCGTCATTGCTGTAACGAAAATGATAGGGATCCCTTTGGTATTTTGATTACTTTTAAGAATCTTACAGACTTCGTAGCCATCCATTTCAGGCATCATAATATCGAGTAAAATTAAATCAGGGCGTGTAATTTCAATAAACTCTAAGGCTTGCGCGCCGCCCGTTGCAATGCGTACATCATAATCAGAAAGCAAGCCTTCTACCAAAATATGTAAATTATTTGGTTCATCATCGACGATGAGTACCAAAGGTTTTTGCTGCCTATTTTTCATCATAACTTTTGATGTAACTTGATTATTTGAGTGCACTTGCAATCCATGTGTAGCTACTTAACTAATTAAAAAATAGTTCATTGTTCTGAGTCTTGTCTAGTTTTTTGGTGGATTTAAATAATTATTAATAGTCCCTATAACAGTTTGATAATTGAATTGATCAATGGCTTCTTTAAGTTGTAGTAATTGAGGGTCATTACCCGAGGCTACAAGGTGTTCATTTAATTGTTGATTAAGGTTTGCCGTTATTGGGCGAGCTTCTTGAGCGAGTACTTTTATCTCGTTCAAATAAAGTTTTTTATCATCGGAGAAAAGTGTAATTTCTTTGGTCGCTTTCAATTGATTCGTAAGTATGTATTGATCGATAGCGCAACACGCCATCGTTAATTGCTGCTCAAATACAGTTAAGTTGATGAGTTGCTGTTGCTTGATTTCCTCTTTGACCTTAAGTGCTGTTGCTCTTAGCTGTTCGAGTCCTAGCGTGCCTGTAAGACCTATAAATGTGTGGAGTGAGCGCCTTAATTCGAGAATATGTTGCTTTGCGTAAAGCTCCTTGATTTGGATATTGTAATCATTGTAATCATTTTTAAAGCGTCGATATAAATCAGTAAGCAGTCGATCATTAAAGTCTAGATTCTCAAGTGCGGTGGGTAAGTCTAATAATTGAGGTTGTTCAAGGTTCTGCATAGTAGCGCCTTCGGGGTCGACTAAAGTAAATGAGAGATTAAATGAAAATTTAGTACCTTCATCAAGTTGGCTGTCAGCTTGAATTTCTCCTCCAAGCAACTTGACTAATTTTTGACTGATTGTTAATCCTAAGCCCGTTCCTCCATGCACTCTACTTGCACTGTTATTACCTTGTGCAAATGAACTGAAAATTTGTTTTATCTCATCAGGTTTTATTCCCGCGCCGGTATCTTGAACTGTAAAGCGTAATGTAATGAGTTGTTGCTGTTGGGAGCAGACCTCAATCAAAACGATCACCTCACCTTGCTTTGTGAATTTAATAGCATTATCAACAAGTGCACCGAGTACTTGTTCGAGTCTTACAGGATCCCCTATGAGCATGGCATCTTTTTTTAAATGGTTAGTCAGTATTAAGTTTAGGCCTTTTTGCTTAGCATTGATTGAAAACCTTTTTTCAATATTTTTAATAATATCGTGCAGTATAAATTGGCTGCTTTCTAATTTTAATCTATTGGTATCAAGCTTGGCAAAATCAAGTAAGTCATTCAATATCTTTAATAATTTACTAGCGCTGGAAAGGGTTTTATTAACATTGCTTTTTTGTTGGTCAGTTAACGGGCATTCTAACAGCAGCTGTTGCATGCCTAAGATAGCATTCATTGGAGTACGTAACTCATGACTTATATTAGCAACAAAATAGCTCTTAGCTCTGTTGGCTTGCTCAGCTTGATCTTTCGCTAACGATAATGCGGCGTTTATGCTTTGCATTTGGGTATTGAGTGTTTGTGTTTCATGTAATAGGTTTACAGTTTCGTTATTTTTTCTGTAAAGTGAATTTGCTGCAGTTATCACACTACTAAGTTCATTCTTTTTATTCGGCTCAGCCAGTTCTTCATTTTGTGTGCCGTTGTTTAAATTATTCAGAAGCACAATTATCTTGTTCATTGGTAAAATGATTGCAACCACGATAAATACACTAACAATAATACTTAAAAGAAACATAGCCAGAGAGAGAAATTGAGATTCTTTAGCGCTATCAGCCAAATGTAGATTGAGTGTTTCTTGTGACTTAATAAACGTACTTTTTTCGCTGTTATTTATTTGTTTTGTTAGATATAACAGTTCGTTAGCAATGCCGGTTAAAACAACATTAATAGAGTATGTATAGCCTCTAGTTAGTAGTGTTAATTGGTTGTAAGCTCTGCGAATGTTGAGCAACTGAGTTTTAAAGTCTACATTAGGAAGTGCATTATTTAGTAATCCATCCTGCTCAATATGGTTTAGCTGTTGCTGTAAAGTCTGAATGCTTAGTTGCGCTTTTTGAGATGAGTCATATTGTGTGTCGTTTAAGTAAGTCAGTGTGGCATGTTCGATACTTGTTACTGAGCGTAATACCTCAAAGTAGCGGTACTTGTGTTCGTTGCTTGCTTTATCTTTTAAAGCATTAAGGCTTGTTTGTAGTGACGCAATGGCTGGCTTGAACTTCTCTTCAACTAATTTTTGACGATGCTTTTTATTGTCAATAACCTGCTCGAATGTATGGCGATAATTATTTAAATGCTCATTTAAGCGCAATAATAAATCATCATACTGGTGCGGGGTTTTATTTGCATTATGTGTAAAGGAAACTAAATCAGCATTTGCCGCGAGAAAAAAACGCTTAAAGTTATCTAAAGCAATGGGTCTACTTTCTTTTCCAACATAGTCAACAACTTGACCTTGTAATGAGATCACATTATTTTCTAGACTGGTTGCAACTTCACTTTGCGCAAGGGCGTGATATTGCAGCGCAAGTAATGCCCTTAAGTCATGCTGAGATTTGTCAAATAGGTAGCTTTGCAGTAAAAGCAGGCTAATTAATATGCTCAACGTAATGGATATTTTTGATTTGATTGAAAGCATAATAGTTATCGGCTTATTAACTCATACCATTTTTGAAGGCTATAGTCGTAAGTTGGCATTACAGTGTTCCACACCGCAACATTACTTAGACGTTTTAAATAGCTTCCCCCACTGCGCATAGCGCCCGTTTTTACAGATATTTTTCCTTGTGGATTAAGTAACGGCTCTATAGCTTGTTGGCCTTGATACCAATATTGCCATTCAGCATCAGATAAAAAAGGTTTTGAGCGTTCAGGGTTACTAATGTAATAACCTTGCCTGGCGATAAATGCACCTGGCCACCCAGATAACCACCAATTCATATACTCATAGGCGGCGCTTTTCGTGTTTTCGTTCACTTGGGATGATAGGCACATTACGCCATGCCAGCCTCGATAACCTTCCTTAGGAGCAGCAAAGCGCACATTGATACCTTGGCTGTTTAAGCTCTCGACAGCGGGTGAAAACATACTTTCAATAATGGCTCTGTCATTACGCATAAAATCAACTGATTCAGGCACAGAATTCCAATAACCGCTAAAGTGACCTTGTTTTTTGTAATTGAGCAAAATACTAAATAGCTGATCGAGCTCTTGGCGAGTCATTGCACCAACATTATTAAATTTAATTAATCCCTTACTTTGCGCGGCAAGCGCTAAATCAAAAATACCAATTGATGGGGCGTTAACTATAGCGACTTTACCGCGGTGTTTTTCATCTAATAACCATGCCCAGCTTTCACTTTCATACGCGGTGCCAAGTGGTATGTGAGCTGTATTGTACCCAAATGAATCAACATTATGGACATAGGGTAAGTAGCTAATAAAATCGGTTTCATTGCTATTTAAAGTACCGTCATCTTGGATGTTTAAAAGTTTATATGGGGCATCGCCAGCACCGATTGATGCATCTGGAGTGAGCTTGCCTGTTTTAGTGAGTGCGTTAATTTCACTAAAGTTATGAATGCGTTTTTTATCAATAGCTTGGATACTGCCAGCGTTCCATAACACATTGATACTATTGGACCACTGTTCGTAAAGGTCAAAAGAGCCGGGAGCCATCGATGCTTTTTGTAGTACCGCAGCACTGCCAGCTGGTTGAAATACAATATCTATACCCAAGTCAGCCATAGCTTGCTTACGAATAGCCTCTTGTAATGTTACGTGGGTTCCTAACACTCTCAGAGTTGTTTTTTTGCGGGCAAAAACATAGGGAGCGTGAGTGATGATACCGGCGCTTATTCCAAGCGCTGCAATTTTTTTTAGCGTAGCCCTTTTAGGCTCATCCATAATTTAGCCAAAATAACGATAGTTAATGTTTAGGTATAGCTAATGACGGACAAAGGCTCAAGCATTGACGATGAATTATTGAGAATAAAGTAGTATAAAGTTTTAGAGGGATTGCTTGAAAAAGTAGATGTTATGAACTTAAAAAGAAAAGGTAGGAAAGTGGTGGAGCTAAGCAGGATCGAACTGCTGACCTCCTGCGTGCAAGGCAGGCGCTCTCCCAGCTGAGCTATAGCCCCACATTCCTAAAATTACGAATTTCGTAACCTACTTGATGTTCCCTTTCAAGCGGGACGAACTTTAATGAGATTTATCAATTTGGTCAAGTTTTTTTTATATATTTGGTGAATTTTCACGTAAAGAGTGATTTTTTGATAGACTACCTGCAACTAGGTAATAAAAATGATTTCGTTATGAAGATATGCATATGGATATTAGTTGTTTTATTAAGTGGTTGTGCGAATCAAAGTGATGACCAACTTTTTGAGATTATTAGCAAGCAGTTATATACCAAATTAGATGAGCAAGAGAGTAAAGTCTTTGCTTATATAGTAACCGTTGAAGCAAAAACGCGTAAAAATGTGAAATTAGATAGGCCGCTTACACGCCGTGAGTTTAAAGATTTTGCTAATCAAGAATACTTTGAAGAATCCAATAGTTTAAAACTCAAGCTAGAAGATCAAGCAGTGCAATTATTAAAACAAGAATTAAATAAAAAAGAATATTGCGAGAATAATAAATATGAAATAGAAGAGGTGTCATGGCGAGATCTCAGCGTACGACTAACAGGACGTTGTTTATAAATGTTGGCTGATAAAACTAAATTAGCGGCGTTTTTAGCGCATTTAGATATTCATTATGATGCGATTGAACATCCAGCGTTACATGGCAGCCTCACCGCAGATGAGTTAATGATTGAGCGTCCTGGAACACACCCTAGCTAAGTATCAGGGCTTATCGAGATTAGGGTTTGCTTCTGATGAGCGTTTAGCACGTTATTTAAAAGTCGCACCTGGCTGTGTCTCAATGTTAGCGTTAATGAACGACAAGCAAAATAATGTAACGTTATGGCTTGATCAAGATATTTGGTTTGGTGATCTATTTCATTGTCATCCCTTTGATAATACGCAAACGTGGCTATTAAAAAAAATGGATCTAGATACTTTTTTTACAGCGACAGGGCATCAGCCTAAAGTGGTTTTTTTACCAGCGAGATAACCTGAACTCACTAACGCTAATCCACATAGGCAGACGAACAGTAGTGATACTATAAACGCGATATGACCAAACTGTTGATAAACCATGCCTGGTACAAAAGAGCCAAGGGCCCCTCCACTGTAATAAAACGATACATATGCGCCGTTAGTAACACTTGCTGGCGCACTGCTTATTTTATTAACCAACGGCGCAGCAGTTGAATGAATAATAAACATTGCACCGCAAAACCCAGTAAAAGCCAATAAAAATACAGCCAGTTGAGAACTCATTAATGCCACTAATGTCACGCTATACAAGGTGAATATTGCGCATAGTAAATACCACGGAGAATGACTTTTTCTTAATAACCACGGCGTAGCTATAGAAGCTAGCGCACCAATTAAATATCCGCTATAAACTAAGCCAATATCACGCGTGTTGGTGATTAAAAAGGTATCTTGCAGAATAAACGGCAAGTAATTAAGCAGTGCGGCAAAGCAAAAAAACATACAAAATACTGCACCATACAATTTTAATACCGCAGCATCTGCTAGCTGTTTTATATAACTTAATGGCGAAAGTGGATTGCTAACTAATTGCGCTTGATTGCGCGGAATGCATAATGCTAAACCCGTCAGACCCGCAGCGATGATAAAATAGAAACTTTGCCATGCCCATAGATCTGCAAAAACTGCTGCTAATACACGGCCAAAGTAACCGCCGGCAATAGTGCTACCTATATAAAGAGTCATATTTCTTTGTAGGTTATCGGCTTGATAGCGACTGCCTATGTAAGTGGTCATTGCCGTTAATGCGGCCGGTAAGGTCAAACCTTGCAAAAAACGTAACAGCAGTAATAATTCAAAGCTGGGAGCGTATGCAAAAGCGATGCAGGTAAGCGCTAGCACTAACATTGCATAGCGCAAAATTGTTAGAGGGTTACGTTTAGCAAGGAGTAGGCCGTATATTAGCGGCGCAATGGCCAGTGGGATCATAGTGGCAGTCATTAAGCTGCCTGCAATTGCGGGGCTAACAGCAAATTGATCCGCGAATAGACTCAATAATGGCTGCGGGGCATAGAGCACAAAAAAGATAAGCAGTGAGCAAATTAATAAATGACTTAAACGCATTTGTTGCTCCGACTATAAAAATTGTAGCTTAACCTGATTGATATTAAATTCAATTAAGTTAAGTGTTTTTTCTTTAAAATCATCATTCATTGCGCTAAGTCAGGTTATCAATTACTACACTTTGCTAGATTAATGGTCATAACACTATGATTTATGCGCATTGAAGATTAAAATAATCTTAATATCAGTTTTTAATGGAACAAAGCTATGGGTTCATTACAAGACCAATTGCTACAAGCAGGATTAACTACATCACATAAAGCGAAAGTTGCAAAAAGTGAAAAACGTAAGCAACAGAAAAAGCCAAAAAAAGGGGCGACTAGTAACCCTAGTGATCTGCAAAAGCATATTCAGCAAACAAAATTAGAACAGCAAAAAAAAGCAGAAGAACTAAATCAAGCTCGTCAAGGTGAGTTAAAGCAGCGCGGAGAAGTTGCTCGCGTTAAGCAAATATTAGAGCACCATAATCAAGATACGATTCGTGGCGAACGTACTTTTAATTTTACTTACGAAAATAAAGTAAAAGAGCTGGACGTAAACGAAAAGACTCAAAAAGCACTATCCGGTGGGCGTCTAGCTATTTGTGTTTTAGAAGGGCAATTTTTTGTATTGGAAGATGAGCCTGCTCGTAAAGTCGCTGAAGTCGATGAAAAGTATATTGTTTTCCATGTTGAACCTGAAGATAAAGGGAAAGATGTAGATGATCCATATGCTGACTTTGAAGTCCCAGATGACCTTGTTTGGTAATTAAAAGACTTGTTATTTTTGACAATGTTATGTGATCTTTTGCGTGTATAAATTACGTACAAAGTTAGCATGACATTGAGCATAGTCTACAATTAAGTGAATAGATTTATAAACCGTCATAAAGAAGAGAAAATACAATGAGCAAGATAAAAAAATTACTCTTAGGAGCTGGCCTTGCAATGGCAGCAAGTGTTTCATTTTCATCAATGGCTGCTGATGGTGCAGCGCTTTATACAGCTAAAAACTGTCAAACATGTCACGGCGCTGAAGGTAAATCACCGATCATGGCAATGTACCCTAAGCTAAATGGTCAAAATAAAGAGTATCTACTCGCGCAAATGAAAGATATTAAATCTGGTGCTCGTGCAAATGGTATGAGCATAGCAATGAAAGCAATGGTTGCAACTGTAACTGATGAAGAGCTAGCGGCGATTGCTGACTATTTATCAAAAGTAAAATAATACTTTCTAAGCTAACTACTTTTTAAGTTATTTTATAAATAGCCACGCCATTTTGGTGTGGCTGTTTTGTTTTAAAAGAGATTGATCATCCTCCCGCACTACTTTAGACTTCTATCCATCTACTTCGTGTTTTTCACGTTTGAATAAGGTATTAAAATGTTTGAATTACCTCAACTTGATTTAAAGAATAAAGTTTCTGCCCAAGAGTGGCAGTTACGTGTTGATTTAGCTGCCTGCTATAGGTTAGTTGAACACTTTCGTTGGGGTGATTTGATTTACACGCATTTATCAGCGCGCTTGCCGGGGGCGGACTATTATTTAGTAAATGCGTTTGGTTTAACGTTTGATGAAGTGACGGCGTCTAACTTAGTAAAAGTAGATTTAGACGGCAATATTTTGGATGATACGCCGTTTGCAATCAATCCTGCAGGTTTTACTATCCATAGCGCTATTCATGAAGTTCGCGATGATGCGCATTGTGTTATTCACTTACACACAAAAGAAACGATTGCAGTCGCAACTCAAAAAAATGGTTTATTGCCTTTGAGCCAGTATTCAATGTTTTCATTACCATCGTTGTCCTATCATGGTTATGAAGGCTTAGCGGTCAATAATGACGAGAAAAAGCGCTTACAAGATGATTTAGGCGATACCAACCATATGTTATTGGTTAATCATGGTGGCTTAACTGTTGGTCCAACAGTCGGTGATGCTTTTATGCGTTTTTACGATTTACAGCGTGCGTGTGAAATACAGCTTGCATTACAAGCGAGCGGCCAAGCAGTTACACCTGTGCCACAAGTCATAATCGATAATATTTATAATCAAGCGAATGTTGTACACAGTGGTAGCACTGGTGGGCAACTTGCTTGGCCTGCGATGTTACGCAAGGCCTATCGTCTTGATCCTAGTTTTGCAAAATAACCTAAGTTTGGTTAATAAGGAATTTTCATGAAAGTTAATCGCGTTGAAGTATTCGATATCCATTGCCCAGATAGACCTGCATGGACGCCAGTATTCGTTCGTATTCATACTGATGAAGGTATTAGTGGTGTTGGAGAGGCTGGCCTTGCTTATGATTTAGGTCACAGTGCGGCGGCGGCCATGATCAAAGAGATGGCAGATGCCTTCTTAATTGGTCATGACCCATTTCAAACCGAAAAGTTATGGTCGCGTATGTTGCGTGAAAGCTTTTGGGGTTTAGGTGGTGGGCCAGTGGTGTATGCAGCGATGAGCGCGATTGATACAGCCTTATGGGACATTAAAGGTAAAGCGTTAGGTTTACCTGTGTACCAGTTATTAGGCGGCAAAGTAAACGATAAGCTGCGTACTTATGCATCGCAGTTACAGTTCGATTGGGATACAGAATTTAAAGCGTTAGTACATCCACAAGAGTACGCAGAAGCGGCATTAAAAGCCGTGGCACAAGGGTATGACGCAGTAAAAGTTGATCCTATTCAATATGATAAAGATGGTAATACGTATTACGACCGTACCAATATCATTTCACGCGCTGAAATGAAGCTGTACCGTGCGCGTATGCAAGCAATTCGTGAAGCGGTAGGCGATGAAGTCGACATCATTTTTGAATGCCACAGCTTACCGGGTGTAACCTCGGCAATTCAAATTGGTGAAATTGCCAAAGAATTTGATTGTATGTTTTATGAAGAGCCGGTTAACTACTTAAATCATTCTTTACACGCAAAAGTAGCTGATAAAGTGGCAGTACCTATTGCTGGTGGCGAGCGTTTATATAACCGTTGGGGTGTGCGTCCATATTTAGAAGATCAGAGCATTAATGTACTTCAGCCGGATATTGGTTTATGTGGTGGTTTTACTGAAACTAAAAAAGTATGTGACTATGCTGATATCTTTGATGTGCGCATTCAAGCTCACGTATGTGGTGGCCCTGTGGCAACTGCTGCGTCGTTACATTTAGAAACGGCGATTCCAAATTTCTTGATTCATGAGCATCATACGTATGCAATTAAAAAGTGGAATCGTGAATTATGCTTACAAGATCCACAGCCTAAAAATGGTTTCTTTGAAGTATCTGAAGAGCCTGGTATTGGTATTGAGCTAAATGATGAGATTGTAATGCGTTCACAGCGTGTTGAAATTAAATAAGCTGTTCTTTACATGATTTGAAGAAAAAGCCCGTTCGGGCTTTTTTATATTTAACCTGAGTGAAAACCATTCACTTTGCATTGTACTTTGGGTAAAGGTTCAGTTGCTTTGCTATCAAGGTGGCGCAAAAAGCATGTGTTATTTTTGATCAGCAACTCAAATCGATCGGGCATGTTAAGTTGCTTCCCCATAATTGGGTTACCCATCCCATCGCTTTTATTTACATTATCAACAACCATTACACTTTGCTGCATAAATACATCATCCGCCACGGCGATAGGATTACTGCGCATTAGCCTTGCCATACCTTGCGCTATTAGCTCACTTTGTGGCTTTATTAATAGTGCGTGCTGTAGTTTGGGCGTGGGTTTATCTGCATAAAAAGCACAACCGGCAAGTAGAAATATAGATAAAGCTGGTAATAGTCGTTTATTAAATAGCATTACTTAACCTCTTTAATACCCTCAATTAGCGACCTAATTTGAGGGTAAAACCTTATTGGTTTCAATTAATGTGGTAGCACGATTATCAAATACGTCAGGTGTATCGCTAACGCTTGATGGTGCAAAGCCTTGTATACTGGCAGTTGAGGTAGCGACAGGGCAGCTACCATTACTTCGATAGCTTAAAGCTGTTTTAAGTAAGGCTTCATTTGGATCGCCTAGTTGGTAACTAAAATCATCAGCCACTGCACAGCCCGCTATGCGCACAGGTAAGCGCTCATTATCTACTGTATTTTGCGGAGCAAAACCATCTGAATATTCACCAAACCCTTTATTATTTTCTCCTGTAAACTGAATACTGAAATAGGTTGTATCGCAGTTATCGGTAGGATAAAAACCGTAAGGTTTACCGCAAGTACCTGAACCAATTTGAATTACTTCTATATCAGCTCCTTGTAAGCCATTAATAATCGCTTCACTGGCTGAGCAAGTGCTACTGGTCGTTAATACATAAACCCGTTTTAAATTAAGACTCGGTAAAGGCGTGCCGGGACTTACCGCTGGATTCTCAGCAAAGCCGATAAACTCGTCAATAAACATAACGGGTGCTAAAGGCTTAGCAGTAACAGGGTTTATAGTTGGGTGTTTGTCGTTAAAAATAGTGCGTTCAAATATTTTGTTATTTGTATTGGCGGCTCCAGCGATCATGTAGCCTATTTGGCTCGCCATTTGTAGAAAGCCCCCCCCGTTGTAACGCATATCAATGATGAGATCAGTTACGTTACTTGCTTTTAGAGAATTAAAAGCATCAAAAAGTGGCTTTTCTGCAATCGCGTTGTGGCTATTAAATTGAAAATAACCCACCGAGTCATTTTCAAAGGTTTTTACATTAGTGACTGGTTGCGATGCAATGCTTTGTGAGATTAGCGTTACTTCACGCGTTTGTTGATTATTGATATCTTTGAACAAAAAAGTGGTGCTCACACCAGTTTGTTTTGGATATAAACCAGCATTAAGAGTATCTACGTCAGCTTGGCTGGTCGCGTTAATAAAATCGACACCATTGACTTCTAAAATTTCAAACCCTCGGCGAAGATTTTGATTACTGGCGGGAGAGTTCGCTTCAGTATAGCTGATCAGGCCTTTTCGAGGGGCACTTGAGCTAAATAACTTCACTTTAAAGCCATAACCAAACGTGATACCTGATTGACTTTGTGCTTCCCACTCGGCGGTAGAAAGGCTGGAATGAAAGTTATCTTTGTTGGCACCAGAGTCAGTTTTTTGTTCTGTTTTTAATAAGGTGAAATAGTCACTCACACTTGCTGTTAGTGCAGGATCTCGGTCTATTATTTCGTCATACCATAGGTAAGTTTCGTTACTCCATGAGCGAAGAAAATGCTTTTGATTCAATGCTTGGCATTGTTTATCAAAATTATCTGATGGCTGAAAGACACCTTGAGTCCAGCTAATTGTGTTACCAGTACTGCCGCCACTATCGGCCATGGTACTGCCACCACCGCAACCAGTCAGTACGGCCAAAAAAGTAACGTTAAAAAGGCCTAGTATGAGTTTGTTTTTAGATGAAGTAGTCATAAAAGCGTTCTGTTTTTATACAACAATAAGCTGAATATAGCGGTTTTTAATTAAAGTTGATAGCAGTGACGCGCGTTTTTATAGCTTAATTGTTGCCATAAGCTGTGGGTTTTGCAAAGCGCAAAATTACTTAACCAGCGCTTTTGATAGCTTGAATTGATTTGGCATACGGGAAAATTACTAGCAAACATCACGCGCTGTTGACCAAAGCATTGAAGAATAAAGTCAAAACACGCTTGTTGCTGAGTTTGCAGTATAGCTGTAAATAGCTCAAAACCTGAGAATTTAATCGTGCAGTTGGGTATGTGAGCGAGTCGGCGAATTCCCTCTTGCCATAGAGAGAGGTTATTCGGCAAACCAGCATGGTTTATGACTACGTGCAAGTTTGGGAGTTGTTGGCAGTACTTAATTAATTGATCGGTGATAGCTAAGTTTTCAACATTAAACTGTGCTTCAAACATTAGTTGGCAATCATTCAAAAGCGTTAAATTATCAAGGCAATTAGGGTGAGTTAACCGAGTTGCATCCGCACCTTCGGTTATGTCTCTAATCCCCACCAAACTTGAATGTGATAAAGCGTTTATTGCATTGTTAAAGTCCTCAGGTGGATTATCAATGCAAGCAAAACCTACTGCTTTATAGTTTTCCCCGTGCAGATGCTGCGCCAGCCAGTTTAGCTCATTAATTGGGTTTTTATTATCAAACCCTGCTTCAATATGCACCAGCCCTATGATTTCAAATGGACTCGTTTGTTGTAGTTGTGCAGCATTAATAGGGCGTTTAATAGTCTCTAAATTTGGCCAAGAGGGCGGATTACTTCCTTGTAGCCACTCATATTGCCCATCTAGCAAATTAAAAAAATGCACGTGAGGGTCAATAATACGTTCGCTCATTGCGCGGTATAACCGCCATCGATAGTTTGTAAGCTGCCAGTAATAAAACAGGCCTCATCGCTGGCTAAAAAATTGACTAACGCGGCGACTTCATCTGCTCGACCCAGCCTACCTAGTGGTTGCAAAGCACCTTCTTCGGCAACTATGCTGGCTTTATCTGCGCCACTGCGAGCACAGTATGCATCAATCGCATTATGAAATAAGGGGGTTTCAATGGTGCCGGGGCATACAGCATTAGCACGAATATTAAACTGGGCGTAATCAAGTGCGGTTGTTTTTGCCATTGACGCTAACGCATGTTTGGTGAGGTTATACGCAAACGAGTTTGTTTTAGCTATGATGGCTTGATCTGAGGCAATTAAAATAATCGCCCCATTTTTTTGCGTTTTCATACTTGGTAATACGCTTTGAATTGCTGCGTACGCACCTTTTACATTAAGCGCAAACAAACTGTCGAAGGTTGCTTCATCCGTGTTTTCAATGGTTGCACTTAAATGGCGGCCAGCATTAGATACCAATATATCAATGTGCTTAGTTGTGCTAGCAATGTCAGTAATAACGCTTTTAACCGTATTTACATTACTGACATCACAGCGGTGCCAAGTACCTAAATCTGAATGTTCGAGATCAAGGTTGTGAACCTGATAACCATTTTTTATAAAACGTGCAACAATAGCTTGGCCTATGCCTTTACTACCGCCTGTAACGATTGCAACCTTTGACATAGAATTTCCCTAGTGGTTGTGACCACAACCGCCTTCGCTGTGAACGTGACCGTGTGATACTTCTTCACTTGTAGCTTCACGTACGCTTAATACTTGCACATCAAAAGTCAGTGTTTTACCAGCAAAAGGGTGGTTTAAATCACAGTCAGCATTAAAACGACCTACTTTAACAATCGTTACTTGATGACGACCTTGGTTAGAGCTAACCATTGCAGTCATGCCAGCTTTCCACACTTTGGTGTCACCTTGGAGGTGTTTAAGTGGAATACGTTGGATTAGATCATCAACACGCTCACCGTAAGATTCGCTTGGCTCAAGAGTAACACTGAAGCTATCACCAGCGGCTTTGCCTTCAAGGGCTGTTTCTAAACCTGGAAGCATGCCTTCAAGGCCATGAATGTATGTTAATGGTTCATTGCCAGTGCTTGTTTCTATTTGTTCACCGGCTTCACTTAATGTGTAGTGAAACTCAACCGCTGAGTTTTTGCTGATTTGCATGCCAATCTCTTTAATATTTACTGAATGAAACGCTAATTTTACGCTAAATACGGATGATGTGAAACTGCTGGTTAGTGTGGTTGTTTTAAGGTTTTCTCTAATCCTAACAATAAGCCATCATTTTGTAATTGGGAGATCGGCTTTATTGCTTGTGGCAAGTGTAATACGAGCGTTATACCCGGTTTTAAGATGCTAGAGGCACTGAGTTTATTCCACTGTGCGAGGTCTTTATGCGAGACATCATAAAGTTGACTGATATCCC
The DNA here is from genome assembly GCF_045064175.1 of Pseudoalteromonas sp. Ld20. Taxonomy (NCBI): domain Bacteria; kingdom Pseudomonadati; phylum Pseudomonadota; class Gammaproteobacteria; order Alteromonadales; family Pseudoalteromonadaceae; genus Pseudoalteromonas; species Pseudoalteromonas sp. Ld20. Next base: position 106,519 of record NZ_JBISHB010000030.1, read on the forward strand.
AAATTGTATCCCCAGGCTTGACTTGGTAATTAACAGTAATGGTTGCAGTGGCTACTTGGGTATCATCTAAATAAGGACTGATTTTATAGTCAATTGTCAGTGAGCCTGGCATTGTTTTTGGCTGTCCTGTGAGTAGGCGTTCGCCAATACCAATGAGGTTGGTCTTTTTATTATTTAACATTTTTAGCTTTTTAACGGGCATATCAAACTTTTTAGCGATGCCGTATAAGGTATCGTTTTTCTTAACAAAGTACTCTCCAGTAAAGTTACTCTTGAAGAACTGACTGCTTAGCAATGCTTGCTGTTGCAATGGGAGGAGCAATGTATGAGGCCCATTTGGTGAACTTTGATTTTTTAAATAACCAGGGTTGAGTTTATGCAATTGGCTGCGCCCCACACCTGATAGGTTAGCAATAACAGAAAAATCAAACTGTTGACCTACATTAAACTCAGTAGTTTGGGCTTTATTCTCAAGCTTAGGGCGTATTAAGCCTAGCTTAGGGTTTTGCACTAAGTAGCTTAATGCTAAGAGCTTAGGTACGTAATCTGACGTTTCTTTAGGGAGTTTGAGAGACCAATAGTCGGTGCTTTTACCACGTTTTTTATTATTAGCAATTGCGCGTTGTACTCGGCCTTCGCCACTATTATAAGCCGCGAGTGCATGCATCCAGTTACCATCAAAACGTTTATATAAATATTCTAAATACGCCAGAGCAGCATCTGTTGAAGCCAGTACATCTTGACGGCCGTCATACCATTGATCTGACTTAATACCAAAATGATGCGCAGTGGCTGCGACTAACTGCCATACCCCAACAGCTTGAGCAGAGGAACTGATCGTTGGGCGAAAGTCACTCTCAACAAAAGGTAATAATGCCAGCTCCATCGGCAGCTTACGTTGTTCTACTTTATTGACGATATGGTATAAGTAAGGAGCAGCTCGCTCGTTCACTATTTGTAGATATTTAGGTTGGCGGGTATACCATTTAATACGTTTGTTGAGTGCCCTATTTAGATAGATTTTAATATGTAAGTTGTCAGCAATATGCTGCCATAAATCAGGGCTTGCGGATCGTGAGTGTGACTTTTCAATTGTAGGTTTATACGGACTCGGTACTGTGTGATTTTTTTTATTGGGTTGCAGTAGTTCAGTCGATATAGTGGTCGTAGGCGGTGTTGCTTGTGCGTTCGTGCTTACCGCAATCGCGTTTTTTGTTGACGGCTTAAAGTGGTTAAAAATAACGGGGGCTTGTTCTATATCAGGCGCTGCAGGTTGCAGCTTTGTAGACTGACAGCCGCTGAGTAATATTGCTATTACGAAAATGAAAAAATAATTCCTGCGCATAAACACCACCGAATCAATATCCCTTTATAAGCTTAGCACAACCTTGTGTAGGGTCTATTTTGACTGTTTCGCGCGCTTAAGTCCAGCTTGTAGAAATAAAGGGTAAGCTTTATAGGCAGCTGTATCAATTTGATAATCTTTAGCAAATTCAGCAGGGAAGCTTTGTTGTAATGTTGTAAGCTCCACATTGGGATTGGTTGATACATGCTTAATAATTTGTTGTAAAAACCTGTATGGCTGACTTAAATCAGTTGCTTTTAAGGGCGCTCCATGGCCCGGTAAAATTATTTTTATCTGTTTGTTATTGCTAAATTGTTTAAGTAGTTCTGCCCATTCTACTAAGTTGCCGTGTCCAGGGTAAGGCAGCCAATCTACAATGTCTCCCCCTAGTAAGATGGTTCCTTGTTCTGCTAGTAATGTCAGATCTCCATTTGTATGTGCTTGATGGGCGTGCAGCGTTATAGGGTAGTCACCTAAATTGAGTGCGAGAGAATCAGAGACTTGCATTGCATTTGGCTGCAAATTAAATTTTCGCCAGCGAAGTAGACGCTGTTTGGCTAATTCTAATTTCTTTCTCCATTGTGGCTGTAAAGAAGCTGGTTGTTCAGCTAATCGTTGATAACTAAGCTCAACACTTTGCTCGTAACTATCAAGTTTATCTTCAAAGGCACGTTGGAAATTTGCAAACTCGCGGGCAATCTGTTTATGAACAATGAGTTTGGCGTTTGGGTAACTGTGTTGCAAAATGGCCATGCCTAATAAGTGGTCATCATGAAAATGGCTCGCAACTAAATAGCAAAGAGGGGTCGTCAAAGTTGACTTTAGTTTTACAATTGTCGCTTCAACGGCTGCAAAATTGCCGCTGGCATCAAACATTAAAGCGCACTCTTTACCTTGGATTAATACTTGGTTGGAATCATAAAAGCGTAGCTTTGGTTGCTGTTGTAAAAATTGAATGTTTGGGCTGATTGTTTGCCACGTTACGGCACTATAGGCGAAAGGTGCTAAGCTGATTAGTAACCCAACAATTAGCAGTTTAAATGTAGTTATTAGTTTGAAAGGACTACTTAGCATGGGTCATATCGATCAATAAAATAGGTCGCTTACAGTAGCTTATTTTATTGGTAATAACAAAAAAAGCGCTAAGTAGCGCTTTTTATTTGGCTGATGAGCTACCTAAGTATGCACTTAGTTTATCAACAAGCTGATCGTGCTGTTGTAGTTCTGCACTTTGCTGTGCTTTTGCTTCAAGCAGTTCGTGACTAATGTTCAAAGCAGCCATTAATAAAGCTTTTTGATCATTGCGAACCGTTGAGCGTTGCTTCATTTGCTCGACTAAATCATTAAGATGTTTAGCGGCAGCAATTAGAGCGTCTTCTTGTCCTACAGGGCAAGCAAATTGCTGCTCTTTACCAAGCAACTCAACGGTGACTCGCTGGTTTTGCAGCTCAGACATTAGTTTGCCTGTTGAGCGCTTTGTAGTTTCTCAAGTAGGCCTGTTAACGTTGTGCTGGTATCTTTTTGTTTTTCTTCGCTTTCAAGTGCTTCAAGTTGAAGAATTTCATTTTCATCGATCAGCTGACTGTTTTTATCTTTAAGTTCATTCACTTCTGTTTGAAGTTGTGAATTTTGGCTAATTAATTGGTCGATCAGTTGTTCTAATTGAGAAAGGGTCTCGTTATTCATAAATGCGCTCATAAAACTGTGATTATTGTCATGCAAATGTAAAGCAAAATTGCTTTATATGCCAGTATTTACGTGTGTTTTAGCTGATTTTTATTCGTCGTTAAGGGATAATTCAGCTAACGGGCTATTTCATTCAGAATTGGTTCACGCTCAGTTGCCAAATGCATAATGTTTATGGTTCACTGGTTTTATAAATAAGCTTATAGCGAAATTAAATTATGCTCAGTTACAGACACTCATTTCATGCGGGTAATCCGGCCGATGTTGTTAAACATTTGGTACTTGCTCAGGTATTAAGTTACCAAACTCTTAAAGATAAACCGTTGGATTATATTGATACGCATTCTGGCGCCGGTTTTTTTGAATTGGCTGGGGCAGATGCCCAAAAGACCCAAGAATACCTCGATGGTATCGCCAAGCTCTATCAACATACGAGTGAACATCAAGAGTTAAATGATTATATTGATCTGATTAAGTCGTTTAATGAAAGTGAGGCGTTAGCGTTTTATCCAGGGTCACCAAAAATTGCAGAGCACTTTTTACGTCGCCAAGACAAAGGTTGGTTCTTTGAGTTGCATCCACGAGACTTGGCATTATTACAAGAAAATATGAGCGGCAAGCGCTCTATACGTGTCCGTGGTGAAAACGGCTTTACAGGCCTAGTCGGGTTATTGCCGCCAGCATCTCGTAGGGCATGTGTATTAATTGATCCACCTTATGAAATTAAAGATGATTACGACACCGTTGTAAAAACATTAACGAAGGCTTATCAGCGTTTTTCTACTGGCACTTATATGATTTGGTATCCAGTTGTAGATAGAGAGCGTATTGAGCGCATGGAAGAGGGCTTAATTGCATCAGGTATGCGTAATATTCAATTATTTGAATTAGCCACAGAAGAAGATACAGACGTTCATGGCATGACAGCCTCAGGTATGATCGTAATTAACCCACCGTGGAAGTTAAAACAAACAATGGATAATGTATTACCTGAGCTAGTTAGCTTATTGAGTGATTCATCAGGTTTTTATCGCAGCGAACAATTAGTCGAAGAATAAAAGTAAACGCCCAGCATAACTGGGCGTTTAATACTCAGAGAGATCAAAATTAATTAAAATACATGGCTTTAAACGTTGCAAGTTGTTTGCCTTGCAGATCTTTTAAAATCAGTGATTCGCCATTAATATCCCATAGAGCTGTGTTCTCTAGTACTGCCGACATTGCACTTTCTTGTTCCATGCTTTTAAAGCACATCATTTTAGTGCTGGCTTGCGGGCCAAATGTGAGTGATTGCTGGTTGACTTGATAACTGCCAGTAAAGTTATTACATCCTAAAAAGCCATGGCTTTTGTTATCTTTACTAAATTGTATAAACGGCTCTCTGGTTTCAACAGTTACAGGCTTACCATTTAAGGTAATGGCTTTAAAGTAGGTGTTAACTAAACTTACATCGGGTTGTTGTGCGGCAACTTTAGAAACTGTAATGGTAAGAGGTTCACTCTGTTGCGAGTGTGAAAACGGGTTATTATGTGTTGTGCTTACATAAAGTAAATTATCTTGATTAACGATACGTGCGCTAACACTGTAGCGGCTGCGTTCGTTTAATATGCTTGCGTCGTAGGGGAGTGTCACTGTGTATGGCGGCGCACCAGCAATATCAATAGTTTGTTGACTGATAATATCGGCAGCTACATCCATTTTCGACACATCGGCTAAAGTTACCGTTAATTGTGAGCCGGGACGCAGCATGCTGCGATCAAGATAGGTTACTTGTGTTGTTAGCATTGCGACAGTTTCATTTTTAATTGCATGGCTTGCGTTTGTAGCCTGCTGATTTACACAACCAGACAGAATTAACGTGCTGCAAGCTAATATACTAATGTTGGTAATTGATTTTAAAACAGATCGAGGTTTATGTAACAGCATGACTTATTCCTTGAAATAAATTAAGTCAGTAGATAGTGGTTACAGTGTAGTTATTTGCTACTTAATCGCAGCTTAATTTTAAGTATAAAAAGCGCTATTTAGCGCTTTTACTGGATATATGAATAATACTTACTTTTTAACAAATTTAGTTAAAATAACAATTCGTTGACCGTCAACGCGACCTTCAATGTGCTCAGGGTTGCTGGTTAAACCGATATTACGAACTGCTGTTCCACGCTTTGCAGTTAAGCTGCTGCCTTTCACGTCTAAGTCTTTAATTAGCGTGACAGTATCGCCCGCTTGTAATATTACGCCATTACTATCTACATGTTTGATGTCATCGTCTTCAGCAAGTGCTACTTTGGCCCACGCTAACGTATCTTCTTCAAGATAAATCATATCTAACGCATCTTGTGCCCAGCCATTATCAGCAGCTAAACGAGATAGCATTCTATAAGCCACTACTTGGACTGCTGGCACTTGGCTCCACATACTATCGTTTAGACAATGCCAATGTGTTGGAGTGATATCGATATTACTTTCAACTTGGTCTTTACATGTCTGGCAGGTATAAATGCACTTGTCTGAATGGGTTTCTGTAACAGGTGGCACTTCGTATACAGATAAGTTGTCAGTTGCAGAGCACAACTCACATTGGTTACTGCTACGTTCTACTAAGGCTTGTTCAATGCTCATGTCATTAGCTCTTGTGATTTTTTACAAAAAAGTATGGCGCTATTATACCCAACCTTAGCCCTGATGAGAACATATCCATGATAAATGTATGGTTATAGTGCCCGGTGTTTTTGTTGTGGGTACGAAAGTTGAGGAATCTGAAATTTCGTACCCACAGCATTGTGTTTAGTTAATGCAAGCTTGCAAAAGTTCACTATACTAAGTCAATACAAAAAGAACAATTTAGCTGGCATGAGTCGCTATAAATTATTAGCAGGAAATAATATGCCGAATACACAAATTACAGCGAACGTACCAAATATGGTCACTCAATATATAGCACGACAGCCAATATTTAATACTGATAAGAGTATTTTTGCTTATGAGTTATTGTACCGAGATTCAAGCGATAATTTTTTCCCTGTAGGGACGACCGACGGACAAGCAACAGGTCGCTTATTTTTTAATGCATTGATGTTGATTGGTATAGATAAATTAACAGCTAACCAGTGTGCATTTATCAATCTTTCAACGGATGCTTTGTTAGATGATTTTCCTAAACTATTACAGCCAAAAAGCGCTGTAATAGAAATAGTTGAAAGGGCTGGCAATATAGAGCAAGTTACTAAAAGGGTACGTTCACTGAAGCAAGATGGTTATGTGTTTGCATTAGATGATTATGACGGTGATGCAAAATGGGAGCCCTTATTAGAGCTGGTAGATTTTATAAAGCTAGAAGTTGAAAACCCAATAATTAAAACGAATATTCAACTTAAAAAGCTTAAAAGACGCTTTCCCGATGTAAAAATTATTGTGGAAAGAATCGAAACTCACGAAGAGTTTACGACTTTAAAAGATGCAGGCTGTGACTACTTTCAAGGCTTCTTTTTTGCGCGACCAGAGATGCTCACTTACCACAATGTTGAGCCTTCAAAACTAGCGGTATTTGATCTTTTACGGTGTACATCGCGACCGGATATTGATTTTGATGAAGTACATCAAAGAGTTGCCAAAGATGTTGGTTTAACTGCACGTATTCTTAAGCTAGTTAATGCGCGCTCGGGTAACCAAAATTTAGAGATTACTTCTATCTCTCAAGCGGTTATTTATTTAGGCGAAGATTCAATCCGCCAATTCGTAAGGGTATTAGCACTTAGCGAATTAGGGGTAGATAAACCCAGCGAACTAACTAAGCTTGGTTTAACACGAGCCCATTTTATGCTGCTGATGCTTGAGCCTGGCGGTAAGGAAATGTCAGAGCGAGGTTACTTAGTTGGCCTGATGTCTGTACTTGACGCTATTTTAAACATGGAATTAGGCGCAATAGCAAAAGAGTTTTGTCTAGGTGATGATTTGTCTAGTGCGTTATTGTGTTTTAACGGCATGTTAGGTGCGACTTTACAATTAACTCGCGCTGTAGAAGAAGATAACTGGCTATTGGCAACCAAGTTATTAGAAACCATTAGACCAGCTTCAGAAATTGACATTGTATACAAGGCTATGTTTGTAGCCCGTGAATACGGTGATGAAGTTTTAGCCTCAATTATTGAACAAGCATAATGCCTTGGGTATGATGCGTTATTACAAAGTAATTTTTAAAGACTAGCTATGCGTTTATTATTGCCAATTGCCACTATTTTAATTGCGTTAGCATTGCTTGTACCGGGTGTCACTCAGCCAGTGCTGACGCTAGAAGGTAAAATTGATAAGTCAAAACTAGCTAAAACAGGTATTGAAATGCTTGCTGATGAAGGCGACAGAAATACCAGAAGGATGCTCACAATGGCATCAAGCATGTTTGGTCTTGATAAGCTCGAAGGTGAAGTTAGCGCTTACAAAAAAACGCGGAGCATCTGGGGAACAGTTAACGAACTTGCGAATAACAAAAATTATTTAGTTGCAGGGCTAGTGGCGTTATTTTCAATTGTAGTGCCTACTTTAAAACTGTTAATGCAATTAGTGTATTGTTTAATACCGATGAATAAATTCAAGCATAAACTCGATCAAGTGATACAAAGCCTGAGTAAATGGAGCATGGTAGATGTATTCGTGATTGCCTTAATTGTTGCGTATCTTGCAGGAAATGCTGATGGCCAAATGGGCGAGCTTATCAACATGCACGCAGAATTTGGCGCAGGTTTTTGGTATTTTACTGGTTATTGTTTATTTGCCATCGCTGCAAGTAACTTAATAAAAATTGCACCAAGAAACAGTTAAACGTTTGTGTTAACTAACAAGTTACCATAAACTTACAGCTTACAGCTTACAGCTTACAGCTTACAGCTTACAGCTTACAGCTTACAGCTTACAGCTTACAGCTTACAGCTTACAGCTTACATTTATTAAAGGCACTTTTTTGCAACGTATTTACCTTAGTATATTGACCGTCGTTTTGTTACTCACTTTAGTGGGTCAAGCGGTTGCGTCAGTAACTATGAGTTGCGAAATGCCACATATGAACCAAACCCATTCACAAGTCACCGATACCAGCGATATGCACCATGACATACCAGCAGGTATGATGAACATGGATTGCTGTGACGATGACGCAACGGCTAATCAAGAATGTGGCTGCCCGATGAGTGCGTGTAGTACTCATTCAATGTTAAGTATGAGCGCGCTATTTAGCGTTACGCTAACTCCCCCCGAAAAAGTACAGCTTTACACACCGCAAAATCAACATCGTATAGCCAGTTCGTTATACCGTCCTCCTATGTCTGCTTAATAGCAGGATAGGTGCGTCTAAAATTTACATAAATCACCTTTTCTGCCTCTAAATTTAATCATTTTTTAATTTTAGTGGAGTAAGTGATGAATCACTTCAGAATATTTAAAGTCAGTTTTTTAGCGTTTTTGCTAACAGTTACAATCTCAGCGCATAGCAATGAGCTTAGCCTCGATGACGCGCTTAGCTATGCGCTTAATAACGAGCCATGGCTAACAGCCAGTAAATATCAACAAGCCGCAGTACAAGCGCAAAGTTTAGTCGCGGGCACCTTGCCAGATCCAGTATTAACTATCGGGCTAATGAATTTACCTACCGATGGCTTTGCGTTTGACCAAGAAGGGATGACCCAGTTAAAGGTTGGTGTAAGTCAGATGTTTAGTCGCGGCGATAGCCTTGCACTTAAAAAACAGGCATTAGCGCAATCGGCGCAGCAATATCCATGGTTACGATCTGACCGACTCGCACAGGTTAAAACCATCGTGATCGAGTCTTGGCTCAATGCGTATCGTGCGCAGCAAAGCATTGCTTTAATTGAGCAAGATAAAGCATTATTCTCGCAGCTGATTGATATTACAGAATCAAGTTATGCCAGCTCGATAGGTAACACTCGCCAACAAGATATTATCCGCGCACAGTTAGAGTTAACCCGTCTTGAAGATAAATTAATGATGCTTGAACAGCAGTTTGAAAGTGCTAAAAAGCGTTTATCACAATGGTTGCCAATCAATATGTTAACTCAGCCTGTGAGTGCTAAGCGCAGTGACATAATACCACTAGTCGATTTTGCACAACTTGAGTTTACACAGTTAATGCAGCTGCTGACGGCGCATCCTGCAATTGTCGCAATTGACCAAACGGCAGCCGCTAAAAAAACTGAAATTGATATTGCCAAACAAGGTTATAAACCACAGTTTGGGGTAAACATGGGCTATGGGTATCGCGATGGTACGCCAATGGGAGACTCGCGGGCGGATCTGTTTTCGGTAGGATTGAGTGTTGATTTACCGCTATTTACTGATAACCGTCAAGATCAACAAGTAAATGCGGCTATCGCCATAGCGGAAGCCGTAAAAACACAAAAGCTGATCGCACTACAAAAGCTTAAAGGCATGTACTTTAAAGAGTTTAGCCAGTTAGCACGGTTAGCTAAGCGCGGTGGGCTTTATCAAACTAAACTGCTGCCACAAATGGCAGAACAAGCGCAAGCCACATTAAACGCCTACACCCGCGATGATGGTGACTTTTCAGAAGTAATGCGCGCGCGTATTAGTGAGCTCAATGCCAAAATAGATGCGTTAAATATCCAAATCGATCAACAAATTATTATTGCTCGCCTGAATTATTACGCCAGTAGCCAAGATGCTGCTGTGATGGCTGAGCAGTTCGCAGGAGATCAAAGTGAATACTAATATAAAGCTTCTTATCGCAGCACTATTAGGTGCGGGAGTCTCCGTTGGTGCATTGTCTTTGCTGGGGAGCAGTAATGAGCATGTTGCTAACAGTACAGAGAAAAAGCCACTATATTGGGTGGCCCCGATGGATAGCAACTATCGCCGTGATGAACCTGGACTCTCACCGATGGGGATGGATTTAGTGCCTGTTTATGATGAGGGCAGCAGTAATAACCAAGATGGTCCTGGCGCAGTGACGATATCTCCTGCGGTGATTAATAACTTGGGGGTTAGAACCGAGAAAGTACAGTTTAAGGCACTGCAAAGTGAAGTAAACACGGTGGGCTATGTGCAGTATAACCAAGACCAACAGGTGCATATTCACCCGCGGGTTGAAGGTTGGTTAGAAACGCTTTACGTTAAAGCGGCCGGTGCTCAAGTAAAGCAAGGCGAACCACTGTATACCTTGTATTCACCGCAATTGGTTAATGCTCAAGAAGAATTTGTACTGGCCGTTAATCGTAAAAATACGGTGCTTATTCGCGCGGCCAAAGCGCGCTTAAAAGCATTGAATGTGTCGGACGGCTTTGTTGAGCGCTTACAAGCTAATAAAAAAGTGATGCAAAACATTACCTTTTACGCACGTCAAAGTGGGGTGGTTGATGAGCTCAATGTACGCGAAGGTTTTTATGTTAAGCCGGGTACTTCAATGATGAGCATAGCTCAGTTGGATGAAGTATGGGTTGAAGCCGAAGTATTTGAGCGCCAAGCACAGCTAATAGAAATAGGTTTACCCGTTACCATGACCTTAGATTACATTGCAGGACAAAGCTGGCGCGGTAACGTTGATTATATCTACCCAACACTGGATGCTAAAAATCGCACGCTGCGGGTGCGTTTACGCTTTAATAACCAAAATCACCAGTTAAAACCAAATATGTTTGCGCAGGTGAGTATTCACGCTAAAGCAAGTGACAAGCAGCTTATTGTGCCAAAAGAAGCGGTGATCCGTACCGGCAACCAAGACCGTGTTGTGCTGGCATTAGGTGAAGGGCGCTTTAAATCTGTGGCGGTAGAGCTTGGTCGTAGTGATAACAATGACGCAGTGATTTTATCGGGTCTCAAAGCCGATGATCACGTGGTGACTTCAGCCCAATTTTTATTGGATTCTGAATCAAGTAAAAGCTCCGACTTTAAACGTATGCAAGCGCTAGACACTATCACTCACGTGTGGGGTAAAGGCGTTATTAACAGCGTTATGGCGGATCACCGTATGGTGAATATTAGCCATGAACCAATGGACGAACTCGATTGGCCAAGCATGACTATGGATTTTATAGTTACAGAAGATGTTGATTTCAGTGCGTTACAAGTCGGGCAAACACTGCATTTTGAGCTAACTAAGCAAGTTGATGATAGCTACTTACTGAGCGGTATTCATATTATGGACTCAACACATGTGATGGTCGAGCCTGCGAATACGGCAACCGTAATAGGTACTATCAACCATATTGATAAAACAACGCGTACCGCCAATATTAGCCGTGGTGAGATTGTAAAATGGAACCGCGAAGCTGCCACATTAGATTTTATGTTAGCAGCAGATGTAGACCTCACTGACTTATCTGCACAGCAGCAAGTGGAGTTTACCTTTAGTTTGCAAGACGGTGAGTTTGTGATCAGTCGTATCAAGACTGCAGCAATCATGCAACCAAATAGCGATAGCACCCTGTCATCGCATAACGGACATTAGGAGGCCTTATGATAGCAGCCATTATTCGTTGGTCTGTGACTAATCGCTTTTTTGTATTGTTACTAACTGCAATACTAATTGGTGGCGGTTTATTTGCCGTTAAAAATACCCCTATAGATGCCTTGCCGGACTTATCTGATGTGCAGGTGATAGTTAAAACGTCATATCCTGGGCAAGCGCCGCAAGTGGTGCAAGATCAAGTTACTTTTCCGCTTACCACCGCGATGCTCTCAGTGCCCGGGGCACAAACGGTCCGTGGTTTTTCATTTTTTGGTGACTCCTACGTGTATGTCATCTTTGATGAAAAAACGGATCTTTATTGGGCGCGTAGTCGAGTGCAAGAGTATTTAAGCCAAGTCGCTAGCCGTTTGCCCGACACTGCAACCGCGGAGCTTGGCCCAGATGCCACCGGTGTAGGTTGGATCTATTTATATGCGCTGGTGGATAAAACCAATCAGCACGATATTAGCCAATTACGTAGCTTACAAGATTGGTTTTTAAAGTTTGAATTACAAACTGTGCCAGGAGTGTCAGAAGTCGCCTCCGTTGGCGGCATGGTGAAACAATATCAAGTCAATGTAGAGCCAGATAAACTGCGTGCTTACGGTATTCCACTGAGCTTAATTCAAACGGCTATTAAGCAAGGTAACCAAGAAATGGGCGCTTCGGTCGTGGAAATGGCCGAAGCCGAATACATGGTAACCAGCACCGGTTATATAAAAAGTGTGGCTGATTTAGAGGCCATTCCGCTGGGGGTGAACGCCAACGGCACACCGCTGCAATTACGCGATGTAGCCGATATTCGCCTTGGCCCACAAATGCGCCGCGGCATTGCTGAACTAAACGGAGAAGGTGAAGTTGCAGGTGGTGTCGTGGTGATGCGCTATGGCGAAAACGCACAAAAAACCATAGAGCTGGTTAAAGAAAAGCTCGAATCACTCAAAAAAGGTCTACCTGAAGGCGTTGAAATAGTGCCTGTGTATGACCGCTCTAATTTAATTAAAAGCGCAGTGGATAACCTAACCAGCAAACTACTTGAAGAGTTAGTGGTGGTCGCACTGATCTGCATCGTGTTTTTGTTTCATGTGCGCTCATCCTTGGTGGCTATTATTACTTTACCGCTGGGAATTTTAACGGCATTTATCATCATGTATTGGCAAGGCATTAACGCTAATATTATGTCGCTCGGCGGTATTGCCATTGCCATTGGCGCGATGACCGATGGTGCGATTGTCATGATCGAAAACATGCATAAACACATGGAAAAAACACCGCTGACTGATGAAAATCGCTGGCAAGTTGTCACCGATGCCGCCAGCGAAGTCGGCCCCGCGCTATTTTTTAGTTTAATGATTATTACTGTGAGCTTTATGCCAGTATTTATTTTAGAGGCGCAAGAAGGGCGCATGTTTGCCCCGCTTGCGTACACTAAAACCTATGCCATGGCGGCATCTGCAGGTTTAGCAATTACCTTAGTGCCAGTATTAATGGGCTATTTTATACGTGGCAAAGTGATTTCAGAGCAGAAAAACCCTGTTAATCGTTTATTAGTTAACGGATATAAGCCATTACTGAATCTCGTTTTACGTTTTCCTAAAGTGACCTTGGTTTTGGCTGTAGTGGTCGCTATTGTTGGCTTTTATCCAGTGAACAAAATTGGCAGTGAGTTTATTCCGCCGCTGGATGAAGGCGATCTAATGTATATGCCAACTACTTACCCTGGTCTGTCGATTGGTAAAGCGCGAGAGATTTTACAGCAAACAGATAAGCTCATAGCCACAGTGCCCGAGGTGTTAACCGTGTTTGGTAAAGTTGGACGCGCAGAAACCGCTACCGATCCTGCGCCACTGACTATGATTGAAACTTTTATTCAGCTCAAGCCAAAGGATCAATGGCGCGAAGGCATGACCTTAGAAAAATTGAAAAAAGAGCTTGATGGTTTAGTGAAATTTCCAGGTCTTACCAACGCATGGGTGATGCCGATAAAAACCCGTATTGATATGCTAGCAACAGGCATAAAAACCCCTGTAGGTATTAAAGTGGCGGGGCCTAATTTGAGTGAAATTCAAAAAATTGGCCAACAGATTGAGATCTTGCTTAAAGATGTACCCGGCACTGCTTCCGTTTACTCTGAGCGTGTTGCTGGTGGGCGTTATATCAAGGTGGATATCAACCGTGAAAAAGCCGCTCGTTATAGCTTAAACATTGCCGATGTGCAGCAAGTGGTCGCGACCGCAATTGGTGGTATGAATGTCACCGAAACGGTTGAAGGGCAAGAGCGTTACCCAGTTAACCTACGCTACCCGCAAGATTACCGTGATTCACCCGAAGAGTTGATGCTATTGCCAATAGTTACCCCTACAGGGCAGCGTATTGCGCTTGCCGATGTGGCTGATGTATTTATTGAAGATGGCCCACCGGGTATTAAAAGTGAAAATGCCCGCTTAAATGGCTGGAGCTTTATTGATATTGATGGCATTGATATTGGCAGTTATGTCGATAATGCACGCCAAGTGCTTGACGAAAAGCTAGTGCTACTTGCAGGTTATTCAATAACGTGGGCAGGGCAATATGAATACATGGAGCGTGCCAAAGAAAAGCTCGCCTATGTATTACCACTAACCTTAGCGATTATAATTGTGTTGTTGTATCTCAATTTTAGAAGCTTTGTTGAAGTGGCAATTATAATGGCCACGTTACCGCTGGCGATGATAGGCGGGATCTGGCTCATGTACTTAGAGGGGTTTAACTTCTCGGTCGCCGTGGGGGTTGGTTTTATTGCCCTTGCCGGTGTCGCAGTGGAAATAGGCGTCATTATGCTGGTGTACTTAAACCAAGCCTACAATGAAAAGTGCGCCCAAGCACAACAAGCAGGTACTACGCTTAATTTTGTAGAGCTTAAACAAGCCATAGTAGAAGGTGCAGGCCTGCGAGTACGCCCAGTGATGATGACAGTCGCGACTATTATAATTGGTTTACTGCCCGTGCTTTATGGCACCGGCAGTGAAGTAATGAGCCGCATTGCAGCACCCATGGTCGGCGGCATGTTCAGCGCGATAGTTCTGACCTTATTAGTGTTACCCGCCGTGTATTTATTGTGGAGAAAGCGAGGCCTATAAACTTTACATTTTTTGTGTAACTTATACTAAAAAGAAAAGTATAAGTTGCACCATAATTACCTTTACTGTTGATCTTAATCACTTTTTTATGTGGCACGTTTTACGCATTCGTTAACTTAAATTAAATGAGTAAGGAATGCACATGCAAGTTAAAACAATACACGAAGTGTACGATTGGACTGTACTCTTTCACACGCAAATGGCTGCCAATTTTTTTAGTTTAAAAGATGATTTAGCAGAGCATAACCGTATGCTCGCAGACTATTTTGTAGAGTACGAAAAAAAGCTAGCTGAAGATTTAGTGGGTTTTAAGGCCATCACTGAAATCAATACACTAGACACGTATTGCTATGAGTACTTTGTTGAAAACCCTGAGCTGATTAATTTTACTGATTTAAACCGTAATACGCGTGTTGATGAGCAAGTGATGCAAGGTTATTTATCAGATCAACACCAAAAGGTAATTAACCTTTATGAGTACTTACTTAGTCGTGCAGAAACACCAGCTGGCAAAGAGAAGCTAGCACAATTGCTAGAGCTTGAGCAGCAAAGTTTAAAGCAGATGATACAAAGTTCTAATCGCCATATGGATATGTAACCATGTGACGAATTGTCGTTTAAATTTAGATAGCTAAGGCTATCCAAATTTAGCTACGTCTGTAAATCATACAAAGTCGATTAAAAAACCCACCTTTTTCAAGTACCTTTGCTCTTGTTGTAAATCGGCATGCAGCAGGGTTTGTTCATTGAGCCAACCTAGTGGAAACTGCAAAAGCATGCTGTTGCCTTTTACTGAAACCGCTAGGTCTTGATATTGATCGTTAAGGCGCTTTTGGTTCAATAAAATGGCCAATCTCAGTAATACAATTAATTGTAATATTTGAAAGTGCGGCACCGAAAGTAAAGTAGGAAATTCTTCTAAGCGAATTTTTTTACGGTAAAAGCGTATCATGCAGCTTAATAGCGTTTGTTGCTGTTGAGTAAACCCCGGTAGTTGGCTGTTTTCAACTACATATGCGCTGTGTTTATGTAAACCTGATGAGTTAATACCTAAACCTATCTCGTGTAATTGCGCTGCCCACAGGAGCAATTGATGATTATCTAATGAATCTAATTGCCACTCTTTTTGCACTTGCAAGAATAACCAATCAGCGGTATTAGCTACACGTTGTGCGTGTACTTTATCTATTGTATTTCTTTCGCTTAAATTAGTAATGGTATTGGTGCGTATATCTTTGAGTGCCAGCTTTTGTTGCATCTCATGAAGTAGGCCTTCGCGTAGCGAAAAGTCACTGTAGTTCATCTCAGTAATATTAAACAGCTCAAAGATTGCGATTAAAATGGCTAAACCACCACAGATACTCACTTGGCGCTCTGGGCTTAAACCTTCAATCAGTAGGTTATCAACAGTCTTTGCCGCAATGAACTGGGTTTTAAGTTCGAGCAACCGCTCTAAAGTGATATGTTTTTGCTCGGGATCATTTGTGCTGATCATCGCTAAAATTGACTTTATTGTGCCTGACGTGCCAACTACTGATTGCCAGCCAGCGCTAATATAAGTGGCAAAAATAACTTCAAGTTCTTGCTCTGCTTTTATTTGTGCTTTGCTAAAGCGTTTATCGTTAATAATACCATCGGCAAAAAATTGTTTTGTATAACTTACGCAGCCCATATTACGACTTGTTAGCAGCTTATGTTTAAAGTGTTTGCCAATAATGAGCTCTGTACTACCGCCACCAATATCAATCACTAAGCGGTTTTCATCGTGATGAATGTAATGGGCAACGCCTTGATAGATTAAACGTGCTTCTTCTTGCCCTGATATCACATCAATATGATAGGGAAAAACAGTACTTGCTTGAGTTAAAAACGAGTTAATGTTTTTAGCGCGTCTTAATGTGTAGGTTGCAGCAATTTTTACATTGCTGGCAGGGAAGTCTTGTAGCGTTGTTGCAAACTGCTTCAGTATCGCCAGTGCTCTATCAATCGCAGTTTGGCTTAATTGATTTTTGTCGTCTAAGCCATCAGCTAAATATACGCGTTGTTTTTCTTTATGCAAAATTTGTAGATTGCCATCCACTTCTCTTGCTACGACTAAATGAAAGCTGTTTGATCCTAAGTCAACCGCAGCAATTGAGGGATAATTATTCATTATTGTAATTGCCTTCCCATTTTTTTAAGTGATCATAAATAGCAATTTGTGAGCGTATTTTTTTACGATTGCCACGCCTCACATAATTATTTTTTTGCTCACTATCGATAATGCGCGCTTTGGTGCGATCTTTAAATTGTAGCTCAATAATATCTACAATAAGTCGTTTTAGTTGCTCATCGTAAATGGGAACGCCCACTTCAACACGATGGTCAAGGTTACGGGTCATCCAATCAGCAGATGAAATATAGACTTTTTCATCACCATTGTTACCAAAAATCATAACGCGTGGATGCTCTAAAAAGCGATCAACAATACTAATAATACGGATGTTATCGCTAAAATTATTGAGCCCAGGAACTAATGAGCACATACCGCGGACAATAATACGGATTTTAACGCCTTTTCGGGCTGCTAAATAAAGGCTATCAACCAGCGCTTTATCCACTAGGTTGTTTATTTTTACTGTGATTTTACCACTGTGGCCATTTTCAACATGCGTGATCTCTTGCTGAATTAAATTTAAAAGTACGTCACGGGCGTTAACGGGTGAAATCATTAAGTGTTCAAAGGTGAACGGCTTGTAGCTGCTTTCTATAAATTTAAATACGCTATCACTTTCATCACAGATGCCTGTATGTTTAGTGAATAGGCTAAAGTCGGTATATATTTTTGCTGTTTTTTCGTGAAAATTACCAGTGCCTATATGTGCATACTTTACTATTTGGCCTTTCTCACGACGATGAATGATACACAGCTTACTGTGAACTTTGAGTGCAGGGATCCCAAATATAACTTTAATGCCTGCACTACTGAGTATTTTTGCCCACTCGATGTTGTTTTGCTCATCAAAGCGGGCTTTTAGCTCCACCATTACAGTGACTTTTTTACCATTTTTAGCGGCATTGATCAGTGATGAAATAAGCCGAGATTTACTCGCAACACGATAAATATTTACCTTAATTTGCGTTACTTTTGGATCAAAAGCAGCTTGGCGAACATATTCAAGTAAATGGTTAAAAGTATGATATGGATAATAAAGTAAAATATCTTGTTGGCTAATTGCATCAAATACACTGGCATGATTATTAAAAGCTGTGCATTGCAGCGCGGGGAGTGATTTGTTCTCTAAGTATTGACGACCAATATTAGGAAAGCCGATAAAATCCCTAAAGTTACGATAACGTCCGCCTGGGATAAGTGCATCATGGTGGGTGACCCCTAAGCGTTTTTTCATTACTTTTAGCATAGGTTCAGGCATCGCTTGATCGTAAACTAAGCGCACAGGTTCAGCGTAAATACGCTGTTTTAAACCTTTAGACATTTTATCTAAAATGCCTTCTTCAAGCTCATCATCTAAGTTGTATTCTGCGTCTCGTGTGAGCTTTATTGAGTGACCATGGATTTGAGTAAAGCTAAAGAAACTGCTAAATACATCACTTAAAAAAAACAAAATAATGTCATCTAGCATCACGATAGTCTTGTGACGACGGGTTTTTTCAGAAGGTAAAATAACGAAACGTGGCACTCTATCAGTAGGCACTTCGAGCATCGCGTAGTGGCGTTTGTCGTTAAGCATCTCTACAAATAAGTAAGTCATAGTATCGTTTATATGATCAGAGTAATCTTTGTTTTCATCCAACATAATGGGCGATATGTGCTGCAAAACATTGTCATTAAAAAAATTTTTAAGCCAATCAATGTGAAAATCACTAAGTTTTTCAGGACGCTGAACATGAATGTTATGGCTGTTTAAATCATGAAGAATTTGCTGGTGAATAAGATTAAATTTTTGACCTAACTGCAGTACTTTTTGTTGTATTTGGGTGAGTAGGATCTCATCTTCATCAAAATTTGTATCAGGTAGTTTATTTAGTAAAATACGACGTTTTACATCTGCAACTCTTACCCTGAAAAACTCATCAAGGTTATTCGAAAAAATACCTAAAAAACGCATCCGTTCAATAATTGGATTGCTTTTGTCTTTGGCTTCTTGCAATACGCGTTCATTAAATGACAACCAACTTAATTCTGGAGCAAAATAACTAATTGTTTGAGGCAACTCAGTGCAGGCGTTCATGTTCTATTCCTTTGATAGCAGCAGAATAAAATATAGAACATAAAGATGACAGTATAATGACAAACATGTCATTTTTGTGACATGTTTGTCTGTGTTAATTACTGATTTTTAAAAATTATTTATACATCTTCAATATCAACAATTAAATCGGCGGTTATCGCTTCAAGCGCAGCTACAACTTCATCTTTGTTCATACCAGCAGGTAAAGAGACTGTTGCGACGGCACTAAAAATAGGCACTCCCCAGTTTGGGGCGCTTTGTTGTTTAGAGTTTAAGTGAGTGATGTTTGCGCCCTTGTGGCGAATAACACTAGCAAGCTCTTGCACAATACCAGGGCGATCATTACCAGTGATAACGAAATTAAGCTTGGCGGCACTGTTATCTGTTGTGTCATCATTCCCCGTTTCAATGCGTACTTCTAATTTAGGAAGTGCATGTAATGAATCTTGTAGTTCTTGTAAATGTTCTTCAGGTACTGTCACTTCTAAAATGCCGGCAAAATGCCCTGCTAAATGACTTAAATTACTGCTTAACCAGTTACCGTGGTGGTTTAAAACAGTGGATGATATGTCTTCGACAAGTCCGGGACGATCTTGCCCTAAAATAGTTATAACTAATTGCTTCATAAAGTAAATCCCTTAAAATGCCGTAATTAAGTGATAAATGCTCAGGCATGAGAATAGTTGAATGATTATTATATTTAAAAATGAACCGAATTGAGTATTGACTCGGACCTAGAGTTTGTCCAATTTTTTTGCGCTTTCATTAATTAAAAAACAGTAATATAGTATTAGCGTTATTACCTTTATTGGGTAAATTGCTGTTTCTCAATGATAATTTATTAAGTTGAATTTTTTTCATACAGATAGCTACCTTAAAACAAAATAACGCTATTATGACGTTTGTAACATTACTGTCATCTTGGTGAAATACACTATTCGCAACGTTAAGATTTAAAGGTGTTTTGATGACTTCCAATCCGAATAAACCGTCTTTTAATACGGATAGAAGCCGTCTATTTAAAGATCGGTTTGCCCAATTTAGTATTACAGCCGGTGGAATAATGGTGTTAATAGCGTTGCTATTGATCTTTTTCTATCTACTTTATGTAGTACAGCCTATTTTTGAATCTGCAAAAGTAGAAACGCGTAACAGCTTTACTTTAAGTAATGCTGAGCAAATTGTTGGCTTAGGTGTTGAAGAGCAAACCGAAGTTGCTTTTTTGCTTGGTAAGCAGGGCAATGTCGATTTTCATAGTGTAGAAAAAGCGACCTTTGGTAAAAAGTTGGCAAGCTTGCCCGTTACACTTGACGGTGGAGTAAGCAGTTTTGCAAAAAGCGCCCCTTTTCAAGGGCTTTATGCTTATGGACTAAAAAACGGTGCGGTGATGATCGTGGCACCAAAGTTTTTAGTTACTTTTCCAAATAATACTCGCAAGCTAACACCTCGCTTGGATTATCCTCTTGGTGAAACACCTTTAGTTGTCGATGATGAAGGCGCTGCATTAACGCAGTTTGCATTTAGCCATTACGAAGAAAAAACGGCAGTAGTTGCGCAAACAGCCGATAAGCGTGTTGTATTTAGTAGTTTTGTGGCTGAAGAAAACATGTTCAGCGGTGAAGTTGAGTGGGTCGTTGAGCGCACCGAACTCGATGTCGATGGTCGTGTTGATCAACTGCTTATGTCGCCTGACACTACGCGTACATTTGTACGTTCAGCTAATCAAATTTATGTTTATGATACGCGTGACCCCAGTGAAGTCGAACTGATTCAAATGCTGGCAGCCAATGAAGAAAATGCCAATCTTGTTTCAGCTCAGTTGCTCGCAGGTGCTAACTCGTTGATGCTAGCAAATGATAATGGTGAAGTATCCCAGTGGTTTGAAATTAATACAGATGAAGGTCGTGAATATCAAAAAATTCGTGCCTTTGAAACATCAAAACAAAGCAAGCTGGATATTTTTACTGAATTTTATCGTCGTACATTTTTTACTACCAGTTCAAATGGTGAGTTAGGTGTGTATTACACCACCAGTGAAGCAAAGTTATGGCAAGGTAAAGTAAGTGAAGGGCCGATTGAAAACTTTGCAATAGCGCCACGTTCAAATGCGGCACTTATTTTGGCAGATAACAAGCTAACCGTTGTTGAAATTCATAATGAGCATCCTGAAGTTACCTGGTCTGCATTATGGCAAGAAGTGTGGTACGAAGGTTACCCTGAGCCAGGTTATATTTGGCAATCAACATCTGCCAGTGATGACTTTGAATCTAAATTCTCGTTAGTACCAATTTCATTCGGAACATTAAAAGCAGCCATGTATGCAATGCTATTTGCTGTGCCGATTGCTTTATCAGCCGCAATCTACACAGCCTACTTTATGTCAGGTTCATTGCGTAAAGTGGTAAAGCCAACGGTAGAAATAATGGAAGCATTACCTACCGTAATCCTAGGTTTCTTAGCTGGTTTATGGCTTGCGCCATTAATTGAAGAGCACCTTCCTGCGATAGTTGGATTATTGATCATGTTACCACTGGGGATTTTGGCCACTGCATTTGGTTGGACGAAATTACCGACCAGTATACGTCATCGCATACCAGAAGGGTCGCATTCAATTTTACTTATCCCAGTTGTGTTATGTATTGGTTGGTTGGCATTTGCCATGAGTGGTGTGATTGAGCAGTGGATGTTTGATGGTAATGTACGCCAATATCTAACCAATGAATTAGGTATGACATTTGACCAACGTAACTCGCTTGTTGTGGGTATTGCAATGGGTTTTGCGGTTATTCCAACTATTTTCTCGATTGCTGAAGATGCGGTATTTAGTGTGCCAAAACACTTATCTAATGGTTCCTTGGCATTAGGTGCAACACAATGGCAAACATTGGTCAGCGTGGTATTGCTAACAGCAAGCCCAGGTATTTTCTCTGCAGTAATGATGGGGTTAGGGCGTGCGGTAGGTGAGACAATGATTGTACTTATGGCGACGGGTAATACACCAATAATGGATTGGAGCATTTTCCAAGGTATGCGTACGCTTGCGGCTAATATTGCAGTAGAAATGCCAGAATCTGAAGTGGGCAGTTCACACTATCGAATTCTTTTCTTAGCAGCCTTTGTATTGTTCATATTCACTTTTATTTTCAACACAATTGCTGAGTTTGTTCGTCAGCAGTTGCGTGATAAATACAGCTCGATGTAAGCGGAGAGACACGACATGGTAAAGCAGTGGTTTAAGTCTGGTTCTCCTTGGATATGGATGACAGGTGGTGCAGTTAGTATCAGCTTGATTTCCGTCTTAGGGTTATTAGCAATGATTGCCTGGAAAGGGTTAAGCTTTTTCTGGCCTTCACAAGTAGTGCAACTTGAGTTGCAAGGTTCAGTGGTAAAGCAAACCGTTATTGGTGAGATTTATGACCGAGAAATGGTACCAAAATCACGCCTAGAGGCAATGGGTGTAGATTTATCTGATTACGATAAAGAAGAGCTTGAGCGCTTATTAATTAAAACCGGTAACCGTGAATATGTTGATTTGGACTTTCGTTGGGTTTTAGAAACAGATATTAACTCTCATACCGCACCTGCAACATTGGCGGTGTTTGAACGAAGTAAAAACGGTAACTTTTACGGTTATGTTGACCAAGTGATTAAAGATGGGCAAGTCATCACTGACAACAAAGTAGAGGTGCTAGATGAGCTCGTTGAACGCGCGGTAGACTTAAATGATCAAGCGCTTGATTTACAAAATGGCGATATTGGGCATATTAACTTTGAGTTAGAGCGCTTACGTTTAAAAGAAAAATCTTATTTACTTGATGATGCATTAACGGATGAACGCGTTGCAGAGCTTGCGCAACAGCGTGCACAATTAAGGTCAGAATATGGCGTGCTTGAAAAACAATTGTTTGCACTTCGTAAAGAGGCCAAGCGTGACCAAGTAACGGTAAAAGATATGCGCGGCGAAATAGTCACATTGCCTTTATATCAAGTTTTGGATTTTTGGTTTCCAAATGACATGGGATTCTTTGCTAAGCTTGGCCATTACTTTGTGCAGCTTGGTAAGTTTGTTTCAGATGACCCGCGTGAAGCAAATACCGAAGGCGGTGTATTCCCGGCTATATTTGGTACTGTGTTTATGGTCATGCTAATGGCTGTAATTGTGACTCCTTTTGGCGTTATTGCTGCAATATATTTACATGAGTATGCAGCTAAAAATGCAGTGACAAAGATGATCCGTATCGCGGTAATTAATTTGGCTGGTGTTCCTTCGATTGTTTATGGGGTATTTGGCTTAGGTTTCTTTGTTTATGTGCTCGGGGGGAGTCTGGATCAATTATTTTATCCTGAAGCATCACCAAGCCCTGTATTTGGTACGCCAGGGGTTATGTGGTCAGCACTAACGCTTGCTATCTTAACCTTACCTGTTGTTATTGTATCAACTGAAGAAGGTTTATCTCGTATTCCTAGTACGGTACGTCATGGTTCACTTGCACTTGGTGCAACAAAAGCAGAAACTCTATGGCGTATAATAGTGCCAATGGCAAGTCCGGCAATTATGACAGGCCTAATACTGGCTGTTGCACGTGCTGCTGGTGAAGTTGCACCACTAATGTTAGTAGGTGTTGTAAAAATGGCACCGACTTTACCGCTTGATGGTAACTTTCCGTACTTTCACTTAGATAGAAAGTTCATGCATTTAGGTTTTCACATATATGATGTTGGCTTCCAAAGCCCTAATGTTGAAGCAGCACGACCGTTAGTCTATGCCACTGCATTTTTATTGGTATCAGTGATTATCGCACTGAATATCACTGCAATCGGTATACGTAACCACTTACGTGAAAAATTTAGATCGCTTGATCAATAATTAGTAAAGATTTTAAGGTAATAAACATGATTACAGTCGCTCCACAGGTAACCCAGTCAAACACGAGTTTGAAGTTGGACTTAGAAAATTTAAGCACTGAGCAAACGGCGCTTCAGATCAAAAACTTAGATCTTTACTATGGTGAAAAACAAGCGCTTAGTTCAGTAAGTATGAATATACCAAAAGGCCAAGTAACGGCTTTCATCGGGCCATCGGGCTGTGGTAAGTCAACGCTATTACGCTGTATTAATCGTATGAATGATTTAGTAGATAGTTGCCGTATTGAAGGTGAAATTTTACTGCATGGGCAAAACATCTACGATAAAAAAGTAGATGTTGCGGCGCTTCGTCGAAATGTAGGAATGGTATTCCAACGTCCAAATCCATTTCCAAAATCTATCTACGAAAACGTAGTTTATGGCCTACGCTTACAAGGTATTAAAGAAAAGCGTAAGTTAGATGAAGTAGTTGAACAGTCACTGCGAGGGGCTGCGCTGTGGGATGAAGTAAAAGACAGACTCCACGACAGTGCATTTGGTTTATCAGGTGGTCAGCAACAACGTTTAGTTATTGCTCGTTCAATTGCGATTGAACCAGAAGTATTATTGCTGGATGAGCCAACATCAGCACTTGATCCAATTTCTACATTGGTTATTGAAGAGTTAATCAATGATTTAAAAAATCAGTTTACCGTTGTTATTGTAACGCACAACATGCAACAAGCGGCGCGCGTTTCTGATCAAACCGCATTTATGTACATGGGTGAGTTAATCGAGTACTCAGATACAAATACGTTATTTACTACGCCGAACAAAAAGAAAACAGAAGACTACATTACCGGCCGATATGGTTAGTATAGTGGGCGTACTGTTTAGGTGATGTTAGCGATTCTGATAAGAAGGTAGACAATGGAACACAATATTAATAAGCATATCTCTGGCCGTTTTAATCAAGAGTTAGAGAACGTACGTAATCATGTTTTAAGTATGGGCGGATTAGTTGAGCAGCAACTTAATAGCGCACTTGATGCTGTGAGTAATGGTGATGCTGAATTAGCGCGAAAAGTGCGTGAAAATGATTATAAAGTAAATGCCATGGAAGTGAACATTGACGAAGAGTGCACTCGTATTATTGCTCGTCGTCAACCTGCAGCCAGCGATTTACGTTTAGTGGTTGCGATTGCTAAAACCATTGCTGATTTAGAGCGTATTGGTGATGAAGCTGAACGAATAGCTAAAGTTGCCCTCGATTCATTTACTAAAGATCAGCAAGATTTATTGGTAAACATTGAAAACATGGGGCGTCAAGTATCTAAGATGTTGCATGATGTTTTAGATGCTTTCGCACGTATGGATGTACAAAAAGCTTTTGAGGTACATAAGGAAGATGCCAAGGTCGATCGTGAATACGAAGCCATTACACGTCAAATAATGACCTATATGATGGAAGATCCACGTTCAATCCCAAAAATTATGGATTTAGTTTGGTCAGTGCGTTCTTTAGAGCGAATCGGTGATCGCTGTCAAAATATTGCTGAATATATAATCTACTTCGTAAATGGCAAAGATATTCGTCATACATCTCAAGAAGATATAGAAAAATCATTGTGATTTTTTTTGGTGATTTTTTTTTTATTAAAGCGACCAATGGTCGCTTTTCATGTTCTCGTTATAATTAATATTATGTTCAGGCACTAGTGAAGCAATAAAAGCATTCACAATCGTGGTGAATGCTGTAAAATTCACGCCGCAAAGCATACTAATTTGATTTAAGGGTCAGCTATGCCTACAAACGCATTTTTAGGAGTATTCGCAAAATCTCCTATAAAGCCAATGGAAGATCACATCAAGAAGGTACATCAAGCTAGTAAAGCTTTGATCCCTTTTTTCAATCACGTATTTAAAGAAGAGTGGGTACAAGCAGAAGTGATTCGCTTGGAAATTCGTACTTTAGAGCGTGAAGCCGACGACATGAAAAGAGATATACGTTTACAACTGCCGCGTGGATTGTTCATGCCGGTAGAGCGTACAGATCTGCTCGAACTCGTCACCCAGCAAGACAAAATTGCTAATAAAGCAAAAGACATTGCTGGTCGTGTAATTGGTCGTGAGATGACCATTCCAAAAGAGATTCAAGTCAATTTCTTAGCCTATGTAACACGGTGTGTTGATGCGACTAAACAAGCGTCAAATGCAATTAACGAGTTAGATGAGTTATTAGAAACTGGTTTTAAAGGTCGCGAAGTGACCTTGGTAGAAAAAATGCTCGTTGAATTGGATGCAATTGAACAAGACACGGATGATATGCAAATCATTATACGCCGCCAATTGCGCGCCGTTGAAGATGGACTTAACCCAGTTGATGTTATGTTTTTATATAAAATAATTGAATGGGTTGGCGAGCTTGCGGATATCGCAGAGCGCGTAGGTTCACGTCTTGAGCTGATGTTAGCTCGTTAATTTACACTCAGTTCAATAACGAAAGATTAAGGTTACACAATGGATATCATTGCATCTTATGGCACGGTATTAATTTTAATTGCCGCAGCAGTCGGTTTTTTTATGGCTTATGGTATTGGCGCAAATGACGTTGCCAATGCTATGGGTACTTCAGTAGGGTCTAAAGCGCTTACAATTAAACAAGCAATTTTTATTGCGATGATTTTTGAGTTTGCAGGTGCTTATTTAGCCGGTGGTGAAGTAACATCGACGATACGCAAAGGCATTATTGACTCTGCCCCATTTATGGATATACCTGAATTAATGGTGTTGGGTATGATCTCAGCGTTATTTGCAGCAGGTAGCTGGCTATTAATTGCTTCTTTTCTTGGTTGGCCAGTATCAACTACTCACTCAATTATTGGTGCTATCATCGGATTCGCGTTAGTTGCAGTTGGCAGCGAAGCAATCCAATGGAATAAAGTGGCTGGAATTGTTGGTAGCTGGATAGTAACACCATTAATTTCAGGTTTTATTGCGTACTTAATATTTATGAGTGCACAAAAACTTATATTTGATACCGAGTCACCACTTAAAAATGCTAAACGTTATGTACCTATATACATGGGTCTTGCGGGTTTTATCATGTCTTTGGTTACGATCAAAAAAGGCCTAAAGCACATTGGTATTGATTTAGGTGCAGTGGAAGGCTATGCATTAGCAATTGGTATTGCTGTTGTAGTTGGTATTATTGGTAAAATAGTTATTTCCCGCTTGAAGATAGATCCAAAAGCTGACAAGAACATGCAATTTAATAATGTTGAGAAAGTATTTGCTATCTTAATGGTATTAACAGCATGTTGTATGGCATTTGCACATGGGTCTAATGACGTAGCTAACGCGATTGGTCCTCTTGCTGCTGTTGTTAACATTGTAGAGAATAATGGTGAAATTGCTAAACAAGCTGCTATTGCATGGTGGATTTTACCGCTGGGTGGTTTTGGTATTGTTGCAGGTTTAGCTATTTTAGGTAAAAAAGTAATAAAAACCATTGGTGAAGGTATTACACATTTAACACCTAGCCGTGGTTTTGCTGCTGAATTAGCCGCTGCTTCTACTGTTGTTATCGCATCAGGAACTGGTTTACCTATCTCAACGACACAAACGTTAGTGGGCGCGGTTTTAGGTGTAGGTATGGCGCGTGGTATTGCTGCACTTAACATGGGCGTGATCAGAAACATTGCTGTTTCTTGGGTAATAACATTGCCAGTTGGCGCAGCCCTTGCTATTGTTATTTTCTACATACTAAGATTTGCCTTTGGAGTTTAATTCCTACGGCTTAAGTATTACAGACTTTTAGCTTGAAAAGATCTCAATGCCCATGGTGTTGGGGTCTTTTTATTTGTGGGTAAGAAAAGTTATGACTAATTTACCAAGTATAAAACAACTGCAATACTTATTAGCGGTTCATCAATATCAGCATTTTGGTCGAGCAGCAAGTGCCTGCTTTATTGGTCAATCCACATTAAGTAGTGCAATTCAAACGCTTGAAGAAACTTTGGGATGTCAGCTTATTGAGCGTGAAAATCGTAGCCTCATGTTTACCGCCATTGGTGAAGATGTCGTAGAGCGAGCGCGCAAAATTATAGATGATACTCTCAGTGTTAAAGAGCTTACAAAAAGCCATTTAAGCCCACTTAGCGGCAAATTAACGCTTGGTGTAATTCCTACTATTGCTAGTTTCATAGCTGCGCCTTTATACGCACTATGCCAACAACAATATGTGGATTTAGAATTAGTACTGGTTGAGGATACAAGTGACAGCTTATTAAATAAGTTAGAGCACGGCCATATAGATATGGCATTACTCGCTTTACCCTATGAGACCGACAAGTTTCATACACAAGTACTTGCACAAGATCATTTTAGCTTAGTGCATCACAAAGATTATTTGCCAGCAACAGGGGTAGAAGACTTTAATCTGTTACCGGATGCAAGCGTATTCCTACTTGAACGAGAGCACTGCATGACAGGTCATGCATTGAGTGCTTGTCACTTAAACCGTTCAAGCTGTATTAACCCGTTTGAAGCGGCAAGCTTACACACACTATTGAGTATGGTTGAACATCAGCTCGGGGTGACCTTTTTGCCACAAATGGCAATTAATGCGGGGATTTTAGATAACAAAAACATGTTAGCCACGGCCTCTCAAGGTGATGCTTATCGTGACATTGGTATTTTATGGCGCAAAACCACAGGGCGAATTCGTGATTTTCGTTTATTTAGCCAAATGCTAGAAAATTTTTTAAAACAGCAATGCCGTTTAATACCAATCGACTTAAATATTTAACCATTCTAGCGAGCTAAATGGTCAGTAACTTAACACGATTGGTATGCAGGAATAGCTCATCAAGGTGAGCTATTTATTTTTTAATTTATTTTCATCTTTTCCAAACTATCCTCGCGCTCCTATCGACTAATCTTATAAGTAAAATAACTAAGCATCGAGAATCGTGTTTTTTCAATCAACAGAAACATTAATCGCCAAAGCACAGCAAGGTAATAAGCGAGCCTGGCTTAAGCTGGTTAAGCAGCACGAGAGCCGAGTTTATAACCATTGCTTGCGGATGCTCAGTAACCCGGATGATGCCATGGATTTAATGCAAGAGGTGTTTATCTCTGTCTATAAGAGCTTGCCAAGTTTTCGTGGTGAGTCGAGCTTTAATACTTGGATCTTCCAAATTGTGCACCGGCGCAGTGTTGAATATTATCGTCGTCGCAAGTACTACCAAAGTCTTGATGAAGTGCCTGAGCAGGCATGTGAACACAGTGAGCTGGAAAGTAACCAGTTAGTGCAAGTTCAGCATCAGCAATTAAAGACGATGCTGAATAACTTACCGTGGGAGCAGCGCTTAGTGGTGGAACTGAAGTTTTTTCAGCATTGCACTTTTGAAGAAATATCAGAGCAACTAGATATCTCCACCAATACCGCCAAATCACGGTTATACAGTGCATTAGGTAAATTGAAAGTTCATTTGGAGGCCGTCGATGGCTAATTTAGAGACGCTTTTTGAGCAATGGTTAGATGGGAAGGTTTTGAGTGATGCGCAGTTACAGCGGCTTGAGAATGATCCTGAATATAAAGCTTTAATGAACCAAGCACAAATATGGCAACAGCATAGTCGAGATTACAAAGCTGAAGCCGTGCCAACATGGGATCGCCAATCAAGCATGTCTAAGATCAGCTCTGCTGGCGTGTTTAATATGGCTGGCGTGTTTAATATGGCTGGCGTGTTTAATATGGCTGGCGTATGGGCCGTTGCTGCATCAGTGATGATTTGTTCGCTCATTTTTTTAGTTATGCCAAAACAGCAGACGCCAGAGCTGCTGGGGCAGGTAGCGCAACAAACACAGTTATTGGAGTCGCAACAAAAGCAAATTGATCAACTGCAAAAAATTATCACTGCACAAAATGAATTACAGCAGCAGCAGATGTACCAATTAGCTAAAGAGGCTATAGCAACTGGACGGGTTGAACGCCAAGAAGACATAAATAGTTTAATTACCTATATCAAAACCCAGCGCGCCCAAGACCAAGCGTATTTGCGGATGCAATTAAATGATTTAGCCGAACAAGTACAAGAGCAGCCAATGGCCGCTATCGCCAAAAACTAGGAGTATAGAGCAATGAACAAAAAACTTATCAGCAGCGCCATTATTGCCATTATTGGTTGTGCAAGTGGCAATCTACAGGCGCAAACCCCATTAGAATTGGCTGCAATCCAGCGTGAAGTGAGCATTATGGAAAACATTTTAAGTACTGCTTTAAAGCAAGATACCAATAAAAAAATTCGTGCCATGCAAGCTAACTATTTTGTCAAACAAGGTGTGGTATTTGAATTAGATGTCAGAGGCACTAGCCGTTGGCAAACTATTTTTAGTAATGCGCCTAACGCGCCGTTACCACCTTTGGCTAATATTGACTTTTCCAATATGAATATTGAGTTCATCAGTGATAAGGTTGAAGTATTCAGTGAGCAGGCCGTTGAATCATCACGAGAAGCTTATCAACAAGCAATGGAAGTCATGCGAGAGGGCGCTGAGCAAGTACGCGAAATCGCTGAGCAAGAACGTGATGTGAGCCGTGATTTACGTGAGTTAGAACGTGAAAAACGTGACTTAGAGTTTGCTAATCGTCACGATAATAGCGCCGCAGCAAAAGAGCTTGAGCAACGTAAAAAAGCATTAGAAAAAGATATTGCGAAGCTTGAAAAGCAACAAACTACGCTTACTAAGCAGCAACAGCAATTACGCCAAGATATACAGGCAAAGCAGGTTGAACGTGAGAGGCAGCAAGCCGCGGAGCAGCAAAAATTACTCACTCAAGTAAGTACGAGTATCAGCCTTACTCTGTGTGATTACGGCAGTGGGCTACGTAGTTTACCTAATGACGAACATGTTAGCTTTGTTCTGAAAGGGCTCGGTGATAAAAACACCAACTTAATTAAAGTGTTTGATAAATCAGATATTAAAAAATGTGTAGTAGGCGACATAAAAGCCAGCGATTTAGCACTTAAGGCAATTACCTATCAGTTTTAATTTGATAAAAACTTATCCCTGACCAACAAAGCAGTCGTTGTTACAAAGGCTGCTTTTCATTATGTCTTTCATATTCAAATTGTTTATTGAAAGGGGTAATGTCTGGCAAAAATAATAAATACACCCACACCACTAAATTGAAATAGGGTATTAAACCTAAGCACGTAAATGTGCTGATAGGATAACCTTTGATATTAGCATAACGGTGGCATTGGTAAGCTATCCCTAAGTTTACTGCCAACAATAATACAATTAATTGCACCATAACCTTCTCCATAAGTAGACAATAGCATAATAAATAACACATTTGTGTTTATTGGGTATGTTGTCGTAGATTGGTGATGTCTTGTTTATTTTTGTTTGTCTTACAAAAACAGTGACATTTAAAATCTGTATGAGCAAAGTATAGATGAGATTTCAGCGGATGGAAGTAAAATTTTCATCGGTAAGCTTCAAAAATCAACCATGTTTACTTAGGTGCTTGTTCGTAAAAAGTTTTGTTCTGAGAAATTTTTTCTAGTTCGTAAGGGATTCTTTCAATTGGTACTGGGCGAGAAATAAAATACCCTTGGCCGTAATCAACACCAATTTCTTTTAGTGCTAAAAAGATCTCTTTATTTTCAACGTATTCAGCTACAGAGCGCTTATCGAGGGAGCGGCTAATATCATTAATAGCTTTAACGAGTGCTAAATCAATTGGATCATTGAGCATATCCCGAACAAATGAGCCATCTATTTTGACATGTTGAGCGGGAAGCTGTTTAAGGTAATTAAAGGTGCTAAAGCCGGTGCCAAAATCATCTATCGAAAAATGACAACCTAGACGGTTAAGCTTTTCAATCATTGCGCGAGTAGCTACTAGGTTGTTAATACTTGCAGATTCGGTTATTTCAAAGATTACTCTCGTTGGCGATACCTTATATTCTTCGAGGCTAGATTCTATGTGTGGTAATAAACGTTCATCTAAAAATGATTGTGCAGATAAGTTAATAGCGACTTGATTAAGCTCTGGGTATTGCGAAATTGCAGCTATAGCATTTCGGATCACGCATTGGTCCATTAAGTACGTATCGTTAAGCAGCTCAAGAGACGGAATAAACTGGTTAGGGTAAATTAAATCATCGTTGAGTTTTAATCGTAATAGCGCTTCAAAATAGGCAATGTTACCTCTCTTAAAGTCCCAGATTGGTTGATAGTGTAATTCAATTTGATCTTGTTGCAGTGCTTGACGAATGCTGTGCCCCCATTCAAGGCCTGCTTGCATAGTGTTGTTATCTGAATCGTCTTTTGAGTAGCAATGGACTAAGTTTCGGCCTAAATTTTTGGCAACATATAACGCGATATCAGCTTGTTTTAAACATTCACTCGGATCGTTATTTGCTGCTGTAATTTGGGTTAGGCCAATAGAGCAACTAATGGAATAGATTTGCTCTTCTGACTGGAACTGATGGCCTTCAATTGCCATACAAATACCCTCAGCAACTAAGTGTGCATCAAGCAAGTTAATATTTTTTAAAATGATCGAAAACTCATCGCCACCAATACGACATATCAAATGCTCATCGCTAATATTGGCAATAAATAATTGCGCCACTTCCTTTAAGACAATATCACCTTGTTGGTGACCTTTACTGTCATTAATAATTTTAAAGTGATCAAGATCGATATAAATAAGTGCATGCTCAATTTCGCCATGAGTGAGCTCTGTTTGGCATATATGATTGAGCTGCTGATCAAAATAATAGCGGTTATGTAAGCCCGTTAAAGTATCATGCAGTGCTAAATGACGAAGTTGTAACTCAGCTTGCTTACGTTCATGAATATTATCAATAGTTGCAGTAATGGTAGTTGCATTACTGCTGTTTTTTATCAATTGTAAGCGGCACTCTACCCAAATTGTTCTGCCATCTTTATGGCTTATTTGAATTTCAATTTGTTGCTGTTCAATACCTGCGTTCAAAATACTGCTAATTGTATCGAGTAATTTGGGTTTATCATCAACATGGCAGTAATCAGTTAATGATTTAGTTAGTGTTTCTTTAATACCGTAGCCTGTTAAGGCTTCCCAAGCTGGGTTGATAAAACGAATACGTCCTTGCTGATCAAATTCAAGTACGACAGTATTTAAATGCAGTAAAATTCGTTGATGTGCTGAAAATAGTTCTTTGTAGCGACTCTGACTTTGGCTTAATTGTTCTACTTTTTGCGCAAATTCAGCATAGCTGACCATAAAATCTTCACGACGAGCAGCATGATCACATACTTTGGTTAAAAAAGATTGCTCATAAGGCGCACGGATAAAGTCAGTCACGCCAGACAGTAGTAGCTGCTCAGCGTAATCAGCATCATGCGTATCTATTATTGTTACTATTGCTTGCTTAGGATTATGCTGCAGTATTTCTTTGACTAGTTGATTTGCAGATGCTGCTTGTGCAGCGGTGGCATCGAGCAACACGATAGAAAACTTTTGCTGCAAGTAAATAGACAGCGCTTGCTTATTATTAATGACATGTGTGCAAGCAAAATTAAGTTGTAAATGTTGCTCAATTTCAGCGGCTCTATTGTCATCAGTCTCTAGAAGTAATAGATTTAATCGACTGCTTTTTTCAAGGTGAGTAGAGAGCACATTGGCCAATACTTGTGGCAACATATCTTGGCGCTCAAAAGGCAAAACAGCATCAATACCATAACTACGGGCTGTTGTTTCTGCAATTCGCTCACAATAGATAGGAGGGGTAAGTAATATTGGGGTGTTTTTAGGGGTGCTAAGCAGGCCCGAGCGTATCATTCTCGAGAACCGCCAGCCATCAATTTTACCCACATCAAGCCCTGTAATAATGATATCAACAGCTTGATTTTTTAAAATGTCGAGTGCTTGTTGACTGTCATTAACTTCAATGAAAGTAAATACATTGAGTCTATTGAGGGTGGACTTAATGGTTTGACGTTCAGACAAACTAGCGTTTAAGATCAGCAACTTTAGCTGCTTAGCCATAACGTCATACCTCTTTTTCAGTCATGATTAATTCAGTTGATTAGGATAATGCCATTTGCCATGAACCACAAGAGAACATTACAGGGTATTTTTATTCACCTCCTTAGTTGAGCAAATAGCGCGATACAGTTAAACTTGGCGCGACTTTTTTGATGTGGATGTTCCCTCTTATGCGCGTGGCCGATTTTAGCTTTGACCTTCCTGATGAATTAATTGCTCGTTTTCCTAAACAGGATCGAACCAGTAGTCGATTACTCACCTTAGATGGCCCCAGTGGCGACCTAGAACACAAGATATTTAGTGATGTACTTGATCTAGTTAATGAAAATGATTTGCTTGTATTTAATAACACAAAAGTAATCCCTGCGCGTATGTATGGCCAGAAATCCTCTGGTGGTAAAGTTGAAGTATTAGTTGAACGAGTACTCGACGAGCATCGTGTGTTGGCCCATGTGCGAGCCAGTAAATCACCAAAACCTGGGACCACCATCATCCTTGAAGGTAAAGCTGAGGCAACTATGGTGGGTCGTCATGGTGAGTTATTTGAATTGCAATTTACTGATAGCCAAAATGTACTAGAAATATTGAATGACATTGGCCACATGCCATTACCACCTTATATTGACCGCCCAGACACAGACGAAGACCGTAAGCGCTACCAGACTGTTTACGGTGAAAAGCCTGGTGCTGTTGCAGCGCCTACCGCAGGTCTGCATTTTGATGACGCTTTAATGGCGGCTTTAAAAGCAAAGGGTGTGAGTATGGCATTTGTTACATTACACGTAGGCGCAGGTACATTTCAGCCTGTACGTGTAGATTCGGTTGATGATCATATAATGCACTCAGAATACATTGAAGTGCCTGATGATGTTGTCGCTGCTGTAGCCGCAACAAAAGCCAAAGGTGGGCGAGTTATTGCAGTGGGTACAACGTCTGTACGCTCACTTGAATCAGCAGCAAAGATCCATGGTGGCCAATTAGCCACTTACTTTGGTGATACCGATATATTTATTTACCCAGGTTATGAGTTTAATGTAGTTGATGCCATGGTAACTAATTTTCATTTATCAGAATCAACACTGATTATGCTAGTGAGCGCATTTGCGGGGCAAGATAATATTATGGGTGCATATCAAACCGCTATTGAGCAAAAATATCGCTTTTTCAGTTATGGCGATGCAATGTTTTTAACTCGCAAATAGTTTTTATTGTTAAAGTAGATAAAACCCAACTCAGTGTTGGGTTTTTTAGTTTTAGTTTTACACTTTTAATCGCCGCTTTTAGCCCAATTAATGGTATTGCAGTAGTAAGTAATGATAGAATCGAGCGGTTAAATTATAGCTTGTTGGTGTTCGTGACCAACATCAGTAGTTGGACTGTTTTTCCGACATTGAGGTAAATATGAAATTTGAATTAGACCGTACAGACGGTAAAGCCCGCCGCGGCCGCTTGATTTTTGATAGAGGCGTAGTAGAAACGCCTGCATTTATGCCTGTAGGGACTTACGGCACAGTCAAAGGCATGACGCCGGATGAAGTTAAAGATACTGGTGCGCACATTTGCCTTGGTAACACTTTTCACTTAATGCTTCGCCCTGGGACAGAAATCATCAAGCAACATGGTGGTTTACACGGTTTTATGAATTGG
This sequence comes from Pseudoalteromonas sp. Ld20, assembly GCF_045064175.1. Classification (NCBI taxonomy): domain Bacteria; kingdom Pseudomonadati; phylum Pseudomonadota; class Gammaproteobacteria; order Alteromonadales; family Pseudoalteromonadaceae; genus Pseudoalteromonas; species Pseudoalteromonas sp. Ld20. Next base: position 141,920 of record NZ_JBISHB010000030.1, read on the forward strand.
GATAAACCAATTTTAACCGATTCAGGTGGTTTCCAAGTATTTAGCTTAGGCGCAATGCGCAAGATCTCTGAAGAAGGTGTTTTATTTAGCTCGCCAGTTAACGGTGAAAAAATTATGTTATCACCTGAAAAAGCGATGCAAGTACAGCGTGATTTAGGCTCAGATATCGTGATGATTTTTGACGAATGTACGCCTTACCCAGCGACTGAAAAAGAAGCGAAAGACTCAATGGAGCTATCACTTCGTTGGGCTAAACGTTCTAAAGAAGGTCATAGTGATAACCCGTCAGCTTTGTTTGGTATTATCCAAGGTGGCATGTATCCAGAGCTACGTGCTCAATCACAAGCTGGTCTTGAAGAGATTGGTTTTGATGGTTATGCGCTAGGTGGTTTATCAGTAGGTGAGCCAAAGGCTGATATGATTAATATTCTTGATCATTGTGCTTATAAAATGCCAGAGAACAAACCTCGCTACCTAATGGGTGTGGGCAAGCCTGAAGATTTAGTCGAAGCGGTACGCCGTGGTATCGACATGTTTGATTGTGTGATGCCAACTCGAAATGCACGTAACGGCCATTTATTTATTACTGGTGGTATTGTCAAAATACGTAACGCAGTACATAAAACAGACACCGGCCCTTTAGATCCAGAATGCGATTGCCATACGTGTAAAAATTACTCTCGCGCTTACTTACATCACCTTGATAAATGTAATGAAATATTAGGTGCGCGACTAAATACTATTCATAACTTACGTTATTACCAGCGTGTTATGGAAGGTTTGCGTAATGCCATTAGTGAAGGCAAATTAGATGAATTCGTAAATGATTTTTATGCACGCCGCGGCCAAGAAGTGCCAGAGCTTGCTGATACAGAAAATTAAAAAATTAAATTTTATAAAAATTAAAGAGGAAGTGTTATGAGTTTATTTATTTCAAACGCCCACGCAAGTGCGGCAGGTGCAGCTCCAGCCGGTGGTGGTTATGAGATGTTGATTATGCTAGCTATTTTTGGCTTAGTATTTTACTTCTTGATTTACCGTCCACAAGCTAAGCGCGTAAAAGAGCATAAAAGCTTAATGAGCGCGATGGCTAAAGGTGACGAAGTACTTACACAAGGTGGTTTAGTCGGTAAAATTGCTAAGATCTCTGAAGATAAAGACTTCATCGTTATCTCATTGAATGACCAAGCAGAAGTCACTGTACAAAAATCAGCAGTGTCAGCTGTGCTGCCTAAAGGCACAATGAAGTCACTATAATAATAAAAATAAGGACGCCCACGTGTTAAACAAGTTTCCATTATGGAAGTATTTACTTGTTCTAGCTGTGATTGCGATTGGCCTTTTATATGCCTCTCCTAATTTGTATGGTCGTGATCCGGCCATACAAATTTCAGGCACTAAAGGCGCTGACGCTGATCTCAGTGTAGTAGATAAAGTAAATTCCATACTTAAAGATCAAAACGTTACTGTAAAATCAGCAAAACTGGAAGACGGTCAAGTATTGATCCGTTTCAAAAATGTTGAAGAGCAGCTTAAAGCGCAAGATTTATTGCGTGATGGATTGAGCGAAGATTACATCTCAGCCATTAATATGGCCCCGGCGCAACCTCATTGGTTAAAAGCCCTTGGCGGTAACCCAATGAAATTGGGCTTGGATTTAAGTGGCGGTGTTCACTTTACGATGGAAATCGACATGGTCACTGCGGTTGATAATGCGCTTGAGCAAATGAACCAAGATTACAAAAGTGACCTACGTGAAGAAAAGTTACGCTATCGCACGGTTCGCCGTGTAGCGGGTACTGAACGTATTCGTGTTGAAATGCGTAACGAAGAAGACAAAGACGCTGCTGAGCGTTTCTTACAATCACGCTACCCTCTACATAACTTCATCGATGATAGCTCTAACGATAATGCGTTTTACGCGAATATTAGTGATCAGAAACTAAAAGAAATTCGTGACTACGCTATCAAGCAAAACGAAACAATTATTCGTAACCGTATCAACCAAATTGGTGTTGCAGAGCCTAATGTTCAACGCCAAGGTGCAGAGCGTATTATTGTTCAGCTACCAGGTGTACAAGATACAGCCCGCGCCAAAGAAATTTTAGGTGCAACGGCAACGCTTGAGTTTCGTGAAGTGGATGAAAATGCAGATCCGAGTGCCGCAGCACAAGGGCGCATTCCACCTGGCACCGAAATGATTATGAGCCGTGATGGTTACCCTGTGGTATTAAAAAAACGCATCATTCTTGAAGGTAGCCACATTACTGGCGCGCAATCAGGTGCTGATGAGTATCAACGTCCACAAGTAAGTATCAGCCTTGACAGCAAAGGCGGCGCAAAAATGAATGCCTTTACCAAGCGTGCTATTGGCAAGCGTATGGCAACTGTATTTATTGAATATAAGCCATCAGGTAAAACTGACGAAAACGGCAAAGCATTACCGCCAATTAAAGTGGAAGAAGTAATTAACGTAGCAACCATTCAAGCCCGCCTTGATCGTTCGTTCCGTATTACCGGCATTGATAACCCAGCAGAAGCGCATAACTTAAGTTTATTACTACGTGCGGGTGCACTTGTAGCACCAATTCAAATCGTTGAAGAACGTACAGTAGGACCAAGCTTAGGCCAAGAAAATATAGAAGCTGGTATGACTGCGGTTGCATTAGGCTTTCTTTTCGTACTGATATTCATGTTGGTTTACTACAAAGGCTTTGGTTTAGTCGCTAACCTTGCATTGGCAGCTAACTTAGTACTAATAGTGGGTGTAATGTCGCTGATCCCTGGTGCTGCATTAACACTGCCTGGTATTGCCGGTATCGTATTAACGGTTGGTATGGCGGTCGATGCGAACGTACTAATATTTGAACGTATTCGTGAAGAATTGGCTGATGGACGTAGTCCTCAGCAGGCCGTTCATCATGGTTATGACAGTGCATTTAGTACAATTTTTGATGCTAATATTACAACCTTAATTGCAGCAGTTATCTTATTCGCTGTTGGTACAGGTCCGATCGCAGGTTTTGCAGTAACACTTGCAATTGGTATTCTTACTTCAATGTTTACAGCCATTGTTGGTACCCGTGCGGTGATCAACTTATTCATTGGCGGTAAGCGAATTGATAAGCTGTCAATCTAAGGAGCATATATGCAAATTTTAAAATTAGGTGGCAGAACGTTAGGTTTCATGTCACTTCGCAAAGTTGCAATGAGCATCTCAACGCTACTTATTTTAGCTTCGTTTGCTTCTTTCTTTGTGAAAGGTTTAAACTTTGGCTTAGATTTTACGGGTGGTACAGCCGTTGAAGTCGGTTTTGCACAGCCAGCGGATTTAAAGAAAGTACGCTCAGTATTAGCTGAAAATGGCTTCGCAGATGCATCAGTACAATTATTTGGTTCAAGCCAAGAAATTTTAGTACGTCTTGCCCCTCGTGGTGATGATGTAAAAGCTGAAGTTATTGGTAACCAAGTAATTGACGCGTTAAAAATAGCCGATAGTAGTGTAGTAATGCGCCGTATCGAGTTTGTTGGGCCAAGCGTAGGTGAAGACTTAAAAGAGCAGGGTGGCCTTGCCATGCTTACTGCACTTATTTGTATCTTAATATACGTGGCGTTTCGTTTTGAATGGCGCTTTGCCGTTGGCGCTGTAGCTGCCCTCTTACACGATGTTATTCTTACTTTAGGTTTGTTCTCAGTATTAGGTTTAGAGTTTGACTTAACCATTTTGGCAGCAATACTAGCGGTAATAGGTTATTCACTTAATGATACGATCGTTGTATCTGACCGTATTCGTGAAAACTTCCGTAAAGTGCGTATAGATGACACTGTTGAGATCATTGATATTTCGTTAACGCAAACACTTAACCGTACCTTAGTAACATCAATCACCACTATTTTAGTATTGATTGCTTTGTTTTCTTGGGGCGGGCAAACAATTCACGGTTTTGCAACCGCGCTATTGTTTGGTGTGTTCATTGGTACTTACTCTTCTGTTTATGTTGCCAGCGCCGTTGCTATTGCAATGGGTGTAAGCAAAGAAGATTTAATACCAGAAGTAATCGAAAAAGAAGGCGCAGACTTAGACCCTATGCCGTAGGCTGGTTCTTAATAGAACAACTAAGTTTTCGTTTAAAAACCGCTCATTGAGCGGTTTTTTGTTTTTGGGTATTAAATTTTTAGGGCTGACCCTTACGCCGCACAAATCAAGCTCAGATAACATATCAAACCTGCGCGAGGTAAACTCCCGCCTACGGGCGTGATTAACTCGGGCGTGTAAAATCTCTTAAATCTCCTATTTCTAAAATGCGATGCATTATATATAATGAGAATCATTATTAAATATGGATGTAATAAAAGTATGTTAAAGCAACTTGTGTTAGTAAGCAGTCTGTTCACACTCGCAGCATGTAATGATTCAGAACCAAAACAATCAGCGGCGACCGAAAAAGGTCCATTAACTTCGCTTGAGCAGTATGATTTACAAGCCAAGACTTTATTGGCTAACATACGAGCAAAAAAAGATGCAGCAAGTTTAGAGGTTGAATCAGCTGACTTAGTCACGGTTTCACAAGTACTGTTGAGTGAGTTTACGGTTAAGTACCCGCAATGTACTGAGTATTTAAATGCACTTAATGCTGCAGCTAAATTGATCCCAACGTTGCCGATAGAAGAAATTGAAACGGGTTATCATGCTGATGGCAAATTACCAAAATTTGATGACCCAGTTTGCTATCATGCGAAAGACTTACTTGTACACCCTGCAACAGTACAGGCAATTGCACGTTTAGGTTTTGTTGATGAACAAGCATTTCAAGATGCAGAGCTTGAAATTGTTGAAGTAATAGCTCATTTTGATCAGGTACAAAAAGCACTGAATAAATAACGGATAATACAAATGAGGGTGGGCTCTGACATGAAATTGTCATACACCCTTGATACTTTAGCCGCTTCCCTATTTAAGTATTGGTCGGTCAAGGTGAATTATCAGCTAGCGATACTCGAAGATATACTACAAAACAGTGCAATAACAACGCTTTTCCAACCCATTTTTGATATTTCAGGACAACAAATTTTAGGCTATGAGGCACTCAGTCGCGGGCCTAAATCGTGCGTGTTAGAGATGCCAAGTGCCTTATTTAGTACCGCCGTATATTTTGAAAAAATCTCCGAGCTAGAGTTACTATGTCGCTCTAAAGCAATTGAAAACTTTGTAAACTTAAAGCTGCAAGGTAAATTATTCTTAAATGTGAGTCCTAAAACACTTTTAGATCCTTGCCATCCAAAAGGGGAAACGTTACATCTTGTTGAACACTTTGGTTTAGCTGCAAATAGAGTTGTTATTGAAGTCACCGAACAAGAAAAGGTGGATGATGGTTTTTTACTCTTAAAAACCATCGGGCATTATCGAAAACTTGGTTTTTCAATTGCTATAGATGACCTAGGTGCGGGCTACTCTGGTTTAAAACAATGGTCAGAACTATGCCCTGATTACGTAAAAATTGATCGTTATTTTATAGATCATTGTGATGAGAGCGTTGTTAAAAAAGAATTTTTAAAATCGATTATTGAACTGGCAAAAGTAACAAATACCGCAGTAATAGCCGAAGGCATTGAACGTGTTGAAGAGCTCAGTTTACTTGAAGGGCTGGGCATTATGCATGCTCAAGGTTTTTTGTTAGAAAGACCCAGTCAATCTCCCAGCACACAGTTTAATTCTAAACAATTACAAGGGTTAAGTTTTACGCCTCCTAGTAATCAATTCGATCAATCATTAGTAATAGGCCGTCTAGCGGTAGAGCATGTACCAATTGATTGGCAAACACGCTGTAAAGATGCACATAATATTTTTGAAAAAAATAAATCCATCATAAGTTTAGCGGTAGTAAATGAAGAGAATGCCCCCATTGGTTTACTGCATAAAGACCAGCTTACTGAAGTATTTGCGGCACCTTATGGACATGCCCTCTATGATAAACGCCCTGTTACTGCGCTAATGCACAAGCAACCTTTAGTTGTTGACGAAAATCAACCACTTGATACCGTAAGCCAACAAATAACAGAAAATGACTTCGACATTCGCCGCCATATTATAATTACTCGTACAGGTCGGTATCTAGGATTAGCGCCGTTACGTGATATTCTAAAACACATTACAGCAGAGAAAATTCGCCATGCTCAGCATGCAAACCCCCTTACAATGTTACCTGGAAATGTGGCGATTAATGAGGCAATAGAGAGCCGTTTACGTGTGAAAAATGGGTTCTCACTTGCCTATATAGATTTAAACCATTTCAAGCAATTTAATGATCTATATGGTTATGCCAGCGGAGACAGCGTAATAAAATTACTGGCAGATGTAACCGTTCAAGCTTGTAAAGATGTTCCCAGTTTTGTGGGTCATATAGGTGGCGATGATTTTATGGTGGTGTTTGATAATGATCAGGCAGTTGCTGTTTGTAATACCATTATCAGCAACTTTGAGTTGCAATCACGTGCTTTTTTTACGCCGGAGCATATCGCCAGTGGAGGATATTGGGCCTCGAATCGAGAAGGTGAAAAACAGTTTGTACCGTTATTAACATTATCGATAGGTGTTGTAGAACCTGATTTGGATCAATGCATTAATAGTCATCAAGTTGCGGCCTTAGCAACAGATGCGAAAAAAGAAGCTAAGCGATATCGTCATAGCTATTTATTTGTGTGTAATCGACGAGGCCCTGCGCCTGCTGTTGTACGCTTAAGTTCAGATAAACAAGCAGTATAAAGTTTACTTAATAGGTACGTATTTTACTTGAGTATTTACTCATCAAGGTGTAGCTTAAAAAAAACACTAGAATATAACTCTGATGACTAAATATTTTTTCTCGTTAGTTTCACTGTTCGTAATGCTGTATGTAAATAATACGCAGGCTCAACAAGCTATTAATATAGCTCAAGAGCAACGCCCACAATATAAGCGCGATGAATATTTAACAACATTGCTCACTCTCGCGCTCAATGCGGCTGAACAGCCAGCCAAACTCAATACGGTTAATGTGCATCCACACCAGCAGCGTACTCTTATTGCGTTAGATAGCGACGCAATTGACTTGTATTGGAGCATGACTAGTCCAGATCGTGAAACGCTAGCAATCCCTATTAAAGTTCCTTTATTTAAAGGATATATAGGAAAACGTGCCTTGGTTACACAACAGGCTTTTTTAAATAGATTTGAGAATATAACAACGCTCGATCAATTAGCATCGTTTACAGCAGTGCAAGGGCATGATTGGCCAGATACAAAAATTTTAGCAAGCAATGGCTTATCAGTTCGCCCATTGGCTAACTATGAAGCCATGTTTGGTTTGGTCGCAAATGGCCGTGTCGACTATTTTCCACGTTCTTTTATTGAGGTCAGCTCTGAGCTAATACAAGTTAATAATAAAGCATTAGTGATAGTGCCCAATATATATATTAGTTATCCTAGTGCATTTTATTACTTTGTTACAAAGCGAAAACCAGAGCTTGCTGATGCATTATATAAAGGGCTTGAAATCATGCAAAAAAATGGTTCTTTTGATGCGCTATTTATGAAGTACTTCTCAGCTGATTTAAAAGCATTACCTTTTGAATCAGAGGGTGTCATCGAAATAAAGCTAGATAACCCTTATTTTAAGCCATAAAAAAGGAGCCAAAGCTCCTTTTTTAGTATTAACCAGGTTTTAATTCGCTATTAACGAAGTAAAGCTTCAGTTAATACAGGGCGAATCTCACGAATAATTGCTTGCGTAAGTTTAGGTGAGCCGCAGATAATGTTACCGCTGTGGTTATAGTTATTACCACCTGCAAAATCAACAACCATACCGCCAGCTTCTTTAACCATTAATTCACCCGCAGCGCTATGCCATGGTTTTAAACCAATTTCAAAGAAACCATCAACGCGCCCAGCTGCAACATAAGCCATATCTAATGCTGAGCTACCTGCACGGCGAATATCAGCAGTATGTACAAACAAGGCTTTGAATGCTTCAGTGTATGCATCAATGTGGTGTTTGTTTTTGTATGGGAAACCAGTGGCAAGTACAGTACCTGAAAGTACAGTCGTTTTGCTTACACGAAGACGCTTGCTATTTAGCTGTGCGCCTTGACCACGAGAGGCAGTGAAAAGCTCACCACGAATAGGATCGTAGATAACAGCTTGGTCTAAACGACCTTTTACTTTAAGTGCGATAGAAATCGCATAATGAGGAAGACCTTTGATGAAGTTTGTTGTGCCATCAATAGGATCTACAATCCATTGGTAATCTGCATCCTTGCCTACATGTTCGCCTAACTCTTCACCAACAATAGAGTGAGCAGGGAAAGACTGTAAAATAGTGTCACGTATTACGGCTTCGGCTTCTTTATCAATATTAGTTACTAAATCGTTAGTGCCTTTTTGTTGCACTTCAACTTTTGATAAATCTTCACTTGCGCGAAGTAAAATTTTGCCTGCGTTGCGCGCAGCGCGAACCGCAATGTTTAACATTGGATGCATGGTATACCCTTGGGTTGTAAAAGAACGTTTATATATTTCAGCCGGCATATTCTAGCGATTTTTGACACAAAGTAAACAATAAAGCCTAAATAACTTTGTGTGTTTTTTATACGTTATTGTTTACGATAAGGTTTGTTGGTATTGTTTTCCGTCAGCCGTCAGCCGTCAGCCGTCAGCCGTCAGCCCATAAATTTGCATTCTATGGTTTTTGTTCCTATATATTCAACTTATCGTCTATGGACTGGAAATATAATGAACTTTGAAAATTTAGCTGTATGGAAGCGCTCAGCAAGATTAAGCGCTGATATTTATAAATTTACGGTAGAGCTAACCGATTATGGTTTTAGGAATCAATTAACCAGATCGAGTTTGTCTGTACCTAGTAACATAGCCGACAAAATTGCAGGAGCAAATTTTGAACGCGCTTGCGCGGCCTCGAAGAGGTGAGATAAATGGACTTATCGAATAAGGAATGACTCGCGAAAGTAACAAAGAGCGAGTTAGATTCTTAGATATTTCTAGATCTTCGTTAGCGGAAGCGAGAACACAAATTTATATCGGGATAGACATTAATTATATAAATAAAAATATCGGCGTTCAGTGGATAAATGAAACAATAGAGCTATCAAAAATGTTGACAGCTCTAAAGGAAAAAATCAAAGCTGATAGCTGATAGCTGATAGCTGATAGCTGATAGCTGATAGCTGATAGCTGATAGCTGATAGCTGATAGCTGATAGCTGATAGCTGATAGCTGATAGCTGATAGCTGATAGCTGATAGCTGATAATTTGCTTGGTGACAATAGCGTTTTGGACCCACCTGATCCCATGCCGAACTCAGTAGTGAAACGAAACAGCGCCGATGATAGTGTAGCATTTGTTATGTGAAAGTAGGTCATCGCCAGGCTCCAAATAAAGAAAGCCCGACTCATAGAGTCGGGCTTTTTTACGTCTGCAGGAAAGTGAAAAAGTGAGCAAGGTGCAAGGTGGCGAGTGTCGCTCAGGCGTTCACCTGAAAGCAACACACCCCCATATATAGGTTGTCGCGATAAATCACGACCTACACTGAGTGAACTCAAATAGTGTGTGTAATACCAATCTGCATAAATATTTGAACAATTTAACGAATTAAATCACGCTATAACGTCGTTAAAAATTTTTATTTAGAACAACTAGATACAAAAAAATTTTGCCTAGTTATAGCGCAATTTTCTTGTTATTAAATAGACCCCATATCTATCCAGATTGGTATAAGAAAGCTTATTTATATCCGTTAGGGTTATTGTTTTGCCAGCGCCACGCGTCTTGCATCATTACCTCTAGTCCACGTTCTGCTTGCCAATTAAGCTCAGTGAGTGCTTTTTCAGGTGCAGCATAACAAGATGCTATATCACCAGGGCGGCGTGGAGACACTTGATAGGGAACTTCTTTTCCACAGGCTTTACTGAACGCATTGAGCATTTGTAGTACAGAGTAACCATTACCTGTACCAAGGTTGTATACATGTGCACCAGTATCTTGATTAATTTTATTCAATGCTTTTAAATGGCCAAGAGCTAAGTCAACAACATGAATATAATCGCGTACACCAGTACCATCAACGGTGTCATAATCATCACCAAATACGCCTAACTGTTTTAATTTACCAACCGCAACTTGTGAAATATAAGGGAGTAGATTGTTTGGGATACCATTAGGGTCTTCGCCAATCAGACCAGATTCATGTGCGCCAACGGGGTTGAAGTAACGCAGTATAGCAAAAGCGAAGCGTTCATCTGATTTTGCTATATCTTGCAGCATCATTTCCACCATGAGTTTTGATGTACCGTATGGATTTGTTGTGCCACCTACTGGGAAATCTTCACGAATAGGTAAGCTCGCTGGATCACCATATACTGTTGCGGATGAGCTAAAGACGAGTTTAAAAACATCAGCATCTCGCATAGCATCTACAAGGGTAAGTGTACCTTGCACATTATTTTGATAATACTCGATAGGCTTTACTACAGATTCACCTACAGCTTTCAGTCCTGCAAAGTGAATAACACTCTTAATAGTATGCTTTGAAAACACATTAGCTAAAAACGCCTTATCGAGAATGTCACCTTGATAAAAAGTGATCTCTTTACCTGTTATGTTTTTTACTCTTGTAAGCGATTCTTTTGACGAGTTGCTTAAATTATCAATGACGACGACGTCATTACCCTGCTGTAGAAGCTCTAATACTGTGTGCGAGCCAATATACCCAGCACCACCTGTTACTAAAATTGTCATGTAATCTCCATATAGGGCAAGCTTTTAAGTTGACGTAATTCCATCATATATAGTGATGAATTGCATGCGCTATCGTTAAATTTAGTCCGTTTATTTGATATGTATATCTTTTTGGCGAATAGAGGTATATTTGATTACATAATTGATGTAAATGATAACAACTTGATGTGCATATATTAAGCTATAGTTAAGTCGTTACTGCTAGTATCTTACTTATATTTGGTTAGTTACCTATTGGAGAAAATTATGAATATGGTCAAAAAAATTGCACTTACTTTCTTAGTCGCACTACCTGTGTTTGCCCAAGCAGGTGAGGCCGTAGTTAAATGGCAAGATTTTAATGATTATCGTGATGTTCGTCCATCAAATGAAGTGAGAGGGTCTTTTCATAAACGCGTAGCATCGAGTTTTGAAAAGCACTTTACTAAGCTCGCCGAAAATTTACCTGAAGGCTATAAGTTTAATGTAGAAGTAACGGAGCTAGATTTAGCCGGAGATGTTCGTTTTGGTGGTATGAATGAGTTACGTATTATAAAACCTATCTACTTTCCACGTATTGAATTTACATACTCTGTGACAGATAAAAATGGAAAGATTTTGACTGAAAGTGACAAAGTATCGTTAAAAGATATGGGTTTTATGGATAAAATTAAAATGGGCCGTGATGATGCATTTTATTACGATAAGCGTTTGCTAACAGATTGGTTTAAAAAAGAATTAATTCCAGCAGTTGTGCCTCAATAAGTAAATTTAAAAGGCACGAATATTCAAGTATTAGTGCCTTTAGTTATTATTTAAACGTTGTTAATAATTGCAATATTTGTTGTAATTTAATCACGGTTGTTTTTAATTTTTCTTCACTAAAGCCATCGCTACTTAAGCTTTCGACATCGGCTGCAACATCAAGTACGTATGGTTTGAAGCGCTTAGCTTCAAAATCAAAGCCTGCATCGGCTGGGAAGAGAGCCTTAAATTTACCGTGGCCTTGTTGTTGAAGCTCATCTAATTTTTTATCGGCATCAAGTGATTGACGATAAACAACTTTTAAGTTTTCATTTAGTTGCTCAATAATTGAATCCATTTTTTTCCTAAAGCTTTAAACTGCGATGCCGATATATTACGTGGATTGCATATAAAAGTCAGGTATTGAACTATGAATATATCAGGTGGAAGTTTACCAGCCATGAGTGGCACAGCACAAAGCGGCGAAGTATACAGCGCTGCTTTAGCTAAAAAGCAGCAACAAGCTGATGGCGCCGCTGCATTAGCCTTAATTGAAGGTGCAGCAAGCTCTAGTGCAGCACAAACGCCTACTAAGTCGGTTACAGCATCACTGGGTAATAACGTAAACGTATACGTATAGACTCTACGTTCATGTAAGCTTGAGATCGATAGGGGTTTTACTTTGTTGTCCGCCGATCTCGCGCACCAGTTTGGGCACTAAAAAACCAGGTAATGCGAGTAGCATTTCGCCCACAATTTTGCGTGCCTGCTCCTCTTTGATATCAAAATGACTCGCACCTTCAACTTTGTCTAACAGGTATAAGTAGTAAGGTAGTACATCGGCATCAAATAATGCTTCGCTTAAATCAATTTGAGCCCGAGCGCTATCATTTACATCTTTTAAAATCACCGCTTGATTGAGTAATGTAACACCTGCTTTTTTTAACTTTTGCATAGCCGTTTTGAATTCATTATCGATCTCGTTGGCATGATTAATATGATTGATAAATATAATCTTTAGCGGTGAGTCAGCCAAGCGCTGGCATAGTTCATCAGTAACCCGAGATGGGATCACAACAGGTAAACGGCTGTGAATTCGCATCCGCTTAATTTGTGGTAATTGTTCAAGTTCATCCATAAACCAACTAATCGCATCGTCTTTGGCCATTAATGGATCACCACCACTTAAAATCACCTCGTTAATATTCGTGTCCGATTTAATGTAATCGAGTGCATCAATTAAACTGCGTTTGTTTAGTTGGTTCTCTTGATACGGAAAGTGGCGACGAAAACAGTAACGGCAATTTACAGCACAGCCTGTTTTAAACATCACTAAAACACGAGAACGATACTTGTGTAATAGCCCAGGTTGTTTGTTATCTTGTTCTTCTAAGGGATCTTTATTGAAGCCTGTTTTTGCAATGAATTCTTGGTGGCGTGGCATGACTTGTAATAAAAGAGGGTCATTTACATCACCATGGCGCATTTTTTTTATAAAAGGGACAGGCACACGAACAGGGAATAAACTGCGAGCTTTTATGTCGTTTTCATGGACTTGGCTTGATAAGCCAAGCATTTCTAATAGTACTTTTGGGCAAGTAACGACATTTGCTAATTCTTTTTGCCAGTTTTTATGCAAATTTGCTTCATTTCTTTGTATCATTGGCACGTAAATTACTCGAAAAATTATTAGATAGAGGAAACGATGGCGAATTATAGCACCAACGAGTTCAAGGGCGGCCTAAAAATTATGATGGACGGCGAGCCTTGCAGTATCTTAGAAAATGAAATGGTAAAACCTGGTAAAGGCCAAGCGTTTAACCGTGTTCGTATTCGTAAGCTTATTTCAGGTAAAGTACTTGAAAAAACCTTTAAATCGGGTGAGTCAGTTGAAGGTGCTGATGTAATGGATACCGATCTTGCGTATCTTTACACTGATGGTGAGTTTTGGCATTTCATGAACAACGAAACATTTGAGCAAATTGCTGCAGATGAAAAAGCACTTGGCGATACTGTTAAGTGGTTAGTTGAAAATGACGTATGTACTATTACGTTATGGAATGGCAGCCCAATTGCTGTTGCTGCGCCTAATTTTGTAGAGCTAGAGATCACAGAAACAGATCCTGGCCTTAAGGGTGATACGGCGGGTACTGGTGGTAAACCTGCGACCTTAAGCACTGGCGCAGTCGTACGTGTTCCTTTATTCGTGCAAATTGGTGAAGTTATTAAAGTCGACACCCGTAACGGTGAATACGTAAGCCGTGTTAAGTAAGCTTTAAAAATACGACTTAACTAAATCCTGGCTTTAAGCTGGGATTTTTTTTGGAGAAAATATGTCAATCGATCTTTGGCAGCCAAGCGCACAAGTAAATACTTTGGCGCAACGAGCTACAATCTTACGAGCTATTCGTGAGTTTTTTTATCAGCGTCAGGTGATGGAGGTTGAGACACCTAGTTTAAGTAGTGCAAGTGTTACCGACGTGCATTTAGCGAGTTTCAAAACGCAATTTATTGGTCCAGGATACGCGCAAGGTTTACCTTTGTATTTACAAACATCCCCAGAATTTGCCATGAAGCGTTTATTGGCTGCGGGCAGCGGCGCGATTTATCAAATCTGTAAAGCATTTCGTAATGAAGAAGCTGGCAATCATCATAATCCAGAATTTACTATGCTTGAGTGGTATCGACCGGGGTTTGATGAATTTTCCTTAATGGACGAAATGGATGAGCTGATACAGTTAATTTTAAATGTGCAGCCTGCAAAACGTTTAACCTATCAACAGGTTTTTGAGCAAGCGCTAGGGATCGACCCGCTAACAGCTACAATTGCACAACTGCAAAACATTGCCTGCGAGCAGGGCTTTGCCGATATAGCTAAGCATGAAACGCATCGCGATACATTATTGCAGTTATTGTTTTGTATGAAAGTAGAGCCGACTATAGGCCAAGATAAACCGTGTTTTGTGTATCACTTTCCCGCATCACAAGCTGCGCTGGCGAGTATTTGTGAGCATGATACAAGAGTTGCTGGGCGGTTTGAGCTTTATTATCAGAACATGGAGCTTGCAAACGGCTTTAATGAGCTTACAAACGCACAGGAGCAAGCAAAGCGCTTTAATGATGACAATGTGTACCGTAATGCAAATAACTTAACTGCGGTGCCTATAGACACGCGTTTAATTGCCGCGCTTGAGCATGGCTTGCCACAATGTGCCGGTGTCGCATTAGGAATTGATAGATTAGTGATGCTAGCGACAGATAAAAATAGCATCAAAGAAGTTATCGCGTTTGATGTTGAAAGGGCTTAATTAAAGAGCTAGGTAACTAGGTGCTAGAAAATCCTAGAGCCTAATTACCTAGAACCTATTATCTATAATTCGTAAATAAAGGTAACACCAGCGACCATAGGCTCGCCTTGCTGTGTATATGTATGAGTAACCCAGCCATCACGAGGATCGTTTGCAAATTCAAAACCGCGGGTAGGTGCCTCTTCATCAAATACATTACGGGCCCAAGCGCGGATTGACCATTGGTCGGCCTCATATCCAGCAGTAAAATTAACTAGATTAACATTGGACGCTTGTGAATTGTGGCTATCAGAAAAGTAATAGTCGTCTTTACCTTCAATACCTACCGTAGCAAATAACTCATCAGTAAAGTTATAACGAGCGGTAAATGCGTACTGGTATTTAGGTGCTTGAGCTTGCTCACGACCGTCTTGATCTAATGGAGGTGAATAGAGGCTTGTTCTAGCTACATAATCATTAATCTTAGTATCTAAATAACCAACACTACCAGTAAAAAATAAATCATCGGTTAGCTGGTAGCTGCCTTCAATTTCTAGACCGTAGTTCTCACCAGATCCTGCATTATCAAAATAGCTAGTAAAGTTTTGACCTTCTACCAACCAAGACTTTAATTGCATGTCTTCACGGTACATATAAAATGCCGCTAAGCGCAGTACAAATTTGTCATCCAATGAGCTGC
Source organism: Pseudoalteromonas sp. Ld20 (assembly GCF_045064175.1). Classification (NCBI taxonomy): domain Bacteria; kingdom Pseudomonadati; phylum Pseudomonadota; class Gammaproteobacteria; order Alteromonadales; family Pseudoalteromonadaceae; genus Pseudoalteromonas; species Pseudoalteromonas sp. Ld20. Next base: position 157,419 of record NZ_JBISHB010000030.1, read on the forward strand.
CTTTAACGCCGAACTCGGCATTCCATAAGTACTCAGGATCAAAAGTTGTGTGTTGTTGAAAAAAGTCAGCGCCGAGGCCGAACTCTTGTGCTTTGGCGAGGGCTTCAGAGTTAATGCCGCCAGCTTTGTAGCCGCGAGTAATACTTGTGTAGATCATTGTTCGATCAATTACTTGATATTCAAGGGCTACTTTACCACCGACCATTACATCATCACTACTCACAATAAACCCATTACTGTCACTGTAATCACTACTGTGCTCTTCAACACGTAGACCAGTAATCAATGTTGTTTTAGCATTTATTGGAGTGGCTAATTGACCATAAACAGCAACATTACTAACTTCATAAGTAGAATTAAATAAAGCTAAATCAGAATTTTCTATGCGTTGACGATCAAGCCCTACATTACGGTTTTGATAATAGATTCCGGTAATCCAGTCTTGGGCTTTTCCATTAAATTGCAGCTCTGCCGTTTTATCTTTGCGATCACGATAGTATGCATCTTTGTAGCTATAACTTTGCTCATGTAAACCTGCACCACATAATTTTGGCTTACTGGTATCATTACATACCCAGTCTTCATCAAAGCTATATAGTAATTCACTGTCTATGCCTGATAAGTTTAAGCTCACATCAAATAGATCAAAACCGGTATAAATATTGGCAAGCCCTACAGCAATACTTTCTTGGTTATCTTGTCCTGGGCTATCCGCTACACTATTACGGCTATTATCAAGGGTAAATGCGTCATAGCCATTGTTAATATCAATATAGTGAACGCTTAATTCAGTACGTAAATGATCGCTTAATTGGCTGTGTAGCTTAAAGCGGCTGATCATTTCATCTTGTTGTTGTGTTGGCTTACCTAAATACTCATTATCCATAAAGCCATCAGATTCACGTTGGTAAATACTGGCGCGTACCGCAGTGCTGTCAGTAATACCAATGCCGGCAGCAATACCTGCTTCGTAGCTATTATAGTTACCAGCACCTAGTTGAACCTTTACACTAGGATCAAATGTAGGATCAGCTGATTCCATTTGGATCATCCCACCCAAACCATCAGCACCAAAGCGCGTACCTTGTGGGCCGCGATAAATTTCAATTTGGTTTACATCAAAAAGTAATGAGCTGCCACCAAGACCTGAATAGTTAATGCCATCAATCACTAAACCAACCGATGGGTTAATTGGATCAACGAATTGTGAGCGCAGACCAACCCCACGAATTTGGATAAAGCGTCCGCGAGATGCACCAGATGAAAAGTTAACATTAGCGGCACTGGCCAACATTTCATCTAAAAAGTTAGCGCCTCGGTCATTAATTTCTTGCTGGCTAAATAAACTGGCGCTGGCACTGAGGGTTTGAATGCTCTCTTTTTGAAAGTCCCCAGTAACAAGTATTTTTTCAAGATCAGTATCTTCAGCAAAAGCTGGGGCGCTTAATAAAGGTAGTAGCGCAGCGGTAATTAAAGACAGACGTAGTTTCATTCGGTTGCTTAACTCCATTTCAGGGACTTGTATGATAACAACTATTCTCATTAAAGTCGTTATTCAACTTTTGGGTGTCTATATGTTATAAACGCGCACAGTATACATAATTAGGATTACGAATATGACATTTAAAGTAGACTTTAAAGTGCGCGACTATGAATGTGATTTACAGGGTATAGTAAACAACAGTGTTTATTTTAATTATTTAGAGCATGCTCGCCATGAATTTTTATACGCCAACGGCATTGATTTCGCGCAGCTTGCCCGAGATAAAATTAATTTAGTGGTTATGCGTAGTGAGATAGACTATAAACAGTCTTTAGTGCCTGGCGATGAGTTTTATGTTGTTGTAGAGCCGGAGCGTATTAGCAGATTAAAATTCGGATTTAGGCAAACCGTGATACGTAAAAGTGATGATAAAGTCATGCTTAAAGCATTAGTAATAGGAACTAGTGTCAACGAGCAAGGGCGACCATTTTTACCAGAGCAAGTTAATCAGCTATTTAAAAGTGAATAATTCATTAGTGCGAATGTTTTTTACTATCTTAGAACAATTTTTTACATTTAAAACATGCATTATTAACGGTAAAAACTGTTAATTATTGTTACTATGTGTTGATTGAATTTTAGGTTAAGAATCACATGAAATTAGCAGCAATACCGATGCTTGTTATCGGTTTTTGTATTGGCTGCTCATCGACAGGGACAGTCACAAGTGAGCAATTGAAATACACTAAGTGGCAACTATCACATGTTGATGGTTTAGCGATCCCGACATCTTACACTGCATCATTAAGTTTTATTGAAGCGTTGCAAGTCAATGGTTTTGCGGGTTGCAATAAATTTTTTGGCGAAGGCTTGCTGGATGATAATCATTTAACGGTTAATAAGTTAGGCATGACCCGAAAATCATGTGGTGATGAGTTAGATGCGTTTGAGCAGCAATTTTTAAATGCGTTGAAGCAGGGTGTGCCGTTACAAATCCAAAATCAACAATTAGTTTTAAATGGCGAACAGACATTTGCGTTTATTCCTGCAAGTTAACCCCTTGCAGGCTAATTACATCTGACGTACACTCGTCAGCGAACAATATATAGAATTTTTACTTGTCGGAGTGCCTTGAGTTTTAGCTCAAAGGCTGAGATCGCGAAAGCGGGATCCGTGAACCTGATCAGGCTAACACCTGCGTAGGGAACAAGCTGCCATAAACGGGTGCTTGTGCGCCTGTTTGGCGTATAAGTACTCTGGCTGCCAAGGTTGGTAGTGCTTTTTTGTAACACCAATCTACGATCCATGTAGCATTTGCTACTCTCTATTGCATTGCAATATCTGACGAGACAACCCTTTAGCAATGAGGTAAGTCATGTCAAATACATCAAATAAACCGTCTCGCCGCGAAACCCGTGCGGCTGCATCAGATTATATTTATAACCTTACTGGGCAACCTTTTCCAAGTTCACACAAAGTGTATGTACAAGGTACCCAAGAGAATGTACGCGTTGGTATGCGAGAAATTACGTTAAGCGATACTTTCATTGGTGGCACTGATGAAAACCCAGTTTACGAGTCAAATGCACCACTGCGTGTTTATGATACATCGGGCCCATATACAGACCCAGATTTCACTCTTGATGTGCGAAAAGGCCTTGATAAATACCGTGAACAGTGGATTGAAAACCGCGGCGATACCGAGGTGCTGGAATCAGTTACATCACAATTCTCACAGCAACGTATGGCTGACGAAGGTCTTGACCACATTCGTTTTGAACACTTACCTAAAATTCGTCGCGCTAAAGCGGGTAAAAACGTCACGCAAATGCATTATGCTCGCCAAGGTATTATCACACCAGAAATGGAATATGTCGCAGTACGCGAAAATATGGGTCGTGCGCAAATCCAAAAAGAGTTATTAGCGCAGCAGCATAAAGGTGAATCGTTTGGCGCGAGCATTCCTGAGTTTATTACTCCTGAATTTGTACGTGATGAAATTGCTCGCGGACGTGCAATTTTACCAAACAATATTAACCACCCTGAAACCGAGCCGATGATAGTAGGGCGTAACTTTTTAGTGAAAGTAAACGCAAATATAGGTAATTCATCAGTAAGTTCATCTATCGAAGAAGAAGTTGAAAAAATGGTGTGGTCAACCCGTTGGGGCGCTGACACCGTAATGGATTTATCAACAGGGCGTTATATTCACGAAACCCGCGAGTGGGTAGTACGTAACTCGCCTGTGCCAATTGGTACCGTACCAATTTATCAAGCACTTGAAAAAGTAAATGGTGTAGCAGAAGACCTAACATGGGAAATCTTCCGCGACACCCTAATTGAACAAGCTGAGCAGGGCGTAGATTACTTTACTATTCACGCTGGTGTTTTACTACGCTATGTACCTATGACGGCAAAGCGTGTTACCGGTATTGTATCGCGTGGTGGTTCAATTATGGCTAAGTGGTGTTTAGCGCACCATAAAGAAAACTTTCTTTATACGCATTTTGAAGATATCTGCGAGATTTTAAAGCAATACGATGTGTGTTTCTCATTAGGTGATGGCCTGCGTCCGGGGTCAATTGCTGATGCCAACGATGATGCACAATTTAGTGAATTGCGCACACTTGGTGAGCTGACAAAAATAGCATGGAAGCACGACGTACAAGTCTTTATTGAAGGTCCAGGCCATGTGCCAATGCACATGATCAAAGAAAACATGGAAGAGCAACTTAAGCATTGTGATGAAGCGCCATTTTATACGCTTGGCCCGCTTACAACTGACATTGCACCAGGTTATGACCATATTACCTCCGGTATTGGTGCGGCACAAATTGCGTGGTATGGCTGTGCAATGTTGTGTTATGTAACACCCAAAGAGCATTTAGGTCTGCCAAATAAAGAAGACGTAAAAGAAGGGCTGATCACTTATAAAATAGCGGCCCATGCTGCAGATTTAGCAAAAGGTCACCCGGGAGCACAAGAGCGTGATAATGCATTGTCAAAAGCGCGTTTTGAGTTCCGCTGGCATGACCAATTTAATATTGGTTTAGACCCAGTTCGCGCCCGCGAATACCATGATGAAACGCTACCGCAAGAGTCAGGAAAAGTAGCGCATTTTTGCTCTATGTGTGGGCCAAAATTCTGTTCAATGAAAATCACCCAAGAAGTGCGCGAATATGCCAAAGACCTAGAAGCCAGAGGTATCGATCCAAACAATGTTGGTGAGAGTATTGAAATAAAAATGGTTGATGTGGAAGCTGAGATGAAAGCTAAATCTGACGAGTTTAAACAAACTGGCTCAGAGATTTACCATAAAGCGGTTTAAAAGCTAGTTGTAAGCGATAAGCTTTAAGTTGTAAGCAGAGCACCGCTTATGGCTTACAGCTTATAGCTGAGAGGTTATTATGTCTTACAAAATTGCGGTAATAGGTTTTGGTTTAACTGGGCGTTTGGCGGCGCTTGAATTGAGTATGCTGCATCAGATAACTGTATTTGAAGCGGGTGATGAGCAAGCGCTTGATAGTGCAGGCCGTGTTGCAGCGGCAATGCTTGCACCACTTGCTGAGTCTGTTTTGTGTGAACAAGATTTAGCATTAATGGGGCTTGATTCGATAGCCCGTTGGCCTGCTATTTTAGCGCAGTTAGATGATGAGGTGTTTTTTCAACAGCAGGGCACATTAGTGGTTGCTCATCAGCAAGATAAAGGCGATTTACAAAGCTTTGCTCAGCGCCTAAAACCTTTGCTGGGGCATCAGGCTCATTCACTAACCAGTACACATATTAATGAACTCGAACCTGAGTTATCTGGGCGTTTTAACCAAGGGCTTTATTTACCTTGCGAAGGGCAAATTGATAACCAAGCATTTTATCAGGCAAGTTATAAAACACTACAAGCACGAGGCGTGAGTTTTGAATTTGGTAAAACAATTGATATAAGTTCAGAAAGTATACAAGGCGCGTTTGACTATATAATTGATTGTCGAGGGCTTGGGGCAAAAAGCGTCAGTTGTAAATTACGTGGAGTCCGTGGTGAAGTTGCGCGTTTATATGCGCCTGAGGTTAAACTTACTCGGCCCATACGACTAATGCATCCACGTTATCCCATTTATATTGCACCTAAACCTAAGCATGAATATGTTATTGGCGCGACCGAAATTGAATCACAAGATAATGGTCCAGCCACAGTGCGTTCAACGCTTGAGTTACTTTCTGCTGCATACACCGTTCACAGTGGTTTTGCTGAAGCGAGACTGTTAAATATTCAAACTGGTTTACGCCCAGCATTTAGCGATAACCGCCCACAAGTAAGCAAGCAAGGTAAGGTGATCAGCATTAATGGCCTGTATCGCCATGGTTATTTATTAGCGCCAAGTCTAGTGGCTGATGCCGTAGCTAAAATCGAATAAGATGAATAAAACTATGAATATAATGATAAATGGACAGCCATTTGTATTAAGTGATAAGCACACGTTACTCGATGCGCTTAGCCAATTTGGCGCGAAAGAGCCATTTGCAGTGGCATTAAATGGGGTTTTTATCGCGCGTAGCTTATGTGCAGATACACAATTGAATGAAGGTGATAGCCTTGAGTTACTCTCGCCAATTCAAGGGGGATAGTATGAAAGATTGTATCGACGACAGTTTTAATATTTATGGCGAACAGATTAATAGTCGATTATTAATTGGCTCTGCACTGTATCCCTCACCGGCGATTATGGCTGAGTCGATTGAGGCGTCTGGTTCGCAGATTGTCACTGTGTCTTTACGCCGCCAGCAAAGTGCTGCTGCGGGGGATGATTTTTGGCAATTAATAAAAGACACTGGCTTAAAAATATTACCTAACACCGCAGGTTGCCACAGTGTTAAAGAAGCGGTTACATTGGCGCAAATGTGCCGAGAAGTGTTTGCCACCGATTGGATTAAATTAGAGTTAATCGGCGACGAATACAACCTGCAACCCGATCCCTTTGCACTGCTTGAAGCGACTAAAATCCTTTTAGCTGAAGGATTCAAAGTGCTACCGTATTGCACGGATGATTTAGTGCTATGCCAGCGCTTAGCGCAGGCCGGGTGTGAAGTGTTAATGCCATGGGGTGCGCCAATAGGCACAGGTAAAGGGTTGTTAAATCAATATAATTTAAAAACTATTCGAGAACGATTGCCAGAGCTGACTTTAATAGTTGATGCGGGCCTTGGTCTCCCCTCACATGCCTGCCAAGCACTCGAAATGGGGTATGATGCGGTATTATTAAATTCAGCCATTGCGGGGGCGGGTTGTCCTGTCACTATGAGTTGTGCATTTAAAGCTGCGGTTGAAGCTGGACGTTTTGGTTATTTGGCTAAAGCAATGCCTGAAAAAGAGGTTGCGGCTCCCTCAACACCAACAATGGGTATGCCATTTTGGCATCAAGATAAAATTTAGGATAAATGTGTTTATGAAACAGGTTGTTTGGACAATTGCAGGCTCAGATTCAGGTGGCGGTGCAGGTATTCAGGCTGATATTAAAGCGATGCAAAGCTTTGGTGTGCATGGCTGTACAGCAATTACCGCACTCACTGCACAAAATAGTTTAGGCGTTGAAGCACTAAATCCTATTTCTACAGAGGTTATTGAATCGCAGTTACTTGCGCTTGAGCATGATATGAAAGCCGCAGTAATTAAAATCGGCATGTTAGCAAATGTACAGCAAATTCAACTTGTCAGTGAACATATTAAGCATTATCAAAGTACTTGGCCTGTGCCGCCTTTAGTAGTGTATGACCCCGTTGCGATTGCCAGCAGTGGTGATTTACTTACCGAAGAAGACACCGTTAGTGCAATTAAAGAATGTTTATTGCCGCTGGTAGATGTGATCACCCCGAATACGCACGAAACGCAGCTGTTAACGGGTGTGTATTTAATTGGACCAAGCGCCGTAAGAGAAGCCGCAGCAAAGTTACAAAGCTGGGGCGCAAAAGCCGTGGTGATCAAGGGCGGTCATTGGGATTACCCGAGCGGTTATTGTATTGATTATTGTATCGATGGCAGCACCGATGGGGGGAGTGAGTATTGGCTCGGCAATGAAAAAATTCAAACACCACATAGCCATGGGACTGGCTGTAGTATGGCCTCTGTTATTGCGGCGTGTTTAGCAAAACAATACCCCTTAAAAGATGCCTTTATTTTAGCAAAAGCGTATATCAACCAAGGCTTAAAAGCCGCAGTACGTTATGGTGAAGGGATTGGCCCTGTGGCACAAACGTGTTTCCCTGAAAACCTTGATGATTACCCACAAGTGATTGAAGCCGGGAGTTGGCTTGCTGACGAATTAGACTTTGATGCGCCAAATGAATTTACTATGGCTGCTGGTTTTCCTGCTTGTGAGAGCAAACAGCTTGGTTTATATGCTGTTGTTGATACTGTTGATTGGTTAGAGAAATGCCTGGCGCAAGGTATTAAAACCGTCCAGCTAAGAATGAAGCAAGGTACAGAGCGTGAGCTTGATGATGCCGTGGCTGCTGCGGTGATGCTGGGTAAAAAATACGATGGTCATGTATATATAAACGATCACTGGCAGTTAGCAATTAAGCATGGCGCGTACGGTGTACATTTAGGTCAAGAAGATTTGCTTGAGGCTAATTTAGTCGCCATTAAAGAAGCTGGGCTGCGTTTGGGACTTTCGACGCATGGGTTTTATGAAATGCTTCGTGCTCATAATTATCGTCCTAGTTATATGGCGTTTGGGGCAATATACCCAACCACCACTAAAGATATGACAGGGCAAATACAAGGTCTTGAAAAACTAAAACACTTTGTGCCGTTAATGAGCGATTACCCAACAGTGGCGATCGGTGGCATTGATTTAGCACGCGCGAGTGAGGTTGCAGCAACTGGCGTGGGCAGTGTGGCTGTTGTTAGAGCCATTACAGAGGCAAGTGATTATCAACAGGCGATAGCAGAATTACAAATGGCGATTAACAGCGATGGCTGAGGTAATCGAGGGCGCTTTATCTGACAAAGAGCAGTTGCGTTACAGTCGCCATTTAATGCTTAAAGAAGTTGGCCTTGAAGGGCAGTTAAAGCTCAAGGCAGCTCACGTTGTGGTGGTTGGCGCTGGTGGTTTAGGCAGTCCTGCCTTGTTGTATTTAGCTGCTGCTGGCGTTGGCAAGCTTACTTTATTGGATGATGATAACGTTGAGCTTTCAAATTTACAGCGCCAAGTGCTTTATAAAGTAAATCACCTTGGGCAACAGAAAGTCAGTGCGGCGGGTAAAGTACTGAGTAGCTTAAATAATCAAATTACGATTAACACCTTAAACATTCAGCTTAGTGCTGAAAATGCCGAGCAGATTTTTACAGACGCAACCCTAGTGCTTGATTGCAGTGATAACTTTAATACTCGTTATGTGGTTAATCATTTTTGTTTAAAGCTCGCTATCCCTTTGGTTTCTGGTGCAGCAATCGCAACCGATGGACAGCTAATGTGTTTTGATTTTCGTGATCAACACAGCCCATGTTACGGTTGTGTGTTTCCACGAACCGCTGATGAGCAGACGCTTAACTGCAGTAATGCTGGTGTGTTAAGTCCGTTATTAGGTGTGATTGGTTCAATGCAGGCATTATTAGCGGTTAATGTAATTTTAGGTCATCATCAGGGAAGTAAATTTGTTCGCTTTGATGGCTTAGGTTTAGTGCAGCAGCAGTTTAAATTAAGTAAAGCGCCGCAGTGTGCAGAGTGTGGCTGTGAAGAGGCTTGAAATAATAGAACGCGGAATGACTGAATTAGTCTTCCGCGTTTTTATTTAAGATTAATAATTAATAATTAACAATTAATCTCGGCAAATGGTGTGCCCATACGCGTTACCGTTTCCGGCTTTTGATCATCTAAAATACCTGCTTTATTAGCACCCCAGGCTAAAATAACGGTTGAGCCTAATTTAAAGCGGCCCATTTCATCGCCTTTTTTCAAGGTAATGCTGTTGTCACCTGAGGTTGGGTAATTCCAGCTAAAGACATCTTTACCTGCTGGTGGGGTAACTGTACCAGCCCAAATGGTTTCGATGCTGGCAACAATTGTTGCGCCCACTAGCACCATAGCAAGAGGGCCAATTTCAGTATCAAAAATCGCCACTACACGCTCATTACGTGCAAATAAGTTAGGCACATTTTGCGCGGTCAGTGGGTTTACTGAGAATAAATCACCCGGAACGTAAATCATTTTGCTCAAGGTGCCATCAATCGGCATATGAATACGATGATAGTCTTTCGGAGCAAGGTAAATCGTTGCGAACTCGCCACCTAAAAATGGTGCTGTATCCTGCTCAGAGCCACCTAGTAGCGCTTGTAAGCTGTAATCATGTCCTTTAGCTTGAATAAGCTGACCGTCTACGATAGCGCCTAGCTGGCTAATTGCACCATCAACGGGATGAGTAATGATGCTATCATCGGTTGTTAATGGGCGCACACCTTCTTTTAATGGGCGAGTAAAAAACTCATTAAAGGTTTTATAGTGAGCCGGATCGCTATACTGCGCTTCGTTCATATCTATTTTATATTGTTTAATAAACAATTTGATCAAAGTAGTGGTTAATGCACCAGCTTTAGCCGCGGCTAACTTGCCTACCATACGAGATACAAAATGTTTTGGCATTGCGTACTGCATTGCGATTTTGAATTTATCTAAACTCACAAGTTTCTTCCTAAAAATTAAATACGAGGAGCACGCGCTCCGGCGCGGCCATCGGCCATAGTTTCTAAAATTCTGTGGTAGCTATCAAAACGTAGCTGTGAAATATCACCTTCATCGATTGCTTGGCGAATTATACAGCCAGGATCATTCAAATGTTTACAATCCCTAAAGCGACAACCACCAATAAACTCACGAAACTCTTTAAAACACCAAGTAACGCGTTCTACATCTAAATGCCACAAGCCAAATTCACGAATACCAGGAGAATCAATTAAGTTACCGCCAGAAGGTAAGTGGTGAAGTCGTGACACAGTTGTTGTGTGTTGACCAAGGCCGCTGTTCTCAGAGACTTCTTTGGTAAGTATTTCGGCATTAGGTAATACCGTGTTCACGAGCGTTGATTTACCGACACCACTTTGACCAACAAAAATGCTATTTTTATCGACCAGAGTATCTTTGAGCTCATCAATACCTTTGCCTGTAATATTACTAACCAGTAACACTTGGTAATCAAGTGCTCTATAAATATCCAAAATTTTATTAATATTGGCAAGCCCTTGCTCATCAATTAAGTCTATTTTATTGAGCACTAAAATAGGCTCTATGCCCATGTCTTCACAGGCAATAAGGTAGCGGTCGATAATACTGGGGGTAAATTCAGGTAATACTGCTGACACCATCAAAATTTGATCGATGTTGGCGGCAATGACTTTTACACCATCGTAAAAATCAGGGCGTGTAAGCTGCGAACGGCGTTCATGCATTGCTTCAATAACGCCGGCTAAATCACCTTCACTTACTTTAGCGCGACGAAATTGCACTTCATCGCCACAAACAATACCTTTAACAGTACGGCGAATATTACAGCGCAATACGTCACCGTCATCGGTTTCAATATCGGCATGTTGACCAAAACGACTGATCACTACAGCATTTTCAGGCGCACCTAAATTATCGGTTTGCCACTTATCAGCCTTACTTTTGGCTGGTGCAGAATCTGCATTAGATAAGCGTTTTTCATGATTGGCCTTAATCCTACGGGATTGACCTTTACTTAATTTCTTCTGTTTTGCCACTTTTGGCCCATAACTTAGTTAAATGTCGTGCTTTTTGAAAAAAAAGCTTTAGGTCGACTGATGATACTAATATGATATATCTAAATGCGTTAGATCTAAAGGAAAGCACCGCAAGGTAATTATGTCTTTTCATAAATCAAATCTGATTTGGCTCGACCTCGAAATGACAGGTCTAGAACCAAGTACAGACAAAATACTCGAAATCGCCACCGTTGTCACCGACAGTGAGCTAAACATCTTGGCCGAAGGTCCAACTATTGCAATTCATCAAAGTGATGAGTTGCTCGATGGTATGGATGAATGGTGCACTAACCAGCACGGTCAATCAGGTCTAACAGCTCGTTGTAAGACGAGTAAATTCACAGAGCAAGATGCCGTTGAGCAAACATTGGCATTTTTAAAGTTGTGGGTTCCAGCAGGTGCCTCACCTATGTGTGGTAACTCGATAGGGCAAGATAGACGCTTTATGAATAAATACATGCGCGAACTGGAAGATTACTTTCATTACCGCAATTTAGACGTCAGTACAATTAAAGAGCTCGCACGACGCTGGAAACCTGAAGTTTTAGCGCAAGTGAACAAAAAAGGCTCACACCTTGCTCTTGATGATATTAAAGATTCCATTATGGAATTAAAAGTCTATCAAGAAAAATTCTTTAAATTGTAAAAAACACTTGCAAACACATGGAATTATTGTAGAATCCCGCCCCGCTTAAGACGATAACCCCTGCGGGGTTACTGTGTTTAAGTTGCTTGAAATAAACATGTAGTACGGCACTAGCTCAGTTGCCTGAACGTTCACTGCGACTAGTCGCGTGACAACGGACGAATTACTGACTATTTAAATGCGGCACTAGCTCAGTTGGTAGAGCGCGACCTTGCCAAGGTCGAGGTCACGAGTTCGAGCCTCGTGTGCCGCTCCAATTTCTAACCAAAGAAATTGGAGCGATTTAAAAATTAATGCGGTACTAGCTCAGTTGGTAGAGCGCGACCTTGCCAAGGTCGAGGTCACGAGTTCGAGCCTCGTGTACCGCTCCAATTTCTAACCAAAGAAATTAGAGTGATTTAAAAATTAATGCGGTACTAGCTCAGTTGGTAGAGCGCGACCTTGCCAAGGTCGAGGTCACGAGTTCGAGCCTCGTGTACCGCTCCAATTTCTAACCATAAGAAGTTGAATTATTTTTAAAAATACAATTTATAAAGCGGTACTAGCTCAGTTGGTAGAGCGCGACCTTGCCAAGGTCGAGGTCACGAGTTCGAGCCTCGTGTACCGCTCCAATCTTTATTAAACAAATCAAAATACTCTATTAAGTAAATTATCTTAAACCTTACAGAACTGCATGCTTTTCTTGATGGCTGATGGCTGATGGCTTTAAACTTGCCCTTGCAGTGTCGCTATAAGTCTTCTTGTGCCGCCATGGTCGCGATGCTCACCTAAATAAATGCCTTGCCATGTCCCCAATTGTAAACATCCTTGATTAATAGGAATTGTAAGCTCACACCCTAAGGTACTACTTTTGATATGTGCTGGCATATCGTCATCGCCTTCATAATCATGACGATAATAAGGTTGGCACTGGGGTACAAACTTATTGAAATGACTCTCCATATCCATACGTACGGTAGGATCAGCATTTTCATTAATCGTTAAGCTGGCAGAAGTGTGTTGAATAAAAAGGTGGAGTAAGCCAATTTTATAATGGGAGATTTCAGGGAGTTGAGTGAGTATTTCATTATCAATAATATGAAAGCCTCGAGAGCGAGGCTTCAAAACCAGTTGTTTTTGTAACCAACTCATATTTTATCGAAACTGACTTCAATATTTGCATTACCTGCATCAGAGGTGAATGGGATGAGTATTTTTGCACCATCACTTTTATGCGTAATAGTATGGCCTTTACCAGATACAACTATAGGTGTGGCCATGTCAAAGTCATAACCTTTTTCACCCAGTAGGTTTTTTGCACCACCGGTAACCATGTTGGTTATTTCACCAACCATGTCAGTTACTTCTTCGTCAATTGAGTCAGGGCGCTCACCTAGCATACGTTCCATAATAGTCAGCGCTAAGCTTTCATCAAAGGTAATAGAAAATGAACCTTTAGTTTGCGGGCCTACCATACCTATTAAACCTGAAACATCACCACAGGCAACTTCATCTTTTTTAATTCTAGGCTTACCCGGTTTTAATTCGGTTTGAGCCATTGTACCTAGTACATTTAACAGAGACGTTAAAAAAGGATTGATGAACTCTACATTCATTGTTACTTATCCCTTGAGTTGGCAGTTTATACTGCTGTTATAAATTAAAGTGTAGCGGCTAATTTGAGCTCTGCACTTAATTATTCCTTACATGAACCACAAATACCATGGGCTTCTATTGTTTGCCCTGATACAGTAAATTCGCTTTCGGCGGCAAGACTGTTAAGTTCGTGTGAAATCACAGTTGAGTGTAACTCTTTGACAAAACCGCACTTATCACATATTAAAAGTTGTACAGGATGAATGTGGTCAAAATGATGACACAGCATAAATGCGTTAGTACTTTCAATTTTGTGGATAAAGCCTAGTTCTGCTAAAAAGTCTAATGCACGATATATCGTCGCAGGTTTAGCCCCTGACTCAGTGATTTTAAGTTGTTCTAATAAATCATAAGCCCCAACGCCGCCTTGGGCGCTAGCCAGTAGGCGAAATACTTTTTCACGGATCGGTGTAAATCGGGCGCCACGATTGTCGCATACTTGTTTTGCTTTACTAACGAGTGACTCTATATTCATCATTCTCTTATCCTTACGCTACCGTGATATACTAACATACTGTGTTGTACTTGCAGCGTTTTTATTAGACAGTTTTATTCTAGGAAGTCTAGCAATGAATGAATTATTAGCGATATTTATCTTCTTTTTTGCGGTTATCGATCCAATTGGCACTGTTCCTGTTTTTATTGCTACTACGCGTGGCGACTGTGAGCAGTTTAAGCGTAAAGTAGCTTACAAGGCTGTTGCGGTTTCTGCAGTAGTGTTGTTGTTTTTTGTTCTGGCGGGAGAGCTGCTTTTAAATGCAATCAAAATTCCACTGTCCGCTTTTCAGATTGCAGGTGGTATTGTCCTACTTTTGTTTGCACTATCTATGATTTTTGGTGAAAGTAAGCCTGAAACCGAAATCAAAAGTGTGAGAGATAGTACGGCAACGGCTATATTTCCTTTGGCAATTCCGTCAATTGCTAGTCCTGGGGCAATGCTCGGGGCTGTGCTTATGACACGTAATAATGAGTATACATGGGTCGAACAATCAATTACTTCAGCTGTCATGCTTGCAGTACTTGCGGTGGTGTTAGTTTTATTATTGCTAGCGACTCATGTTCATAAGTTAATAGGTGATAGCGGCGCGAGCATTATTAGTCGGATCATGGGATTGATTCTTACATCAGTTGCCGTTACGAATATATTAGATGGCATTGCTCATTACTTCGGGTTGCAGGTGTTTTCATAAGTTTGTGATCGATGTTTTTTGATTTGAATGCTTAAGATTGATGGAAGCCCTGCATTTATGTAAAATGTGGGGCTTTTATTTAGCCCTAACTGTTATTAATTACCTGAGGATTTTACTTTGAATAGACGCTTTTCTGTGGCCCCGATGCTTGATGGATGCGATTGATTATATAATGCCTATGTAATTCAATGGTTTAATTTGAATGGTGTTTTCAGAAAGGGACAAAAGGGGACAATAAATGTTCTCTTAATATCTGCTCTTATTAATTACATGCTCTAAAAATATAACGTTTTTATCAGGGCTATCCAGCTTTGAACGAATAAATCCATTTTTTTCCATTACCTTAATTGACCCAATATTATTGACTTCAACACCTCCAATTAGAGAGTGGATGTGCTTATCTAACTATGCCCAATTAACTAGGCCTTTAATTAATTCACTTCCATATCCTCTAGCCCAATAAGATTCACCTAATAGATAGCTGATATGTAAATCCAATTGTCCTCTTTTCGTCTCATCGTCATAGAGAAAAACAAAGCCAATAATCTTATTGTTTGGTTTTAGTTGGATGGATAGAAAACTGCTTTCTTCAATTCTCTGTTTCCACCAATTACTTGCCCCTTTGTAGCTTGTTATGTTTTGCCACTCACTAGGTAGAGAACTAGTCACAGCTGGCGTTAGTAACTCTAAAACTTTAAGTGTGTATAGTCGTTTACTGTCATCGTCTAATATTTGGGACTTAACACTTTTAATTAAAAGTCGTTCAGTATTAAACGCGCATCTTTGCCACAGCGGTAGGAGATCTGTCATGGTAAAATTCCTTTGTTAGGATTTTTCAAAATATTTGTAATAAAAAATGAGTGACATTACATAGTTTACGTATCACCCATATTTTATTATTAGAGGTGCATTTTATCCTTAAAGTGAATCGGTTGACTTTTCTTTAAAAGATTGCTTAAACTCCATCGTCATTTGATATCCTTTAATTGCAGGCGCTGCAATAGCATTTAAGCAAAGTTGCCCTAACATGATTAAAGTTGCCGTTGCTAATGCATCTAATATCCACGCAATGGCAGTACCACCAATACCGATATAACTAGGCATAGTTTCTAATGCTGGGATTGTCTGTAATCCAGTTATACCATGTAGGGCTAATGCAACCCAAAAGCCAAAGCAGTAGGGGCATTGCCACGCTTCGTATAAATACGCCAGTGGTCTAGGTAATCTTTCAATAATCCAGTTAAACCAGTTTCCCCAATCAGGTAACTTTTCCCACAACAAGATATATATCGAAAGTCCTATAAGCGCGAGTGTAATGTTCATATTAATCTCCTTCAGTTAATATTAAGCTTTATATCCTGTGATTATTGATGCAGTGGCATCTGGTTCACGGTGCTCCGAATTTGAAATATTTGTAAAGCCAGTTTTGTTCAGTAATTTCACAATACCATTTCTAGTTTTAAGTTCATGTTTGCATGAAGAATTTTCGTTATCTTTATCGTTAGCTTGCTCTTGGCTATATTCAACAGACTCTTCCCAAAGATCATCAACAGAGACAAACCGACCTGACGGCTTTAGTATTCTTAGTACTTCATTGAGTCCATCGTTAACATTTACCCAATGATGCAGAGTATTCACCGCTAACACTAAGTCACAGCTTTCACTTTCAACGGGTATTTTTTCCGCTCCAGCAAGTAGATATGTTACCTGTTGAAAATTGCTGTCTTTTACGGTGAGTTTCGTAGCGATTTCAAGCATTTTAGGTGTTGGATCTATGCCTGTCGCATGTCCTGTTGTGAGGTTACTGGCAATTGCTCTAACAGCAGCTCCGCTGCCACAACCAATATCTAAAACAATCTCTGTTGGTAATAGATTACAGAATTCAGGAACTTTTTTGTGAAGTAGAAGCTCTCCCCATTGGTCAACGTAATCTTCGGTAAGTTTGTCATTCCATGCACTGGCAAGTAGGTCATCTTTATTATCATTCATATTTTCATTAATCATTGTTAGGTTGCCTAACTATTATGATTATTTAAGTTAGTTAGTCAAACTAATTTTTGTTTGTAATGTTATTTATGTGAAAAATGTAAGGAGTGACTCTTGCAAATATATGCTGTGAGGTTCGTCATATAATTAATAGTTAGTACTTATACAGAAGAAATGTTATTTTGTTAGGTAAGCTAACTAAATGAAATTGTTTAACTATGGATTTGGAAAACTCACTAATAAAGTTTCAACGAATGATCTCTAGAACGTGGGATGTTCAAGTGTTTGATAATAAAGAAAGCAGTTTGAGTTACAGTGAATTTGAGTACTTATTATGTGTTCATATTGCAGAGAATGCAGAAATTGATCCTGCAAGTGAGAAGCATGATGATAGTACTCATTTATCGGCACTGGCTGCTGAAATGCAGGTGCAAAAATCATCAGCAAGTTTAATGGTCAATAAGCTTGAAAAACGAGAGTTGATATATCGCGCCACTTGTCAATATGATGCAAGAGCACAGCATATACTATTAACAGAAAAGGGTCGGAAGTTGTTCTTGAGTATTCAAAGCTCTGTTTATAAGAATTTGGCAAAATCATTTAAAGGTCTTTTGGAAGATAAAGAGTATGATAATTTTGAGCGAACCCTAGCAAAGATTTGTGATTCACATCCTAACGAAAAATGATAGGAATCAGTCCAATCACTAACGGTAATTAATTTTTGTCTAGCCTCGTTAAATCCCGTATAATTAGCCAAAATTTCAGATGTTATTTCTAACGTCTGAATCAGGCTTTAATTCACTTATTTGTTGTTAATTATATGATTTATCACAAGTTATCCGTTGCACCCATGCTCGATGGATGCGATTGAATGGTTATTTTTATTTGAATTCAAGTATTTAGTGTTTTGTTCGTTTTAATAAGGGACAAAAAGGGATAATGTTAAGCCCGTGAATAATTAAGGTTTATCTACAGGCTACCTAGCGTGTTTTAATTTATACTTCTTTAAGCATAAATATTGTTTCTTCATTAAAACCTCTATTTATATAGATGTCTCTTGCATGTTGATTAGAGGAAAAAACGTTTAAACTAATATTTGTAATATTCAATTCGCGAGCAAATTCTTCAGAATATTTAAGTAGTTTAGTGCCAATACCAAGTCCTTCATGAGATTTAGGAACGGCCAAAATAGAAATATGCAATAAACTTTTATTGTTAAAAAAGTCTTGTCTTGTTTCTACAAATAAAATGCCGACTACTTTGCTTTCTAGCTCTGCGACATACAAATACTGGTTTGATTGACGTTTATTAAAGTAAGCCTCAATAACTTTCAAATCACCCTTTACAATTTCTTTATCAGTTCTCCAGTATGGAGTTTCAAAATCAGCAAGCCTCTCAACTATTTTCATAACTTGGGATTTATCTGCTTGACCTGCTTTTCTTATTTTCATGTGTCCATCCTTATTGCCTCACTATTACCATAAACGACTTCTTGATGTTCAACATACTTGGGTTTGTCAATAAGAAAATCATCGTCCTTAGGGTAATATTTTGCCAGATGATAATTTTCACCTGCAAAATTTTTAATCGACTCATAAGAGTCCCAAAAAGTCAGTGTTGTAAAATAAAGTTTATTGTCTTTTTCTTCTAGCGTTAAAAACGCACCTATATTACCTTTTGTACTCTTATAATCTGCAAAGCCAGTTTGCATTATATAATCTATATATTCATCACGCTTAGATGTGGGTATTGGTGCAGTCCATTTTCTAGTGATCATTGTTCATCTCCAATGCTGGTAGCTGTTGAAATATTTTAGTTTGTTCTGTTATCACATTTCCTGTATGTAATATTCATTTAGACTCAGTTAGCATTATTCCGCTAGTTCATCAATGCTATGTACTTTCAGATTAAGCTCCTCAACCCTGAATAACATAAATCTGACTAATCTTTAAAAACCAATTTTTGCAGTTGCTACTTAACTCATTAATCTCAAATGTATGGCTAGTTGTAAATAACCACTGTAAGCTGCCAAAAACAATGAAATCTGGGTATAGTGGGCTAGCTCCCCCGATAAATTCAGTTTTGGTTAAATATTTTTCGAGTACACTGAGTTTTGAGAGAAAACTCTCTTTAGCTGTATCGTAATTTTCTTGTTGAACATCTTCTAACTTCTTGCCGAAGAAACTTTCCCGCGTTTTTCTAAAGTAAGCTTTATCTTGATCTTGCAAATGGCTATGAATATCTGCAATTGCCATTTTGGCTATGTCTGAATGTAAAGAATTTGCCCATGCTTCAATAAAAGTTGATAAAACACGTCCTTCATGAGAACTAAATAATGAGGGCTTTTCAGGATAGTTAGCTTCTAAATACTCAATAACTTTAAAAGAATCATTAATTGCTATGTTCCCATCATAGATAACGGGTACTGTTTTGAATTGACCGTCAGATATTTTTTGAATGTCAGTAAATGCAGTTTCCACAGCCGAAAAGTCTAATTTTTTATGCAATAAAGCTAAACGTACTCGCCAACAATAAGGACTAAAAATGACGTTGTTTTTACCTGCTAATTCATATAATTTGATCATGTTTATTTCTCGCTATTTTGATGTGGTGTAGTCACCTTAACTTGGTTGAATAATAAACTTGAAGCCTTCTCATTTACAGTTGGTTTTGTGTTGATATTTTTAGCTACTTCTAATGCTTTAATCGTAGCAGGCCTTTTACTTACTGCTTTCAGCCAGCGTTCTAGATGCTTAAAGTTAGAAATATCTTGGTTCTGATATTCATGAATTCTTATCCAAGGAAAGCACGCTATGTCAGCAATAGAGTAGAAAGTACCTGCAAGGTATTCAGTAGATGCTAATTGTTTGTCCATAACACTATATAAACGGCTTGTCTCATTCTGGTATCGCTTTATTGCGTAAGGTACTTCTTCAGTAGCATAATGGCTAAAATGATGATTTTGCCCTGCCATTGGTCCAAGTCCAGCAACTTGCCAAGTTAACCACTGAATTACTTTGTATTTATCTTCAGTTGTATTTCCTATTAAGTGACCTGTTTTCTCAGCTAAATATTGTAAAATTGCACCGGACTCAAAAATATTTATACTTTTATCACAATCATTTGGCGAGTTATCAACGATTGCAGGGATCCTTTGGTTTGGACTGATAC
The DNA here is from genome assembly GCF_045064175.1 of Pseudoalteromonas sp. Ld20. NCBI lineage: Bacteria > Pseudomonadati > Pseudomonadota > Gammaproteobacteria > Alteromonadales > Pseudoalteromonadaceae > Pseudoalteromonas > Pseudoalteromonas sp. Ld20. The sequence continues at coordinate 177,299 of NZ_JBISHB010000030.1, forward strand.
TTGAAAATTTTTCTGAAAATTGCTCTCCTTCACTAATATTTATCGGGTGAATGTTATATGCTAATTGCAGCTCTTCAAGCACCATTGTAGCTTTGTGACCATTAGGTGTAGTCCAGTAATATAAGTCGATCATAGTTACCTCTGTTTTCTTAAGTGAATAAATTAGATGTGTTTTCGATAGTTTGTTTTATTAACAAAACACCGAATGTAAAAAATAGGGCAGCTGATATTTTATTAAAGATATAAGTGAGCTTTTTAAGGTCAATTGATTTTGCTATACGTGTAAAAACGTATGTATATATGCTGTGCACAATAATCACATTGAATGAGAATATTAGTGATAAGAGAGCAGGTTTGTGAAAGCTAATTGTTTTAGTATCTAGGTATAAAGGAAATATAAAAATACAAAAGGCAAGCGCTTTAGGGTTCAATAAGCTGATCAGTATTCCATGCTTAAATGAATTAAGTTGTACGTCTTTTTTATGCTCTTTTGGTACGCTCGTTTGCAAACTGTTAAATGATAGATAGAAAAAATACAGTGAGCCAGTAACGCTAGTTACCAGAAGAGCAAAGTTTAATGTATTTGCTGCAAAAATAAGGATCAACGTTGCAAATGCAGCCACAAAAAAAATTCCAGTAGCGACCCCGAAAATACCCAAAAACGTTTTAGTTAACTTATAATTCAGCGTGTTGTGAATTGTAAATAATACCGCTGGACCTGGGCTTAAAACCGTTATCAAAGATAAAATAAAAAAGCTTATTAAGTATGTGTTCATTCTTACTCCTACTAGTTTACGTGGCTAGTCTATCTTGCTAGCATGGAATGATTAACAGTAATTAGGTGTTAACAGCTTTAACTGAGGGTTCATAGTGGATAGAATAAAAGCAATTAATATTTTTATCGCGGTATGTCGGGAAAAGAGTTTTTCTAAAGTTGCTAATGAATTTGAGTTATCACCAACGATGGTAAGTAAATACATTAATTTTTTAGAAAAAGAGGTGAATGTAAAGCTTTTGAGTAGGAGTACACGAGGTCAAAAACTAACAGAGGCAGGTGAGTTGTATTTGAGTAAAGCGGCAAAGTTATCTGCACAATATCAACAACTGATGCATGAGATGGAATATTTTTCAGGGGAGCCTCAAGGTCGCATAAAAATAAATGCTCCTGTGACGTATGGCACATACCAGCTAACTTATCTCATTAGTGATTTTATGGATAAGTATCCTGATATTCATATTGATTTAGAGCTTTCGGATTCATTGTCTGATGTACTGTTGGATGATTTTGATATGATCTTTAGGGTCGGTGAGTTAAAGGATGCATCTTATATCTCTAAAAAAGTCGATGAGCAACAACTCATATTTTGTGCTTCTCCTGCATATTTAAAAGATTTTGGTATACCAAATAACATTAATAATCTTGAAGCACATCTATTTTTGGGATTTAAACCTTGGCAAACACACTCTAGGTTGAAAAGAGAATTTCAAATAGAATCATTACGGATTGAAGATAGTAAATTTGTGAGTAATAGTGGTAATTGCTTAAGAGTTGCAGCCTGCCGAGGTAAAGGAATAATTCTTCAACCATCTTCACTGCTTAAAGAGAACCTAGATAATTCCACCTTGATTAGAATATTAATTGGAGAAGAACCTAACCCACGACCAGTTCATTTACTCTATCCAGCGAAAAAACAATTACCTCTCAAGATACGATTGTTTATTGATTTTGTTTCAAACTATCAGAGGTAACTGCATTTGCAGTATTTTAATTTGATCATTGCGAGATTAAAACAACTATCTGTCTAATCGTAGGTTATAAATTAATTTTATTTACCTTTTTAATTCTTGTATAATCCTCAAAAATTACCAGTTATTTCCCTTAGTGTTTACACTAATTTCTAATTTTATTTTTATAGGTAAACCTTTGATTTCTAAAAAGCTATCCGTTGCTCCTATGCTTGATTGGACTGATCGTCATTGCCGTACTTTTCATCGTAAAATGACAAAGCACACAGTGTTGTATACTGAAATGATAACTACTGGTGCTATTTTATTTGGCCGTGGTGATTATCTGCATTTCAATGAGCATGAAGGACCGGTTGCTTTACAGTTGGGCGGGTCAGATCCTAAAGCACTTGCTCAGTGTGCAAAATTAGCCGCAGAGCGTGGCTATGACGAGATTAATCTTAATGTGGGTTGTCCGTCAGATCGTGTTCAAAATGGTCGTTTTGGTGCATGTTTAATGGGTGAACCGCAACTTGTTGCTGATTGCGTAGCTGCAATGAAAGAGCAGGCTAATATCCCTGTTACAGTTAAAACCCGTATAGGTATTGATGAGCAAGATTCGTATGAATTCTTATGTGCTTTAATTGAGGCCAGTCATAATGTTGGTTGTGATGATTTTATTATTCACGCACGAAAAGCGTGGTTAAAAGGCTTAAGCCCTAAAGAAAACCGTGAAGTACCGCCACTTGATTACCCACGTGTTTATCAGCTAAAAAAAGACTACCCGCAATTACATTTAAGTTTAAATGGTGGTGTTAAAACGATTGCTGACAGTCAAGCACACCTTGCTCATGTTGATGGTATTATGATTGGCAGAGAAGCATATAGTAACCCATTTATACTCAGCGAAGTTGATGAAAAGATTTACGGTGACGGTAATTTCACTCAATCACGCCATGATGTAGTGCGTTCAATGTATGATTATATTGAATCTGAGATGCAGCAAGGGGCCAACTTTTGGCATATTGCGCGCCATATGTTGGGTATTTTTCAGGGCCAGCCTGGTGCCCGTGGCTTTCGACGTCATTTATCGGAAAATGGCCACGGAAAACAAGCTGATTTATCAGTGATGGATAAGGCGTTAAGTTTTGTGCCGCAGTAAATCACTAATTTAATACCGTAATTAGTAGATTATAAAAGCCACTTTTTAGTGGCTTTTTTTGATCCTAAATTATGGTTAAAAAGCAACTATTTTAGTTTTTTTAACCATTTTACATTCAGCTTAAAGTCATTTTAAACTGTTCTTTTTTTGTTTAAGTTTTTGATATAGTTTGGTTTTTATTTTATTTAAATAACATGGCACAAGTCTTGGAATCATTAAGTGGTAATCACCCATAATCAACAGGAGAAAGTCATGGGCTTAGTTAATCGTGTAAGTGATCTGATTCAATCAAATATAGTAGCTGCGCTAGATAAAGCAGAAGATCCGCAAAAGCTCTTAAACTTGCTTATTCAAGAAATGCAGCAAGCGCTTGGTGAGTGCCGAGCAACTGCTGCGGCAATTTTGTGTGAAGAAAAAGTATTGAGACGTCAGCAGACAGAAAAACAAAACAGTATTACACAATGGCAGGAAAAAGCGGAAATCGCGGTAAGTAAAGGCCGTGATGATTTGGCGGCTGCGGCTCTCAAAGAAAAGCAGCGAGTAGTGTCTGATTTAGCGGCAATTGAGCCTGAGTTAGTTAAACTGACTGACTCGCTAGAAAAATTGCAAGATGACGCTCAGCGTTTGCAAGAAAAGCTTGGCGCGGCTAAAGCAAAGCAAAGAAGCTTGCTGCAAGTACATAACGTGGTTAATGCCAGAGTGCGTGTAAATCATCAATTAAACAGTGAAAAAGTAGCGCATGCACTTTCACGCTTTGATGTTATTGAGCGTCGTGTTGATGCGATTGAAGCGCAGGTTGAGGCTTATGAAATCACTGATTCGGCTAATCAAAATACAACAGCCGATCAAATTGATGCTTTAGTTAAAAATGATGCACTAGAGCAAGAGCTTGCAGCGTTAAAAATTAAAGTTAAAAAGTCAGCTTAGGAGTGTTGTTATGAATACTTATAATAGTCAAAAACGTTGGTATAAAGACCCATTAAATAAAAAAATATCAGGAGTGTGTAGTGGGTTAGCACGACGATTAGATCTACCTGTGTGGGTTACTCGATTGGTTACTATCTTAATGCTTATTCAGTTTCCATTAGTCATAGGTGCAGGTTATTTAATTGCCCATTGTTGCTTAGAAAGTAAAGTATATTAGGAGAGTGCCATGAAGATTGTTGCAGTTTGTCTATTAATTTTGTTACTTATGACATCAAGTCCATTTGAGATTATGCAGTTTGATTCATGGCAATTACCGCTATGGTTCACCGATCTCAGCTGGATAGGTATTGAGCTCGTAGGCGCACTTTTAGCCGTGCTAGCAGTTATTGTATGTATCGCATTGGTTGGTGTGGGGCTGTTAGGTGCTGGTATTGCAGTCTCTTTAGGATTGCTCATTGCGTTATTATTTGGTTCATTAATGATTGCTTGGCCGTTACTACTCATTGCATTTTTATGTTGGCTTGTTTCTGATAATAAAAAGGTGGCCTAACAACCACCTAAATACTAATTTTACTGACTATTTTTTCACAATTATGCTAAATTTAGTCAATAAAATGATTATCGTAACAAGGATTGAAATGACTCTTAAGCCATTACTTACAGCACTCTCTAGTGCTCTTTTAGGGATTAGCCTATACACCTCACCTGTTATTGCACATGCAGAACACCATCACGATACTGACAGTCATATTGTTGTAAATAACGCACAAGTAAGGGTTTTTCTACCTGCGAGTAAATCGAGTGTCGGTTATTTGAACTTGGTTAATCAGGGCGATAACGCAGTAACACTCACCAAGGCGAGTATTGAAAATTTAGGCCGCGTAGAAGTTCATGAGCACCAACACGTTAATGGCATGATGAAAATGAATAAAGTAGATTCATTAAAAATTAAAGCCCATTCACAAATCGACTTTAAACCGGGCGGTTATCATTTAATGGTATTTGAACCAAAAGAGCCATTAAAAGTAGGGCAAGAACTTAAACTCACGCTATATTTTAGCGACGGTAACCGTGTTTTCACTCAGGCAAAAGTGGTTTCGTTAGAGAGCCAAGCAGAACAAGCTGAGCAGTCTAAACAACACCATATGCATCATTAGGAGGTTAAATGTCACAACACAAAGGGAAAATTATCAGTGCGCTGATACTCGTGTTTATTTTATTTTATGCGACGGCAGTTTATTGGAGCGTTGAACCAGCCCGTATTGACATAATTACACACGCAAAGCAGCAAGCACAACAACGTGGTGAAAAGTTTGTTACAGGTTATACAACCACAACGTCATTAATTGAAGTTACAAGTACATTATTAAATAAGTCAGGTGGGTATTTATCGAATGATATGATGCCGCCGAGTGTGCTTATGGATAATATGCCAGCGTGGGAGTATGGTGCATTAGAAATGAGCCGCGATTTAGCGCTCTCAATGCGTAAAGATTTTAGTCGTTCGCAGTCACAATCAACAGAGCATGAAGCATTAAAAAAAGCGCAACCACAATTTAATATTAGCTCTGAAGCGTGGGCATGGCCAAGCGCAGAAAGCGAATACCAAAAAGGGATCGACTTTTTATTGGTCTACCGTTCACAAATTGCAGATCAAAATGCGCGTGAAAGCCAGTTTTATTCTCGCGCTGATAACTTAAGAGGCTGGTTAAAAGAAGCTGAAAAACGTTTAGGTAGTTTAAGCCAACGTTTAAGTGCAAGTGTTGGGCAAGAGCGTTTAAATACAGATTTAGCCGGAGATAAAGAGGCACATCAAGCAACGTATGCTCCGTTACAAAGTCAGGTTAAAACATCGTGGTGGGAAATTGATGATGTTTTTTATGAGTCACGAGGCGCAACTTGGGCTTTATTACATTTTTTGCAAGCGGTAGAATACGACTTTGCTGATGTACTTGAGAAAAAAAATGCACGTGTTAGCTTGCAGCAAATTATTCGCGAGCTTGAGGCAACCCAAGAAACTGTTTGGAGTCCGGTTATTCTAAATGGTAATGGTTTTGGTTTTGTTGCAAACCATTCATTAGTGATGGCAAATTACATATCTAGAGCCAACGCGGCTCTTATCGAACTTAGCGAACTTTTAGCGCAAGGATAAAACATGAAAAAGTACTGTTTAGCTGCCGCCCTTTCGATGGCTTTCTTAGCACCTGTTGCCCACGCAGATACCATATTGGGTTTATACGTTGGTGTTGATGGCTGGCAATCTGATAATTCAGGTAGTTTTGCTGACAAAGGTAATACAGCACAAAACTTTAATTTTGAAGATGAAACTTTTGTTAGTTACTACGCAGCGCTTGAGCATCCTGTGCCATTAGTGCCAAATATTAAATTAAAGTATACAGAGCTAGAGCTAAATGGTTCTACTACGCTCGATACAGCATTTGAATTTAATGGCACAACATATAGAAATAATACAGTCGCAAGTACGATGAGTGACTTATCGCACATCGACTATATTCTTTACTACGAAATTTTTGATAATGACTTAGTATCTATCGATTTAGGTATAAACGCGAAGCAGTTTGATGGTGAAATTACAGTAAGCGGTACTGATAGTTCGAATGCAAATGATGTACAAGTCACTGAAAAAATAGATTTCTCAGGTTTTGTACCATTGGTTTACGGTCGTGCTGAAGTAGGCTTACCGTTAACGGGGCTTAGTGTTTTCTTCGAGGGTAGCTTATTAGCAATCGATGACAGTAAAGTGCAAGATTACCAAGCTGGTATTGCATGGGCGCTACTTGATAACTTAGCGGTTGATATGGATATTAAAGCGGGCTATCGCTCAATGGTCATTGAGCTTGATGATATTGATAACGTATATACTAATATCGACGCCTCAGGTCCATTTGCAGGTATTCAAATTCATTTTTAATCTCATTAGGGATTAAAATTTTAACGTGGCATTATTTTTTCGAATGCCACGTTACATCAAACTCCTCATCAAGCGCAGTATTTAACAAATTTTTGTAGCCCTTATTAATAGGCATATTTATTAATTTTCTTAACTCATCTCCAGTTTGTGTAAACTTGTAATAGCTAAGAACGAGATCGTTGCTTTTAGATTTAAGGATTACTCGTTGCGTTAAAAACGCTAAGTTCATTTCATGCCCTGCTTTGAGTGCCGGGGATTCAATTTCTTTTCGATAAACTAGGCCGATATCCATTAAAGTCAGAATGTCAGGAAAGCTAATACCCGCTCTACCAAGGTTGAGTGATACTTTGTTACCTTTACGAAGTAAATCAAATAACGACGGCTTTTTATAAAAACCAAGTAGAATTAAATGGCTATTATCTTTTTCATTAAAACCGCAGATCGCAGTACATTTTTGTAACGCATCGGCTTCTCGTTGTGTCATTTGCTTTAGCGTTTGTAGGCTTTTAATTGAAAAAGTGCCCGGAGATACCGTTTCACCGGCTAAAATTTTGGCCCATAGTTTTTGCATTGATTCGTTCGATGTATCTTCACAGAGTGCGATAAAGCGCTCAACCCAGTCGCTGTCCGGCTGCCCTTTACAGGTTACATCAGGGCAAAAGCTCATTGCCATAGCCATAATTGCTTCGATATTTTGCTGTTGATTTACCAGTAATAGCTGTTGACGATGTTGGGCGCGAGTGAGTATTGGATCTTCACTATTTACGTGATAAGCCAAAGGGGGACGTCCCTGCGGTCCGTAGCTATCCTCACTTTTTTGTGAAACGCGAACCGTGCTTGCCTTACGTATTGGGCAACCAAGCTTTGACTCAATTATATGAGCTAAGTTAATTTTCGCCTGTGCTGCTTGTATTGTCATTCTTGACCTCAATGTCTTGTATCGTCTGTAGTTGCACGACAGTTTTTAAATTGTTGAGCCCAAGTTCAACGGTATTAGTAAGAATATACTGACTTATTAACGCTAAGTATCCACCTAATATAGGTGTTGTTACTTCGCCAAGTAAAGTGCAAGAGATTAAATTATCATTGGCTTTGCGTGTAAAATTAATAGTCCCCGTGGCAATATGCTCTTCATTAAATAAAATATTTAAATGAATTGTTGATGGTGTAATGTTGGTGATTGTCATTTCACCGAACCCCCAGTTACTCTGCCAAAATTGATGGGCACCCACACCTGAACTAGGGTTTGAAACATCAAAAATAATGCTCGGGTCCACGGCTTCCCAAGGAGACCATAGTTGCCACTTTGAAAAGTCATTTATATATGGTTCAATAATCACCTGTTCAGCTTGAATTATTATGCTTTTATTTACTTGATACTGTTGTGGCAGTACTAGCCCTAATACCAATAACAGCATACAAATAACAAAAATAAATTGGGTAATTTTTTTTATGACTTTAATAATTATTCCTTAAATATATTTAAGCTATACGAGTATCAAGCTGCTGAACTTCGACTATAATATGTAAAATGCTATTTACCAATATTAATCAATAATTATGAGCTACAGGCTAAGTAATGATACGCTGTGAGTCAACATTGGTTCGATCTTAACCCTTTAACTGTACACCGTATTTGAAACTGAAGGATTTAAAATGACGTCAGAGCACAGTGATTTTTTGTTTTTTAATCATCAAGATGAACCTCTAAATGAGGTTGTGCCTACAGAGTTTTGGGATATTTTAATTGTAGATGACGACCCAGAAATACATTCAGTGACGAAGCTGGCTCTTTCTGGGGTTGAATTTTGGGGAAAGGGTTTGCGCTTTCATCATGCATATTCAGCAGTGGAAGGTATAGAAGTATTAAGCAAAGCGCCTAATGTATCAGTGTTACTTCTTGACGTTGTTATGGAGTCTGATGATGCGGGTTTAAAAATGGTTAAAGAGGTGCGTGAAACACTAAAAAACCATAACGTGCGCATTATATTACGTACAGGGCAGCCTGGATATGCACCTGAAGAACAGGTGATTCGTGAATATGATATTAACGATTATAAAACAAAAACTGAGCTAACTCGCAGCAAGTTAGTGACATCTTTAATCACTGCAATCCGCTCTTATGAACAGGTATGTCAGCTAGAAGCCCAAAGCAAAGCCCTAAATAATATTTTATGTGCTTCTAAAGCTATTTTAGGCTTTACTGATATTAAAGCATTTACCATGGCGGTAATTAAACAGCTTAGTGTCATTCTTGATTGTGAGGCAACAGGGGTTGTATGTGGCACGCTTGATGATAGTAATCGTATTAGCGTGCTCGGGGGGAGTACTCAGTTTAGTGCTTTTTTTAGTCAAGGTATTGAGCAGCTTGATAATGGGCGCATTATTTTACAAGTGCAAAACTGTTTTGAATATGAAGAACACCAACATACAAAGCACGATACGACCTTATTACTGAAAAGTAAAAGCCGCCAAGCTGCAATTTATCTTGAGTATGTTAGCCAGCCGAGTAATGCCCAGCTGCAATTTGCTGAAATATTTCTTACTAACGTCAGTGTCGGTTTAGATAACGTGCGACTGTTTAATAACCTCAGAGATGCGGCGTTTAAAGACGTATTAACAGGGCTATCTAATCGTACCTACTTTACTGAGCAAATAGAAAAATATCACCGCTTAACTAACAATGATCATGTGTTTGTGCTGATTGATGTAGCGCATTTTTCTGATATAAATAATGGTTTGGGGCAGGAAGTTGGAAACAACTTACTTGTTGCGATTGTTGAACGTTTGAAACAAGAGTACCCAGCAGCTAAATTATTATCGCGGATTGGAGCTGATGTATTTGGCTTTTTAATCGAGCAGCAGGGATTTGACCAAACTGAGCTCTATGATAATTTAAATTTACCTTTTGCAGCCGCAGAACATATTTTACCTGTCACGTTCAAAATTGGCATTTGCGAGCAAAAAGATTTTCAAGCAATCGGTATTGAAACCTTAAAGCTTGCTTATATAGCACTTAACCAAGCAAAAAAAGGTAAGTATAACACTGCGGTGTGCTATACACCTGATATGGAAGAGCAAATGGCATGGCGTTTAGGTATTATTCGCCAACTTCGCCAAGATTTTGAGCATAATAAATTAGAGGTGTGGTATCAGCCACAGTTCACACTCAATGATTTAGCACTTATTGGTTGTGAAGCTTTGTTACGTTGGCCTTCAGGTCAGGGGAATTATATCTCTCCTGCTATCTTCATACCTTTCGCCGAAGACGCTGGTTTAATTGTTGGCATAGGCCAATGGGTATTAGAGCAAGCATGTATGCAACAAAAGCGCTTAGAAGCAACAGGGGTAGAAATCTGTATTGCTGTTAATGTCTCTGTCCCGCAATTTAAAGTAAAAGGTTTTGCCCAGCAGGTAAAAAATACATTATTAAAGTATCATGTGAAGCCTAAAAATATAGAGCTAGAAGTGACCGAAAGTGTCGTCATGGATGAAATGAATGCCGTGATAGAAACATTGCAAGAATTGAAAGAGTTTGGCATTCAAGTTGCTATAGATGACTTTGGTACTGGTTTTTCCTCATTAAGTTATTTACAAAAGCTGCCAATAGATCGGTTGAAAATCGATCGGACATTTATAAAAGATCTCCCGCAGAAAGATTCAGGAGCCATTGCAGCATTAGTAGTCGCTCTTGGTGCGCAGCTTGGGTTGAAAACAATTGCAGAAGGCGTTGAAACACAGGGGCAGGCTGATTTACTCAGGGAGCTTGGTTGTGATGAAGTACAAGGTTTTATGTATGCTAAGCCGATGCCTGAAGCGCAACTTATTCAGTACTTTGAGAGCAAAAGTTAGGGGTTGTTGACCTTTGTGGATTGAAATTTGTTCAATCTAGGGGCGATTTAATCGCGGCGTGAGGTTTGGAATCGAGTGGGCTCGATAACTGCTCCTGCGTTATTCTACTGGCTCACATCCATGTGAGAATAAGTCAAAATCGAGCAAAGTTTCTGCGCCCTGCTTACGCCCCTTACCTACATCCATGGAAGTAACAAAGAGTTAATCGCCCTAGGCAGAACTCTTCGGGCAGCGCGTGTTTGGCATTTATGTTGCGATATCGCCTATTTATGGGGAGCAACTACATTACATCGGCTCCGCCTTGCTTGAAAACTAAACACACCGCTTGAAATTCAACCTCAAAAGATAAACAGACCCAAATAGTATTGTTGTATTAGTTGGGACTGTGAAGTAAATCGTTAATATCGTTTGGTAATTAATTCGGGTATACTTTGCGACCTTTTTTAAAGCAATTGGTCATTAATTCATGAGCGCACTTAAAGCCAAACGAGCCTTATTCTCATACCCAAAATATTGGGCCGAGTGTTATGGCACAGCACCATTTTTACCAACTACACGCAAAGAGATGGATGCACTTGGCTGGGATAGCTGCGATATAATCATAATTAGTGGCGATGCTTACGTTGATCATCCTAGTTTTGGTATGGCAGTGATTGGTCGAGTACTTGAAGCACAAGGCTTTCGAGTGGGTATTATTGCCCAGCCTGATTGGCAGTCAAAAGATGCCTTTATGGAGCTTGGCAGACCGAATCTATTTTTTGGTGTGACAGCCGGTAACATGGATTCGATGATCAACCGTTACACAGCTGAAAAGCGTATGCGCCATGATGATGCTTACACGCCAGGTAATATTGGTGGTAAGCGCCCAGATCGCGCAGTTATGATCTATTCTCAAAAATGCCGCGAAGCCTATAAAGGCATTCCTATCGTTATTGGTGGTATCGAAGCCAGCCTTCGTCGTATTGCTCATTATGATTATTGGCAAGAAAAAGTACGACGTAGTATTTTGTTTGATGCCAAAGCTGACATTCTTATTTATGGTAATGCTGAACGTCCTTTAGTTGAAGTTGCGCACCGCATAGCGGCAGGCGAAACAATGGATACGATTCAAGATATTCGTGGTACTGCAGTTATACGTAAAGAGCCGCTTCCGGGTTGGCGTGGTAGTGATTCAACGGCAATTGATAAAATAGGCAAGATTGATCCGATCCCTAATCCGTACGGCGCAGATGATGTTGGTTGTGGTAAAAGTGAATTTAAACAAGCAGGCATCGATTTAAAAGCGGAAGCTGCTAAGCCAATTACCATTCAACCAGCGCGCCCTAAGCCGTGGGAAAAAACCTATGTTAAGTTACCAGCATTCGAACAAGTAAGCGTTAACAAGCCGTTATATGCCCATGCATCGCGTATTTTACACCAAGAAACTAACCCTGGTTGTGCCCGAGCATTGTTTCAGCGCCACGGTGAGCGTTCTATTTGGGTTAATCCGCCAGCGTATCCATTAGAAACTCATGAAATGGATGCCGTGTTTGGTTTACCTTATCAGCGCATTCCTCATCCACGCTATGGAAGTGAAAAAATCCCTGCTTATGACATGATCAAAACATCGGTCAATATCATGAGGGGTTGTTTTGGTGGTTGTTCATTTTGCTCTATTACAGAGCATGAGGGGCGGATCATTCAAAGTCGCTCGCAAGAGTCGATCATTGAAGAAATCGAACAAATTCGTGACAAAGTACCTGGCTTTACTGGGGTTATTTCTGATTTAGGTGGCCCTACTGCAAACATGTACAAACTGCGTTGTAAGAGTAAAAAAGCAGAGAGTACCTGTCGTCGTTTATCGTGCGTGTATCCAGATATTTGTAAGCATATGGATACTGACCACACGCCTACAATCGATTTATACAAAAAAGCCCGTGAAGTAAAAGGGGTGAAAAAAATCCTTATTGCCTCCGGTGTACGTTACGATTTAGCTGTACAAGATCCACGTTATGTAAAAGAGTTAGTAACGCATCATGTTGGTGGTTACTTAAAAATAGCGCCAGAGCATACTGAAGACGGGCCATTATCTAAAATGATGAAGCCGGGTATGGGCGCATATGATCAGTTTAAAGAGTTATTTGATAAGTACTCTAAAGAAGCGGGTAAAAAGCAGTATTTGATCCCGTACTTTATTTCCGCACATCCGGGCACAAAAGATGAAGACATGGTTAACATGGCACTGTGGCTTAAATCAAATGATTTTAAACTTGATCAAGTGCAAAATTTTTACCCATCACCGATGGCAAACGCAACCACTATTTATCACACTGAGATGAACTCGCTACGTAATATTAAAAATAATACTGAGCAAGTACCCGTGCCAAAAGGTGCGCGCCAACGTCGTTTACATAAAGCGATACTGCGCTACCACGATCCTGCTGGTTGGCCAATGATCCGCGAAGCTTTGCGTAACATGGGTAAAGCTAAGTTGATAGGTAAAGGGCCTAACTGTTTAGTGCCAGAAGAAACGCGTGACGAAAAGTCACTTAAAGCAAGCAAAGGCGGGCGTCCTGCACTGAGCCGTCATACCGGGTTTAGTCAGTTTAAAAAAGCCAATACTAAACCCAAAGTGGGTGGAAACCGCCAGCGGGCTAGATAGCTTTACAGCACACGTCAAAACGCCCAGCATTTGCTGGGCGTTTTAGTTTTGAACGAGTAAATAGTCGCTACTTATTCTTCAGTTTATTCTTCAGCTTACTCTTCAATAAACGATTCGCCTTCGGTCATCCACTTAGCGGCTGGTTTACCTTTTAAGTAATGATCAAAATACTGCATCATACGAATTGAGAAATCCACTTGGTTAGGGAATTTTTTTAAGTGATGTGGTTCACCTTCATATTGTAAAAATGTAGCATCTTTACCTGCACGACGGAGCGCTAAGTAATACTGCACACCTTCATGCCATGGTACAGCATCATCTTTATCGCCAAACATGATTAAAATAGGTGTATTTACTTTATCTGCAAAAAATACCGGTGAATTTTCAATATAAAGTTCAGGGGCTTCAAATAGATTTTTACCGATACGGCTTTGGCCTGTTTCATACTGAAACTGACGAGCAAGGCCTGACTTTAATCGAATGCCACTGTAAGCGCTGGTCATGTTCGATACAGGTGCGCCCGATACAACCGCTTTGAACATGTCGGTTTGGGTGATCATAAAGGCACTTTGGTAGCCTGCCCACGAATGACCTTGCAGGCCAATTTTATCAGGGTCGGCAATACCTAAATCAATCAGTTTTTGGGTTGCGTTGATCATCGTTTGTGTTGATGATTTGCCAGGATGGCCTATTTCAAAGCGAATATCAGGTAAAAATACTGCATAACCATTTGAGGTAAACATAGGAAAGTTGGGGCGATGGTTTAATTCCATTTTTGGAAAATCAAACATACGCTGACTCATATAACGATAAAAGTACACAACAACAGGCACTTTATCGCCTTTCTTGTAGCCTGCAGGTTTGATCAACACACCTTGCAAGTCTTCCCCATCAAAGCCTTTGTAATTTATTAGTTCTGGTTTTTGGCCCCATGCAAAGTTATCCACTTGTGGGTTTAAGTGAGTGACGCGCTGTGGTTTTTTGAAACTAAAATTTGTTTGATGAATATCAGGAAACTGATGATAGGTTTGCTCAGTAAACAAATATTTATCAGCATTTTTAGCTTTTTTAATTACATCAAAGCGCTTATTGCCTGTTAAAACTTTAGTAATTGAATTATCAGTTAAGTTAAGTTTGGCAATCTCGGTTTGCTTGTTCTGAAGGTCTGTGGCACTCACTAGAAGAGTGTCGTTTTTAGCAAAGCCTACTTGCTCTTTATCAAGCTTAATAATGCGATATTGCGTATTACTCTCTTTACCTTGCGTAAGTTGGGTTGCTTTGAGGGTGTTGACATCAAACGCCCATACGTCATATTTACTGTACACAAGTACTTGGCTGCTATCTTCTAACCAGCCAGCAAATCCGTAGCCTGGTTGGGCTGATGGGTAATCATGTTTATCATCAGCAAAAACAGCTTTTATTGCTTTTGTTAAGGTGCTTACCTTATTGTTACCTAAGTCTTTAAGTTGCACTTGACTGTTATTAAAGTAGACAGCAAACTCGCCGCTTGGCGATAAGCTAGGTCTAAACGGGTAATCTTTTATGATTGCTTTTTGTTCGCCGGTATTCACATCTACAGCATAGTAATCTGCAAAAAAACCGCCATACATAATACGTTTGAGGTAAGGTAAGTTAGATGAACCAAGTAGCGCATTACGACTGTTAGTTTTTAGTGCCACATAGGGCATATCTACGTCGCTTAGCTGAGCGACCCGCTTACCATTAAGATGATAAACCGCTTGGTAATGCTTATTTTTATTGGTTTCGTTCCACTGTTGTTCTTCGCGAGGTTTTATTTCGGCGTCATTGTTATGCCACACATTAAGACCTTTTTGCGCACGTATCGTGTCGTAATCAAAAAGTGAGGCTTGATCCGTGTATTTTTTGTCTTTAACTTTAGCTGCTAACTTAGGGTGATTTTCAAAGTATAAGCGCTCACCGTCTTCAGACCAGCTCAGTTTTGCTGTTTTGCCGATAGTCCAATTTTTTTCAGGTGAGGTTATATCTGTAAGCTGTTCGTTTTGCCATAATTTTAATTGATGGTCGCGACGGCGCATATCGTCATTCACATAATTACCCAGTGTGAATACGGCGATGTTTTTAGTTGGATGCCAAGCAATTTTATTTGCAACAACACCTGGTTCATCAATTAATACACTTGTTTCAAACGTATTATTTAATGAAATTAACGCCACCTGATTATCGCTACCATCTGGGTAGCTTTGGCTGACTATAAGCTCGCTGCCAGATGCATTAATAGCGTAACTAAACACACTATTTATTGTATGGGTTGTAGCATCTGTTAAATTTACAACAATGAGATCAAATACTTTATCTTTCTTATCTGGTTTGATTTCACTGGTTTTATCGGTATTTTTAGCATCATCAATATCTTTACTATCATCGTCTTTATCTGTTTTTTGGTCTAAACGGTATGCTAACCACTTTCCATCATCAGAGAGCTGATAGTCTTTTACGTTATCAAAAGTTTGTTGTTCACCAGTGGCAGTACTTACCAATACCAGATTATTTTTTAATGTACTTTTCTTTTTGGTGGTTTCTTTTGCTAGCAAAGTCGGAACTTGAGTGAATGCCACCCAGTTGGCGACTTTATTTATCTGAGGTTTAGTGCCGCGCTCAACTTCGGCGAGTAGTTTATTGTTGTTTAACGTATAAACTTGGCCTGTTGCATTGCCGCGATAGGGTGTTGCACTAAAGCTGAGCACTTTACCGTCTTCTGATAACTGTGTTGTTTTAGCTGCTTTAAAATTGAATACATCTTTAAATTGTAGCGCGTCTTTTGCGTGGGCAGGTACGCTATTTAGGCTTGCAACTAGGGCAATGCTTAGTAGGGAAAGTTGGGCTTTCATTATTGATTCTCTTTTTGTTTGATCATCCCCATCATAGCGGTTTTGTTAAACAATTCGAGTAGATACGATAAGTGGCTTAAAAAGAGGGGTGAACCTAACAAAACCTTGCGAAGAGATTCGCAAGGTTGATCATTTTAGGAGCTAGGAGCTAGGAGCTAGGAGCTAAAGCCAGATCTTTTGCAGCTCAAGCCATTGTTTTTCAAATTGTGCACTGGGTTTAGCTTTAAAATCACTACGCACAAATTGGTTCATTTTACCTTCAATATAGGCAAGCAAAAAGTTTGCGATTGTTAGCTCGTCACTTTGAAACGTTTTGCCTTCACGCAATTTACGTTCACGTAGAACCTGTTTAAGCTGAGTTTCAAGTTTTTCAAATAAGCTCTGCACGCGTTCACGCAAACGTTCCTGCTCACCTTGAAGTGCATCACCCGTTAAAATACGTGTGATACCTGGATTCTTTTCTGCAAAAGCCAATAGTAATAATAAAATATTATAAACGCGGCTTTGCGTTTCTTTTTCGTTTTCAAGAATAAGGTTTATACGCGACAGTAAAGTGTCTTCAATAAATTCAATTAAGCCTTCAAACATCCGTGCTTTACTCGGGAAATGACGATATAGCGCTGCTTCAGATACGCCCACTTCAGCAGCTAATTTGGCTGTGGTGATGCGTTGTCCTGGGCTTGTTTCTAACATTTGTGCGAGTGCTTGTAGTATTTGCTCTTTGCGATTACTTCTTTTTGTCGCAGGCATGAACATTCCTTTCTTTATAGTAATTTACTTAGCTTTAATGACTACTCGCCAGTTATTTTTTGAACAAGCGATTAAGGCCATGTTAATGTTTTATGCAGCTTCTTTCCAGCCTTTTTACAACCGTTTAGCAACCTCGGTCATTACGCTCAGGGCTAATGCACTTTTTGTCTCGATAGCTAACTCTTTTTGCTCAGTTAACCAAAATAAAGTCAGTGCATTATGATCTGAATTAAAGCCAAGGCCTGCTTGTGACACATCATTTGCACAAATCATATCGAGGTTTTTATTACTGAGTTTACCTTTAGCATAATTCGCTACATCTTGAGTTTCGGCTGCAAAACCAACAGTGTAAGGACGGCCTTCTGTAAGGTTTGCAATAGCAGCAATAACATCAGGGTTTTTAACTAAGGTGAGAATGAGTTCGTCACCTTGCTTTTTCATTTTTTGATCTGCAACAGCACTAGCGCGATAGTCAGCTACAGCAGCGCAGCCTATAAACACATCAGAAAGAGGGGCTAAGAGTAAAGACTCATTCAATAGCTGCTGTGCACTTTGTATTTGAATCACGTTAGCACCGGCGGGTGGCGTTATTGTGACAGGCCCTGAAATTAAATTTACGTGTGCGCCTAACGATAGTGCAGCTTGAGCAAGTGCATACCCCATCTTTCCTGAGCTGTGGTTTGAAATAAAGCGTACAGGGTCAAGTGGTTCGCGAGTTGGGCCAGCTGTAATTGTAATCGTTTTACCTGCTAACAGCTGCGGTTGTGCAGGTTGTGTGCATAGCGTTACAAGTTCATGTGGTTCAAGCATACGGCCAGCACCTACGTCCCCACAAGCTTGCTCACCTTTACCAGGTCCCCAAATAGCCACGTTACGCTGCGCTAATGTAGCTAGATTAGCTTGAGTAGCGGGGTGGGCGTACATTTGTTGATTCATCGCTGGGGCAACCGCAACCTTGGCAGGTGTTGCCAGTAACAAGGTTGTGAGTAAGTCATCCGCAATGCCAGCGGCCATTTTTGCAATTATATTGCTGGTGGCTGGTGCGACTAAGATCAAATCAGCCCATTTAGCAAACTCAATATGGCCCATTGCAGCTTCTGCAGATGGGTCTAATAATGAATCAGAAACAATCTCACCACTAACGGCTTGCATGGTAAGTGGCGTGATAAAGTGTTTGGCTGATTCAGTCATCACCACTTTTATTTCACAACCGTGATCTTTTAAGCGCCTTACTAATTCTGCGCACTTATAAGCGGCAATTCCACCACTGATCCCCAATACAATTTTTTTATTTGCTAACTTTGCCATTAAATCTGCCATAAACGTTGCCATAAGCTGATAAAGCTCTTTTCAATATGCGCTAACGATAGCAAATCTTTGGCGAATGGACGAAGTTTTTAATTTTGAATTTTATTAAGCGTTTTAGAGGCGAAACTTTATTTTTGCATTACAGTTAAATGACTACATTAGATTTTAGGGACGAAATAATGCAGCTCACTTCTTTACCGAGTAATCAGCGACCACGAGAAAAGCTATTAGCTAAGGGGGCAAAGTCGCTCAGTGATGCCGAGTTACTTGCGATATTTTTGCGAACAGGGTTACCGGGCATGAATGTCGTTGAGTTAGCACAGCACCTTATGACGCAAAACCAAACATTACATAATTTATTTAACGCATCGATTGATGATTTTTGTGCACAAAAAGGATTAGGCACAGCTAAGTTTGTGCAGTTACAAGCTGTATTAGAATTAAGTCGTCGTTACATGATGGAGCAATGCCAGCGAAAAGCAGTATTTAACTCGCCACAATCTGTGTATGACTATTTAACGCTTGAGCTGCGAGGATTGCAGCAAGAAGTATTTATGGTGTTGTACTTGGATAGTCAAAATCGCTTAATAAAAGAAGAAACGCTTTTTTATGGGACAATTAATTCAGCATCTGTTTATCCACGGGAAGTGTTAAAAGCAGCCTTAAAAAATAATGCTGCAGCACTTATTTTGGCACACAATCACCCATCAGGTATCGCTGAACCAAGTCAAGCTGATAAGCTTATTACGAATAAATTGCAGCAAGCACTGCAATTAGTCGATATAAATATCTTAGACCACATCATTGTTGGTGGTGATAATTGTGTTTCTTTTGCACAAAGAGGGTTGATTTAAGCGGTTTCGGATTACTAGCGTGTTAAAAATGAGCAGTTTAGTGCTGTTTTGCAAATTAGTTTAATTTAAATGCAGTTTTTACTTTCCCTAAGGGCATTCGATCTTTATAATTAGCCGCTATCAAATTTACACATGAGCTGGTTGGATAAGATCAATTACTTGATCTTTGCCTGTATAAGCTGTATAAAGAGCGCCCTTCGATTTATCCCTGGGGCACAAAATACATGGCCTAAGGGAAAATTAAGCTCGAGCGAAGTTATTGGAGATATATAGACATGTCTAAAGTATGTCAAGTTACAGGTAAGCGTCCAGCGGTTGGTAATCACCGTTCACACGCGAGAAACGCGACTAGACGTCGTTTCCTACCTAACCTACAAACACACCGTTTTTGGGTTGAAAGTGAAAAACGTTTTGTAACATTACGCACTACTACTAAAGGTATGCGTATTATCGATAAAAAAGGCATCGACACGGTTCTAACAGAAATCCGTGGTCGCGGCGTAAAAGTTTAAGGACCTGAGTCATGCGTGATAAGATCCGTTTAGTTTCTACAGCTGGTACTGGTTTTTTCTACACTACCGACAAGAACAAGCGTAACATGCCGGAAAAAATGGAAATCAAAAAGTTTGATCCAAAAATCCGTAAACATGTTCTTTTCAAAGAAGCTAAAATCAAGTAATTTTAGTTTTTTATGAATATTAAAAACCCAGCTTAGGCTGGGTTTTTTGTTTTAGACTAGCCGTCAGTTAAGAGCAGCTAGGAGCACTAAGCTGTAAGTTTTAAGCTGAACGGCGTTAAAATTGGCTACGTAGGTTGTGGTTGAGCAGCGCGAAACCCAATGAAAAAATACCCTCTCTGTCTGCATCAAAAAACTGCATTATGGAAGTTTTTACTCCTTCGGTTTATTTGTATAAATGGCTTACAGCCAACAAAAAACCGTTGCTATTTACATAACAACGGTTTTTAGAATTTACAGCTTACAGCTTACAGCTTACAGCTTACAGCTTACAGCTTACAGCTTACAGCTTACAGCTTACAGCTTACAGCTTACAGCTTACAGCTTACAGCTTACAGCTTACAGCTTACAGCTTACAGCTTAGCAAACTCATCTTGTAATGGTGGCACTACTTGTTTTTTACGACTCAGTACGCCGTCTAACCATACTTTACCGTCTTTAGGTGTTTCACCGTAAGCACGTTCTACTATGCCCGCATCATCAGATACGATTAGCATTTGTGAACCTTCTTTCATGATGTCAGTAAGCAGTAAAAATACCGAGTGGCGTCCGCCTTCTTCTTTCAGCTTGGCAATATCAGCTTCTAGGTCTGCTTTAATATCATCAAATACAGCAAGGTCAATAACTTCTAGTTGGCCAATACCCACTAGTTGGCCGTTCATATTAAAGTCTTTAAAGTCACGCATTACTAAATCACGTGCAGGAGTGTTTTCAACCGCTGATTTAACACGGAACATATCCATGCCTAGTTCTTTAAAGTCTTCAATACCGGCGATTTCAGCAAGTGCTTCAACACATTTAATATCAGCAGTGGTGCAGGTTGGCGATTTAAAAATAACCGTGTCACTTAAAATGGCACATAACATGATGCCTGCAATGTCTTTTGGAATGTCAACATTGTAAAAGTCATACATCATTTTAATGATGGTGTTCGAACAACCAACTGGGCGGATCCAACATTCAAGTGGTGTTGAGCTAGTTAGGTCACCTAATTTATGGTGATCAACAACACCAACTACGCGGGCTAGATCAATATCATCAGGTGCTTGCGTTTTTTCAGTATGATCAACGATGTAAACGTCTTCACCAGCATAGCTTAATTTTAGCTCTGGTGCTTCAAAGCCAAATTTATCAAGGATAAATTGTGTTTCAGGTGAAATATCACCAAGACGAGTTGGAATTGCAGGCTCATCGATTTGGTTTTTTAAATAAGCAAGTGCAATTGCACCACAAATAGAATCAGAATCTGGGATTTTATGACCCACTACATACATTGACATTGACGGAGCTCCTTAAAATTTGTCGATATTCTAACAAAGTAATTGTGCTTTGACACATCCCCATTGGTGAATTTTTATAATATACCCAAACAACCTCATTGTTCACAATTTAGCATGTTGTAGGGAGCTAATATCAAGCGCTAGTTAGCACCAAACACATTCGTTTTTAAGAAGGATTGACTATTATTTGCAATCAATATTTTGCTAAAGCGCTTTTAGTACTTGGGTTAACTGAAGCAAGTATTTTGAAGTTACTTGTTTATGGTAAGCAGAGAAAATTCGACTGCCCTTTTTTAATCTTTTTGGTTACACTTTAACGACTTGAATTTACATAGAAGAGTGCCCTAATGCAGCTCAGCCGCAAAGCGTGGAATAATGTTCTTATATTTTCTATGTTATTGATGATCTTTTTTTTTAATGGCCTTCATAAAAAGCTTAATAGTGTTCCTGTTGAATCAGGGATACAAACACTCTTGCCTGCGCAAAGCTTTATTTTAGCGCTGGAGTTTCCTGATCAAAAAATAGAGCGTATCGGGACTGCGTGGCGCAGTCAGGCTTTATTTAAAAATGCGCCAGAGAGTCAATGGCAATCAACTCAGAGCAATATTGTACAATTGATTAATAAATGGCAAGGAAGTGAGTTACCGCTTGCGCCTGCCTCTACGTCATTAAAGAGTAATGTTCCGCTCAGTGTTGCTACGATATGGCTTGCTGGTGAGCAGTTACCTTGGTTGTATCAATTATACAAAGCGCCGCAGGGGTATTATTTATTAGATAAAAGTACACAACGTGTAATGTTACTAGATAGCGTGACAGCGCGGGGGTTGTTCGTGAGCTTTAATTTTCCAATTAGTGAGTCTAAATAGTATGCCTGAATTACCAGAGGTTGAGGTTAGTCGGATGGGGATCACTCCTCATATTTTGCAGCAAACAGTCACTAAAGTGAATATTCACAATCCGAATATGCGCTGGCCTGTACCTGATGATGTTTATCAGATTACTAACTTATCTGTGATCGCGGTTGAGCGCAGGGCAAAGTACTTACTGCTGATATGTGAACTCGGCAGCGTGATTTTGCATTTAGGCATGTCGGGTAACTTACGGGTTGTAGATAAAAATGAGCCACTAAAAAAGCATGATCATATTGAATTTATCTTTGGTAATGACAAGGCGCTGCGATTAAATGATCCGCGCCGATTTGGTTGTTGTTTGTGGCAAGCACCAGACACGGTTCATAAACTACTGTCTAAACTTGGTCCTGAACCGTTAACTGATGAGTTCACTGCAAAACGAGTCTATGAATACTCTCGCAATAAAAAAGTGCCCGTTAAGCAGTTCATTATGGATAATGCTGTGGTCGTTGGGGTTGGTAATATTTATGCAAACGAATCATTGTTTAAAGCGGGTATCCACCCCAAACGTGAAGCGGGTAAAGTATCGTTAGCACGTTATCAGCAATTGATCCCAATTATTAAAGAGACTCTCGCAGCTGCAATTACCCAAGGCGGTACGACATTAAAAGACTTTGCTCAAAGTGATGGTAAGCCGGGTTATTTTGCACAACAATTACTTGTCTATGGCCGCAAAGGTGAGCCATGCATGAAATGCGAAAAAGAGCTTACTGAGATTCGATTAGGGCAACGTAGCACCGTTTATTGCAGCAACTGCCAAAAATAAGGTGTAAAAAACCGATGTTTAGGCATCGGTTTTAATTGTGTATTTACAGTTTATAGCTCAAATGGTGCAACGCCTACGGCTTTAATTTTATAGCCTACTTGGGCAATATCACCACTCCATCCTTCTGTGCTAATAATACCCGTAACCACAATTGCATCGTACAAGCTTTCGATAGGCACGCCGCCTTTAATGGTTACATGAACAATTTGATTCGGTGGCGGTGGCGGTACATGGATACAGGCACCAAAATAGGGTACTAATAAAAATTCGGTGATCATTTCGCTGTCGCCCTCTAGTGGCACAACAAAGCCCGGTAAGCTAACCGATTGACCATTAAGCTCTTTTACAACAGGGGCATCAAGATCTGGTTGGATCCAGTTTTGTTCACTTCCTTCATGACTTGCTTGATCTTGAGTGTCTATTTGTACATGGCCTTTAGGGATCAAATCTTCCCAAAAAATCTCTTTTGGTGCGTTCGCGTGACCATTGAAACTGTAGCAAAAACTAAAAATAACTAAGCACAGTAACGTGAAATTTCGAAAATACTGCATGGTGTTCCTCTTAAATTTTAATGCTCATGCCATCTGACAATGAGTAAAAATAGGCGCGGGTTGCTGGGATCAAACCAACGATAAAGCCGGCCGCCATAATAGCGCCTATCAACATGAGTTCATAGCTAGAAAGCATGGCTATAGTGATTGTAATACCTGCATGCGCTTGTAAGTAACCAGCAGCAAGAGACATTAATATGTAAAATAAGCCGCACCCAAGTAGGCACCCTAAAAATGTTGTTAATAACGATTCCATGCTGATCAGCGTAAATAAATGCCAAGGACGCGCGCCTACAGAGCGTAGAATTGCTAATTCACGGCGACGCTGATTGAGACTCGCTAATAGGGTTGTTAGCATGCCAAGTAAACTCACAAGTACCACTACCATCGAAAATAGTAATAAGATTTTTTCTATAATTGTGAGCATTTCCCATAACTCACGTAAGGTAACGCCAGGCATGATTGCCAGTAATGCCTCGGCTTTAAATTGGTTTATGTTACGCCTTACTTGCAAAGTATATAGCGGGGAATCAAAGCCAATTAAAAAAGCGGTAATTTGTTTTGGTTCACCAATCAGATCACTATGCTGCTCATGCTCATGCTCATGCTCATGCTCATGCTCATGCTCAGCGTGGCCGCCAGTGCCACCATGAATTAACTCAATGGCAGCTAATGGGATGTGTAATGTTTTATCAACCGGCGTGCCAGTGGCGTTTAAAATTCCAACCACTGTAAATGGGTTATCATCATGGTGATGAAAACTGGTATTACCCATACCGTGGGAGATAATAATGCTGTCGCCCAGTTTGTACCCTAATTTTTGCGCAACTTGTGCGCCAAGAACAACTTCGTTTAGATGATTAAAAGCGTGGCCGTCGCGAAAGCTCAGTGGTTGCTTTTTAGCAAACTTATAATGTTTAAAATAGTCGGCAGATGTACCAAGCACTGCTTGGCCTTTATGGCTATCACCCAGTGACATTGGAATCGTCCATTTCACGCCGCGTTGGTGTTTAATGTATTCATAGCTTGACCAGCTAACGCTATTATTTGCGTGACCAATACGAAACACAGACGAAAGTAACAGTTGTATATCACCTGTACGGGCACCAACGATTAAGTCAGTCCCCGAAATGGTATTACTAAAACTGGTTTTTGCGTCTACCCGTACACGTTCAATACTTAGTAACAGCATTACACTAATTGCGATAGTGAATAAGGTTAAAAATGCACTGGCGCGGCGATTGTATAAACTACGAAGAGCAAGCTTTATTAAAATCATTAAATTTGCTCCTGCAATGCGACTAAATCAATACTACGATTAAACAGTGGCTGTAAGCTTTCATCGTGACTAACAAATACTAAGGTGCTGTTAACGGCTTGAGCTTGCGCAAAAAGCAGCGCAATAAATGATTGGCGATTATTGGTATCTAAAGCTGAGGTTGGCTCGTCGGCAATAATGAGTTCAGGAGCGCCAATAAATGCACGGGCAGCGGCAACACGCTGTTGTTGACCAATACTTAAATTAGCAACATTTTGCTGGTGGAATTGGTTATCTAGCCCCAATGCATTTAAAAGCCTTGCAGCTTCAAGTGGGAGGGAAGGACTACAGGTTAATGCCTTTTGATGGCGTTGTTTTGAAAATTGGCACCCAAGAGTGACATTATCAATAGGTGACAAATAAGGCAGCAAGTTAAAATTCTGAAAAATATAGCCAATATGATCGGCCCTAAATGCATCACGTTTACTATTACTGAGCTTATTAAGCTCACAACCAAAAATACTCAGCTTACCAGTTGTTGGTCGGTTTATACCCGCTAACAACGATAATAGCGTTGATTTACCGCAACCACTGGGGCCATGTAAAAAAATATGTTCGCCTTTGGCTATTTGAAGGCGTGGGATGGCCAAGGTGGGCTTGCTTTGCTGTGGTTGCCATTGAAAGCTTAATTCTTCTATATCAATCATTATTATTCAATTACTGCTGAATTTTGATGTTATCTTATAACGTAGAGAATAAAATTCAAACTAAACTGCGTTAAATCGCATTGCGCTTTAATTGTGATTTTAGGCGGTCTCGATTATCATTAGCTCCTTATAACCCCAATACCATACACGTGCTCTTTAAGAGCATGCCATATACTCGGAGATAGCATGACTAGCTATAAAGTTTTAGACGTAAACGATGATTTACCAGTGCGTACCAAAGGTCCTGTCCACAGTGGTAAAGTTCGTTCAGTTTATTGGTTAACAGACGAAGATAGCGCGCGTTTGATCAGTGAAAAAGGCTACCAAGTGCCAAAAGGTACTGAGCTGGCTATTATGATTATTTCTGATCGTATCTCTGCATTCGATTGTATTTGGCAAGGTGAAAATGGTTTAAATGGTGTGCCTGGTAAAGGCATTGCTTTGAACAGTGTTGCATCTCATTGGTTTAAATTATTTGATAAGGCTGGTCTGGCAGGAAATCATATTGTTGATATTCCGCACCCATATATTTGGATAGTACGCAAAGCGAGCACTGTAAAAGTGGAAGCCATTGCTCGTCAATATATTACTGGCAGCATGTGGCGCGATTACAGTAAAGGTGTGCGTAACTTTTGTGGTTTAGAGTTACCAGAAGGGCTTGTTGCAAATCAAAAGCTTGATGAGGTATTAATTACACCTTCAACAAAAGGTATTATTACTGGTGTTACCGACATACCTGAAGTCGATGACGTGAACATCACACGTGAAAATATTATTAACAACCTTGGTGTGTTTAACTTTAAATCGCCAGAAGATGTAGCCAAATATGAAAAGCTATTAGTTGAAGGCTTTAGCTTAATCAGTGACGAATTAGCAAAACTGGACCAAATTTTTGTCGATACAAAATTTGAGTTTGGTTATGTTGAAGATTTAAATGGCACAAATAAGCTTATATATATTGATGAAGTGGGCACGCCAGATTCGTCACGTATTTGGGATGAAGCAGCGTACCGTGATGGTAAAATTGTAGAAAACTCGAAAGAAGGTTTCCGTCAATTATTAATCAACAATGTTCCAGATAGCGATGTGCTACTTAATAAAGACCGCATGCCGGAGCGCGAACAACTAGCGAAAGATTATGTGTTACCAGAATCAGTTATGTTAGCTGTATCTGACACGTATGTTGGTATTGCAAGTAAAATTGTAGGTCACGATATAACTATTCCTGCCGATCCTCGCGCTGAAGTCATTGCGATACTGGATGAGCAATACGGACTGGTTTCCCATTCTTAGTCATTAGTTTTCAAGTTAACAGAATCAAAAGCCCAAAATTTAGCTATAATTTATAGTGATTGGGCTTTTATTCTTGCATTTAGGGCCTGTCTTTAATTAACTTAGGTTAAAACGAACTCAAGGTATATATTAGTGATGATAAAACAAGGAATCGCCAAATGACATGGCAACTAGTAATCACTAAATACATATTAGGTGTTGCCGGGCTTTTATTTGCGAATAACGTATTTGCAGCTAACCTAACACTTAATTTTGTTGATCAGTATGGCGCTCCTCTGAGCAATACAGTGGTTGAGCATGTAAATGCAAACAGCGTTACGACACAAGATAATTTATCTATTCTTGAAATGGATCAAGTGGATAAGCAATTTTCACCGGTTTTATTAATTGCCCAACAAGGTCAACAAGTTAATTTTCCTAATAGCGATAATATTCGCCATCATGTTTATTCATTTTCACCAACAAAGCCCTTTCAATTAAAGCTTTATTCAGGACAACCTGAAAAGCCAATTACATTTGATAATGAAGGTATTGTTGTTTTAGGCTGTAATATCCATGATTCAATGGTTGGGTATATCTATGTGTCAAAAAATAAGCATGTTTACCAAAGTGACGAACAAGGTCGTATCGAACTTAAAAATGTGACATTACCTGTTCAATTAAGCGCATGGAATCCTTTACAAAAAGCGACGCTTGAAGAGAAAAAAATTATTTCATTAGCGATAAACACACCGAATAATATACAACTTAGCTTGCAAACAGCAGATCCTGCACCGCGCAACACGTTTGGTAATAAGTTTAAGGGTCGCAATGACTAATAGCTTAAAAAATCGCATCATTATTTTATGTGTTGGCTTGGTGCTGCTAACAACAATGGTTAGCCTATTTAGTTTTTGGTGGTCAACCAGCGAATTTAATGAAAAAAAGGTCACACAGGATATTAATGTCGCTGAAAATGTTTATAAGCAATACTTAAGCGCTAAACAAAGCTTATTGCTCACCGCAGCAAAAGTATTGACCTCTGATTTTGGTTTTAAACAAGCAGTAGCCACTCGCGATGCTGATACTATTAGTAGTGTATTATATAACCACAGCCAGCGTATTAATGCAGATTTAATGCTACTACTTGATTTATCGGGTAAGTTAATTTCATCAAATACCCCGCAGCAGAATTTTAGCAATGATTTAGTACAGTTAATGAGTGAGTTATTAAACAACTCAGAACAGTCTAATTTTGTTGTATTAAATAATGAGCTTTACCAAGTGATTTTACTACCCGTTAAGGCGCCGCGCACCGTAGCATATAGCTTGGTGGGTTTTAAAATTGATGAAAGTGTTGTGCTGGAGCTTAAAAACTTAACCGGTTTAGATGTTAGTTTTATTGCCAAAGGAGATGATTTAGTACGAAGCTCCTTATTAGAGCGACCAGTTCCATTTATACCAACAGAGTACTTCCATAAAAAAACCACCTCACGTATTTTTGGCGAGCGGCTTGTATATCGCAATCGCGATCTTTCTCTACCGTCACTTAACCAGCATTCAGTGAATGTGATGCTCAGTGCTGATCTAACACAAAGCTACAGTGAATTTGAGCGACTATTTTTTACATTAATGTTTTTGGCCGCAATTACGATAGTAATAGGTATTTTCACCAGTAGCTTACTTGCAAAAAATTTGACTATGCCGTTATCGCAGTTGGCCAGTTTAGCGCGTCAATTTGCGCGCGGTAATTATAGCGTTGATGCGATGAGTAAAAAGCAAAGTAGTGAAATTTCAACACTCATTGATGCATTTAAAAACATGGGTAACGATATTCAAGAGCGTGAGCAGCAAATTAGTTTTGCAGCTAAACATGATACCCTTACAGGCTTTTATAATCGTTCAGCAATGCTAGAAGTACTCAATGAGCAGTTAAATAAAGACCGTGAATATACACTGGTGGCTATCGATATCCGCGGCTTGCGTCATATCAACGATAAGTTAGGCCCCCGCATTGGTGATGATTGCTTAAAAGCAGTTGCAGGTCGTATAGCTGAGTTTTCTGATGAGTTTGGTGGCTTGCATGCACGTATTGGTGGTGATGAGTTTTTAACTGTATTTCCAAGTGATGGTAGCCAGAACTTTAAAAATGACATTGTAGGTTTAATGGCGCAGTTACAGGCTTGCTACACCATTCAGAAATTAAAAATTAACCTGCGTTTTAGTACCGGAGTTGTGCAATATCCTGCTCAAGGCCTAAAAGCGGATGACTTAATCCGTCGCGTATTAATCGCTGTTGATAACGGTGAAAATGCCCATGAGAGTATTCATTATTATCAAGCGGGTGAAGATGAGGAGCATCTAGAGCGCTTAGTAATGATTGATGAGCTTAAGCAGGCTATCGCAGATGACGACGGCCAATTATTTATGACTTACCAGCCTAAATTAAATATTGCTTCACAAAAAATTGATAAAGTTGAATCTTTGATCCGTTGGCAGCAAAAAGATGGCCGTTGGATTTCGCCGGAGCTATTTATTGATTTAGCTGAGCAGTCAGGTTTGATAGTCGAGCTGACCGAGTGGGTTATAAAAACGGTGATTAAGCAGGTTGAACAATGGCAGAAAAATGGCATTTATATGCAAGCTGCAATTAACGTTTCAGCGCAAGATATTGCATACCCTGGATTTCATTCTAATTTAGTGAGCACATTAAAAAATTATTCGGTCGCGCCTGCCTTGATCACAATAGAGCTGACTGAGCGCGATATGATCGAAAATGAAGAGAAAGGCATTCAAGCGCTTGAAAATCTTAAAGCAATAGGGGTGAAAATTTCACTCGATGATTATGGTGTAGGACAGACATCGCTGGGGCGCTTGAAAATGTTACCTATCGACGAGCTTAAACTGGATAAGTGCTTTATTTTAAAACTTGATGAATCAGAAAAAGATCAATTTATTGTAGAATCCACGATCACGCTTGGCCATCAGTTAGGGTTTTCAGTTGTTGCAGAAGGGGTGGAAACTGCAGGGTCACTTGAGTTGTTAAAATGTATGAAATGCGATCATGTGCAAGGGTATTATTTGAGCCGACCTTTAAAAGCGGATGTTTTTGAACAATGGTTAAAAGAGTATAACAATGAGCATGCTTAAGTTTTTTTTGGGATTTATTGCTTGTTTATTACCATTTAGTAACTTTGCAGGGCAAGGGAAATTATTAGCAACGCCTGGCGTATCGCAAGTTGAAGGTAGTGCGGGTGGAGGTTTAGTCCCTTGGGCGCAATTAGCAGGTTATGCAACAGACGATGAGTTTGCAATCAATGGGTTTTGCAGTCGCGCAGACGTAAGTGATTATACCCTTGATGTTTGTGGTGCGCAGATCAATTTGTTTAATCGTGTTGAATTCAGTTATGCAGAGCAACACTTTGATGTGCCAGCATTAAACACAAAAATAGAGCAGTCAATCACCGGTGCTAAAATCCGTTTATACGGCGATATAGTGTATAGCCAATGGCCACAATTAAGTTTAGGCGTGCAACATAAATCACTACGCGATGGCGCCGTAGCAACACTTGTCGGCGCAGAAAAAACAAGCGGTACAGACATTTACCTTGCAGCAAGTAAGCTTCATTTAGGCGCTTTGGCGGGCTACAACTGGTTTTGGAATATGACTACGCGCTACAGTGAAGCGAATCAGTTGGGGTTGCTTGGCTATGGTGGCGCTAATAGTCGTCAAAAATTATTATTTGAAGGCAGTACGGCTATCTTCTTAAGCCGTGATATTGCAGTAGGTATTGAATATCGCCAAAAATCAAACAATTTAGGTTTGGGTGAAGAAGATTGGCGTGATGTATTTGTCGCTTGGATGCCTAATAAGTATGTCAGCGTTACGGCTGCTTGGCTCGACTTGGGCAGTATAGCTGGCGCAGATGATCAAACGGGTTGGTATTTATCAGTAACAGGGTATTGGTAATGAAAAGCACACTAATAATAGTCGCGTTATTGCTGATGCTGGGGGGCTGTAAATCCACTGGTGGTCCAACGTTGTATCAGCAGCTAGATGGTAAAGCAGGAATTGAAAGGTTAATTGATAGCTTTATTAATCAGATTGCGCGCGATGAGAAAATAATTCACTATTTTGAAGATGCAAACATCACGCATTTTCGTGATGGGTTTATTAACCACTTGTGCGCTTTAACTGACGGGCCTTGTGAGTACATCGGCGATGACATGGTCGCGATTCATACTGGTATGAATATTAATGAGACTGACTTCAATCATGTTGTTGAGTTACTTATTAATGCGATGAATGAACTGAATATCAATCATACAGTGCAAAATAAAGTGTTAGCAAAAATGGCTCCATTACGAGCTGAGATTATTGAAATTTAAACAGTGCTTTATCGATTGCTGTTAGTTTAGGTTATCAAAAGAGTTTTAAAGTGAAAAATATGTCGGAAAGTAAAAAGAATAGAGAAAATAAAGCGCCAATCAGTGTTTTCATCGTCACATTGAATGAAGCTGAACATATTGAAAATACACTTAAAAGTGTCAGCGAATGTGCTGAAGTTATTGTTATTGATTCAGGCAGTACTGATGGCACGGTTGGGATAGCTACAGAGCTAGGTGCAAAGGTAATTTACCATCCGTGGGAGGGTTATGCGAAGCAAAAGCAAATAGCGATGGAACATTGTAGCTTTGATTGGGTTTTGAATTTAGATGGTGATGAAGAACTAACGCCTTCTGCATTACAGGTCTTATGTAATGCTATGGAGGAAGATAAATATACCGCAGTGCGTTTAAAACGTATTGATCGCTTTATTAATAAGTTTCCAACTGGTTGGGTTAAAAAGCCAAATAATGTCAGGTTCTACAAAAAAAGTGATGCATGTTTTAACGCCAAAAAATTGGTTCATGAAAGTGCCACTGTAGAAGGTAAAGAGCTTTATGCTAAAGAGTATTTTTTACATTATGGTTATAACGATATCGACACCTTAACAGCCAAAAATAATACCTACTCAACCTTAAGAGCAAAAGAAAAAATTATACAAGGTAAGCGCTATTCTATTTTGAAATTATTGCTTGTTTTTCCTATTACATTTATTAAAGAGTATATATTCTGTCGATTTTTTCTGTTTGGTAATCGAGGGTTTATAAAATCAATGATGACCGCTCATTATGCTTTTTTGAAAGAAGCAAAGTTATATGAACAAAATAAAAAGCAAAAAAAATAAACCTATTTTTGGTTTGTTTGTATTTTTAGCATTATTACCCGCTGATATTGTCAGTAAATATTGTAGGCAGCAACATATAAAGTATGAAAAATTTAGTAACCGCCACGTGGTTAAATGAACATCTAACCGACCCTAAACTCGTTATTTTTGATGCAGGAATGGTGCGTCCTGGTTTACCTGGGCAATATCAGCCTCACGCTAAGCTACCCAATGCTTTGCGCTTTGATTTTAAAAGGCAGTTAGCGGATTTATCCAGCGGCTTATCGCATACTATGTGTAGCCCTGAGCAGTTTACCGAGCAAATGCAATTGCTGGGTGTTGATAATGATTCACTTGTTGTTATTTATGAAGATGGCGGGCTATTTAGTGCCGCGCGTGGCTGGTGGATGTTTAAAGCAATGGGCTTTGACAACGTTAAGGTTCTCAGTGGCGGTTTAGCTAAATGGCAATCACTCGGTTACCTCACTCAAGTTGAATACAGCCAAAATCACCACAAGGGTAATTTTAAAGCAAGAGCGCGTGTAGGGTACTTTATCGATACAGCAGCCGTGTTTAATGGTATTGATGACGATGATGTACTTTTGCTTGATGCACGAAGCTATAAGCGTTTCACTGGCGAAATGGCAGAGCCTCGCGAAGGTATGCGCAGTGGGCATATTCCTAATAGTTGTTCATTACCGTTTGCAGCATTACTCAATGACGGGGAAGCTAAGCCACTGACACAAATAAAAGCGGCGTTTGAGGCGGTAATAGATGGCCAAAGTATCTTACAGTTTAGTTGTGGGTCGGGCGTAACAGCGTGCATATTGGCATTGTTTGCTGATGAATGTGGCTACGAAAACTTACATGTATACGACGGTTCATGGAGTGAGTGGGGCGGCCGTGATGAGTTGCCTATCGAAACTGGCTCTTGCCCAGCACGTTAAAGTGCAAACCCGTAGTGTTGCCAGTAATCAATGGCTTTGTTATTGAGAGGCTGGCGTACTTGTACTTTACTTGCCGTTGCTGACGGGCTGTGTTGTTTGTAAAAATCTAAACATTGTTCTTGCCACGTTAAATCACAAAATGCATAAACCTGCTGCGTGCTTGCAATCGGATTAGTTACGAGTTCTTCGTACTTTATAGTGATTACATTATCAGGGTATTTATTTGTAAAGTGCTCAATCAAATCACCGCAGTCTTCATAAAAGTTCTTTATATTATTTAAGTTATAGCTGTAGTGATGAAAGGGACTTGCTGGATTATAAAGTTGGCGAAAATTAGCAATACAGCTGTCTTTTTCCCCGCGTTGCATACAAATAATTTTAGCACTAGGAAAGGCTGCTAAAATTAAATCAATATAATAAAAATTGAATGGCTGTTTATCGCAGCTACGTAGCTGTGGATCCACTAGTTGCGTAATACGCTGTTGATATTGAGCCAATTGTGTTGTTAGTTCGCTATTTTTATACACGGCATTGATTACGCTACTATTTAACAGCTGAGTATTATTGCCTTGGCAAAGCTGGGCAATGTCATTGAGTTCACCCACCCCTTGTACGTGTGCTGACTGGTTTATTATTTTCTCCATCAAAGTAGTGCCGGAGCGCGGCATACCCACAATAAACAATGGTGCAAAATTGTTGTGATTTATTTGCGGCCTATGATCATCACTTAAAGCGATAAGCTGCCTACAAAATTCACGATGGGCTTGTGCGTTATATTTAACATTTTGATAGATAAGTTTTTTACTTGTATTAAAGTGAGTAAAGGCCTGCTTATAATCAGTGCAATGTTCATAATTAAGTGCAATTGCGTGGTGCAAAAATTGCTGCTGTATCGGGGTTTTAGCGTACTCGGTTAAACCTAAAAGCAGTTGTAAATGCTGCTTAGCCTGTTGGTTATCGTTAAGTTCGGCCAGTGAATAGTGAGCCTGAAAATGCTGCGGGTGTTGTTTTATAAGTGAATGCAGTAGCTGTACTGCATCATTAAATTGCCCCATTATTTTATACGCTACAGCTAAGTTATAGCTCATCTGTGGATTTGTAGGAGCATGTTGATGAGCCTGCAGTTGCCATTCTAACGCGAGTTGATAGTGCCCTAAACGAGTTAGTACATTGGCAATTAAATCGCACTCAATAGCATTAAACTGTGTGTGCTTTACTGCTTTATTAATCGCTTGTTGCGCATCTAACAGCTTGCCACTGAGTACCGCTAATTTTGCCAAGTGAGCAAAGTATAATGGCATTGGATCAATGCTAATCGCTTTATGGAGTAGTTTATGTGCCTTGCTATTATCGTTTGCAGCAATGTTTATTTGCGCGAGTAAAAAATAACTAAAGTGATCATTCGGTGTGTTGTTAATATTACTGACCAGTAATAAATGCGCGTCGTTAAGCTTGCCATGGTTAATAGCGTGCTCAATTTGTTGTTGTAGGTTTTTTTGAACGGATGTTAATTGCATAGTAATAAGCATAAAAGCCTTGGCGTAAAACACCAAGGCTTTTTTAGTTTACAAAGAGCTGTTATTACAGTTCAAAGTTATACGTAAACTTCATACCAATAGT
The DNA here is from genome assembly GCF_045064175.1 of Pseudoalteromonas sp. Ld20. Lineage (NCBI taxonomy): Bacteria > Pseudomonadati > Pseudomonadota > Gammaproteobacteria > Alteromonadales > Pseudoalteromonadaceae > Pseudoalteromonas > Pseudoalteromonas sp. Ld20. Next base: position 211,578 of record NZ_JBISHB010000030.1, read on the forward strand.
ACGAGGTGTTGTGGTGTAGTGACCATACACACGTTGTAATTTAGGCAGTTCTTTGTTTTGCTCTTCATACTTAGTCATGCCAGCCCATGATTTATCACGGCGTACCGAGGTAAACGCGTACTTATCGAATAAGTTATCTACATACAGTGTCGCAGACCACATATTACCGGTTAACTTGGCTGATAAGTTACTCAGTGCATAACCTGAAAGTGTTTCGCCATCAGCTTTTAGGCCGACTTTAGTGATTACATTACTTTGCGCGGTCATACCGTAGTTAATGCTTAGCAATTTATCATCGAGTACATCTTGCTCGTAACGTAGGCCAAATGAAAACTGGTGCTCAGGCGCGCCTGGTAAACGGTCGCCATCAGAGCCATCGTAATATGTTTGATACTGTGCGTATTCATCGTCCAGTACACCTAATAACTCAGGAGCATCTTCAGTTAACTGTGCCTTTGCATAAGCATAAGTGGCGTAGGCAGTCCAGTTATCAGCAATCATTGCGCGAGATGAAATTTCCACGCCCTTTGAGTTAGCTGTAGCTGCATTTGAGGTGATTAGCTCTTGACCATTTACGGTTGCAGTCCCGACTTGTGCGTCTTTCCAGTCAACGTTAAATAGCGCCGCATTAAAGTGTAAGCGATTTTTAAACCAGCTTGATTTAAAACCTAGCTCATAGTTTACTGTGGTATCGGGTTCATAACCAATTTCATTTGGAAGAGCACAGACTATTTGCTGTTCAGGTAATACATCTGGGCAAGGTGCAATACCGTTACCACCGCCGATTCTAAAGCCTTCACTTACGGTAAAATAAGCAAGTACACCAGAATTAAATGTGTAATTAGCATTAAATTTAAATAAGTTACCGTTATCACTGGCGCTCGTATTCACCATTGTAAGTTGATCTAATGATGAAAAATCACCTGAGTACAACGGTGTTGCTGAGCCAGATGTTGTTGATACATCATACTCGTAAAAACGCGCGCCAAGTGTCACGTTAAATTGCTCGGTAAAGGCATACCCTACCTCACCAAATAAAGCTTGTTCAGTGATCTCAGAGTCACTGACTAAAATATACTCGAGATCTTGTTGCAGATTAGGAATATCATCGCCCCAAAACTCAGTTAAACCGGGTGTGTATTCGCGATCGTCTGAGTGAGTTTCAAGTTTGTTGTAATAACCACCGACAATCCAGTTAAAAGCGCTATCAGAGTTAGACACTAAACGAATTTCTTGAGTGAAACTATCACGTTTTGACGTATCCAAAGTTTGCGCTACAAACGCAGGGAAATCAGCATAACCACTCCAAATATCGTAAAGCAAATCAGTTTGGTCACGTTGCCCAGATTGCTCATAGCTTGACCAGCCTGATGCCGACACAAGTTCAGCAAAGCTTAAATCAGCTTTGATCTCTAAACTTAATAAATCGTTTTCTTCTTCACCCGGCTCAAGAATACGCGCGGCATTTTCATATTGACCAATCATACCGTGTAATGGGTTGGTATCGCTTAGTGAATTATATTGCGATGTTGAATTGCCACCGTTTTCTTGCTTTTGATAAAAGTAGTTAAGCGTAGCCTCAACCGCTTCATTAGCTTGCCAACGCAGTGATACACGACCAGTAGTGATTTGCTCATCATTTACGTCACTAACACGGCGTAAGTTGGCGTTTACATCTTGCTGATTGGTAAAATCTGGATTTGGGTTTGATACACCGGGGTTTTGCACCACGTAGTTATAATCGATATAACCTGGGTTAGTGTAATGATTTACACTGGCGCGAATAGCCAACACATCCTCAATTAAAGGCGTATTGAATACCAAGCCAAACTCACCGCCCGTACCGTCACTTTCATTTAATGCAAATATATCACCGGTTACTTGGCCTTCTGTAATATCAAGCTCAGGCTGCTTTAATAAGTAACGAATAGCGCCACCTAATGTACCAGCACCATACAAAGTGCCTTGCGGGCCAATAAGTACTTCAACACGATCAACATCAGTTAAACGTAAATCAATATTAAGTGGAATTTCGCCCACATAAGTAGCAACAGTACCGCCGTCAGAAATACGATCAGAGGTATTGGTATTTAAGCCGCGGACAATAATCGGTGAGCCTTCACGCCCGCCTTGATCAGAAATAGTTAAACCGGGCACCCAACGCGCTATATCTTCAAGATCACCAATGTTTTGATCTTTGATCACATCGCCATCAAGAGCGGTAATATTAAGGGGGGCTTCTTGCACTGAACCCGCACGACGAGTTGCAGTTACTTGAATAGTTTCGATTGCTTTATCTGCTTGAATTGCTGATTCAGCGGCTGATAGTGGTTGGCTATTAAATAAAATGGCAGAAACGGCAGAGGCAAGTAATGCAGGTCTAAAGGCAGTCATGTTCATTTTCCGAATAAGTTACAGTATATTTATGCTTAAAAAGTAGCCTAAACCACTTTGTAAGGCGCAATTAAGTAAATTCTTAGTGAATTTATATCCAATTGTAATGTATTTTTATTCTGATAGTCATGCGTTATTTGCAATATTATTTAAATTATTTGAATAACTATTTACTGTTTTCGGTACGGACAATTTTTACAGTTGTTTTTGCAGCAGTTGCCGCGCTTTAAAAAAAACCAACGACTGAATACCATATAGCCGTTTTGCATCTCATAATCGAGGCGTTCAATTAAATTAGCATTACTTTGAAAGGGCTTAGCAAAAGCGACTTGTTCTTTAAGGGGGCGCTGATACAGCGTGTTTAAAAATGTATTAATTTTTTCCAAAGTACACACTTGGCATAAACAGCTGGTGGTTGTGCTATCAAGCGGTAAAATAGCAGGCAGCTCATTGCACCAACAGGCATTGATATTATCAACATTGCAGGTGAGAGTAGCTTGGCATTGCGAACAGGCTAAAGTAGTCATTCAATATTCATTTAAGCTTTAATAATTATCATCTATAGAATAACAGATAAACACATATGAACAGAGCACAAGCCTTAGCAGAATTTACCACCTTTGGTAAACACAAAGACGAAGCCATCGGCATTATTGTTTCATCACTAGCAGATGATCAAAGTCTAGCCTACATATTAACGCTCGAAGCCGTACTCGATGTGCTCACTCGATGCCTTGCCGGCGAGATAGATTTAGACGATCTTGAGCTGTGGGCCAATGTTATTGAATCAAGAACCGACATAGACCACAGCGCTGTCGAAGGCGCAATTTATGCCTTAAGTAACAGCGAACAAATGGGTGAGATCGATAATAGTAAAATTGAGAGACTGGTTGAGTTGTTGAAAATTTAGCCGTCAGCCGTCAGCCGTCAGCCGTCAGTTTAGAGATAAAATATAAACCGTGCTTGACTTAACAAGCATGGTTTATATTTTTGAGCTTACAGCTTACAGCTTACAGCTTACAGCTTACAGCTTACAGCTATTACTTATGATATCCCAAGCAGGTTTCTACTTCGTTTTTAGAACCTAAAATAACGGCTACACGCTGGTGAATGGCGTCTGGTTGAATATCCATGATGCGCTCAGTGCCTGTTGATGCAATGCCGCCAGCTTGTTCGATAAGCATGGCCATTGGGTTTGCTTCATAAAGTAAGCGTAGTTTATTTGGTTTGTTTGGATCCTTAGTGTCGGTAGGATAAGTAAATAATCCACCACGACATAAAACACGATGCACATCACCTACCATGGCTGCAATCCAACGCATGTTGAAGTTACGAGCGCGTGGGCCTGTTTCGCCAGCCATTAAGTCATCAATGTAGCTTTGCATAGCTGGTTGCCAATGGCGTTGGTTTGATGCGTTAATAGCGTATTCGTTAGTGTCTTCAGGTACTTGTGCAAAATCTTGAGTAAGTAAAAATGTGCCGTGCGTTTTATCAAGGGTGAAAAAACGTGTACCTTTACCGGTTGTTAGCGCAAGAGTAGTGCATGGGCCATATAAAACATAACCCGCCGCAACTTGATTTTTACCCGGCTGCATAAAGATGCTCTGATCTGCTGCATCTGAACCTTCAGGTGCTTTCATGATAGAGAAGATAGTACCGACTAATGAGTTGATATCGGTATTTGATGAGCCGTCAAGCGGGTCGAATGCGACGATATATTCAGCGTCAGGGTTACCCGCAACGGTGTAATCTTCTTCTTCAGAGGCAATCGCTTTTACGTAGCCTGATTCCAGTAATATGTCTTTGAGGAGCTGGTTGGTTACTACATCAAGTTTTTTTTGTGTTTCGCCTTGAATGTTTTCATCAAGTGTTGAACCGAGTACGCCTGAAAGTGCACCTTGGCCAACACGAAAAGAAATTTCTTTACATGCAGCTAAAATGGTTCGGATCAAAGAAATTAATTCTCTTGGGCAACCGTCTTCAAGTAAAACCGGTGGAAGTCTACGCATTCTATTTTCCTGATAACGTTATGGGCTGTAATAATCTTTTTATGTGAGAGCGACTATGACAGCAAGCGCTGAATTTCGTCTTAAATAACTGTATTTTAGATGTAACATCCTATACTGGAAGTACCCATACAATCTTAAAACGCGAATAACAAAGATAAGATTATGCAAAAAATACCATTGATACGTTACATACTCTTTACTGTGTTGCTAACTATGATAACCCAAGCGCACGCAGCAATTAAGTCTATAAATGATTTTACTGAACAAATGAATCATTTTCCGGGCTATTTCTCTTTTTACTACGATAATGAAAACGGTAAAATTTACTTAAAAGTAGATAAACTGAAACAGCAATTTTTACTACAACAAAGTTTACCTTACGGTGTTGGCTCTAACGATATTGGCCTGGACCGAGGCCAACTTGGCAATACACATTTAGTGCAGTTTGAGCGCTTTGGCGACAAAGTGATGCTCAGAGCAATCAATACTTATTATCGTGCAAATACCACAAATAAAGCTGAACAAAAAAGTATAAAAGAAGCGTTTGCATCAAGTATTTTAGCGGGTTTTAAAGTTGTTGCACAAAACCCACAAGCCGTATTGATTGATTACACTCCTTATTTATTGAGTGATGTACATGGTGTAAGCCGAACACTCGCTGCGCGTAAACAAGGTAACTTTAGTTTAGACGAAAATCGCAGTGCTGTGCTTGTTGAACGTTCAAAAGCGTTTGTTAAAAACACTGAGCTTGAGGCTGTACTCACTTTTAAAGGCTCTCAACCGGGGGAATTTATTCGTCAAGTAAGTGCCGACCCTTATGCATTAACTGTGCATATGCATCATTCATTAATTCAATTACCTGATGATAATTACACACCACGTAAATTTCACCCTCAATCGGGGTATTGGAGTATTGAACACAAAGACTATGCAGCGCCTTTGAGCGAGTCAATGCTGGTACGGTATATACCGCGTCATCGTCTTAGTAAAAAAGATCCCTCATTACCGATAAGCGATCCTGTTGAGCCGATTACTTATTATTTAGATCCAGGTGTTCCTGAGCCAGTAAAAACCGCTTTATTAGACGGTGCTAAGTGGTGGGATGATGCGTTTGCTCAAGCGGGTTATAAAAATGCTTTTATTGTAAAAGTGTTACCAGATGATGCGGATCCGATGGATATTCGCTACAACGTTATTCAATGGGTACATCGTGCTACACGCGGATGGTCTTATGGAAGCTCCGTAATTGATCCTCGCACCGGGGAAATTTTAAAAGGCCATGTAACGCTTGGCTCGTTACGCGTTCGCCAAGATATATTAATAGCAGAAGCCTTAGCTGCGCCTTACTTAGAGGGTAACGAAGTTGCTAAAACCCTACAAGCAATGGCTTTAGATCGTATTCGCCAGCTTAGCTCTCATGAAATTGGTCATACCCTTGGTATAGCCCATAACTTTTCAGCATCAGTGGCCGATCGCGCATCAGTGATGGATTACCCACACCCATTATTAAGCTTTACAGATAAAGGTGAGCTTGATGTTAGTCGTGGTTATGCACATGGTATGGGGCAGTGGGACACGCAAGTTATAAAGTATGGTTACAGTGATTTCACTAATCTTGATGAAGACGCTGAACTTGCTGCTATTTTGGCTGATAATAAAGCCAAGGGGCTTGAGTTTATTTCTGATACCGATGCGCGTGCAAAAGGCGGTGCTCACCCAACAGCACACCTTTGGGATAATGGGGCATCGCCAAGTGATGAGTTAACGCGTGTACTGGCTGTGCGAAAACTCGCTTTGGCTAATTTTGGTATTAAAAATATTAAAACGGGCGTGTCGATTTCACAGTTAGAAGAAATGTTAGTGCCACTTTATTTATTTCATCGTTATCAAGTTGAGTCTGCGGTTAAATTAATTGCAGGTGTTGATTATGACTATGAAGTACGGGGTGATACCGCGATAAAAGGTGCGCAAGTTGTTGAAAAACGAACTCAGCAGCTTGCTCTAACAGCTATCTTTGAAACATTACATGCAGATAATTTAGTGTTGCCTGAGTCTATTTTAGCGCTGATCCCACCAAAGGCGTATGGTGAGTCTAAAAATCGAGAAAGCATTGTAGGTCGCACGGGATTAACGCTTGATGCCATGGCACTTCCTGAAGTGGCGGCGCAACATAGCTTATCTTTATTGCTTAATAGCCAGCGTTTAAACCGTTTGGCGCAACAACAAGTGCGCAGTGATGCATTTTTTAGTCTGGATGAATTACTTGCAAAAGTGTATCAGCAAGTGTTTTTAATTCAGAGTAAAAAAGGCATGGCAGGTAAAATTGACCAGCGAGTACAACTTCTTACTGCCAAACAGTTCGCTGACTTAGTGGCCAGTGATAAAGTAGCGCCAGAAGTGCAAGCTCAGCTGCGTTATTACTTAGTAAAATTGAATAAAGTCTACCAGCAGGATTCACTACTAAGCAGTGCCAGTGTAGGCGATAGTGCGTTTAAACAGTATTTAGCTGATCAAATAAGTCAATTTTTAAAAACAGGGCAATGGCCTGAAAACTTTAAAGCATTACCAATTCCACCGGGTTCACCTATTTAAATGTAGGCGCGGGTTTATCCCGCGCACTTGAGGCACCCATGCGCGATGTAAAATCGCGCCTACCATTTTTCTTGCATAAAACTGGTTTTTTGTTAACCTAGCCACCTTCCATTTTTAGTCTTTTTGAGGTGTTTATGGCGTTTTTATCTCGGTCGATATTGGCGTTATCTATAGCACTTTCAAGTCTGCATCTTTCTGCCCAAGCTCAGTGTGAAGTTGAATTAGGTCATGGTTTAATCATCACCGACGATATTATTCGTATTGTTGATAAAGGCCAAACACGCGTCCAAATTAATAATGATAATCAATTGTTTATCCGTGGTTATTGGATTGACTTAAGTAATGAGGAAAGTTTGGTTTTAGCCCAGTTTAGTGCCGGTATTCGCGATACCGTGCCTGAGTTAGTTGAGCTGGCTACTGATGGTGTTAATCTGGGTTTAAGTGCGATTGAGCAGGTTGTTGAAGGTATGTCTGATAAAGAACCTGAAGTACTAAAAACACAACTGCAGTACGTAGAGCGTGCATTAATGGATAAATTTAAACGCGGTGATGACTTCTTTTTCATCGCGCCGCAATCATTATCTAAAATTGATGATTTTTTTACCGAAGAGATCAGTAAAAAAATTCACTCAGCGGTACATGGCTCATTAGGTGCAATTTTGGTTTCACTTGGTGATGCGTTTAAGTCACGTGAAGGTAATATTGAAGATCGAATCAACGACATGGGTTTACGTATGGATATTATTTCGAAAGAAATTGATAAGTCACTCCAGAAAAAAGCGCACCAACTTGACTTAAAGGCCTCTGAATATTGTGAATGCTTAAACTCGTTAGATGTAACAGAATCGCGTTTGCAAATGATTGTACCAAGCTTAGCTGATTTTGATTTAGTGCAAATAAAATCCTAAGCACGGGATGCTAAATAGCTAAAAAAAAGCCCGCTTTTATTTTGCGGGCTTTTTTATGGGAAGTAAATAAGTGCTTATGATCTAAACTTACCGGCTTCAGCTTCAAGGTTGCTGGTGAGGCCTTTAATTAAATCAGTTGCTGCATGCGCTTGATGCGATACATCAGCTGTTTTTGATGCCGTATCAGATATTGTCACGATACGCCTAGCGGTGTCTTCTCCTGCGTCAAGCTGCTCTTTAGCTGCTGTGGCGATTTGGTGGCTCATTTGTGCAATGGCACTAAGGGATGATGCAACGCGTTGTAGTTCTTCACTGGCATTTTTAGACTTCGCAACCGTTTGTTCGCTAGTCGCAATACTCAGGTTTACAGATGTTTTAGCGTCTTGCGTAGCCGTTTGTAGTTTGCCAATCATATTACGAATTTCTTCGGTGCTGGTTTGCGTGCGTTGTGCGAGTTGGCGAACTTCATCGGCCACAACGGCAAAACCACGGCCTTGCTCACCGGCTCGGGCCGCCTCAATTGCAGCATTAAGTGCAAGTAGGTTAGTTTGTTCGGCAATACTTTGAATGACACTCAGTACATTGGCAATGTTGTTAACTTCGTCATCAAGTGTCTGGATATTATTACCAGCGCTGTCAATTTGCTTTTCAAGAAGTACAATTGTTTCCGCCGCTTCGGTTGTTAAATCGTTGGCTTTTTGCCCTTGATTTTCAGCTTCTTGAACAGAGTAGGCTGCTTGTTCTGCATGCTCAACAACAGTTTGCGCAGAGGCCGTAAGCTCAGTGATAGCTGATGCGACCATATGCGTTTCTTCATTTAGGCTCAGTGTTAGTTTATCAAGTTCAGTTGAGCGTGACTCGTTATCAAAGCTTTGACTTTTAAGGCTATCAGTGACGTCTTTAATACTGCCTACTACACCACGTAAACCTTGCTGCATATATTGCATGGCTGCAATAATGCTCTCAGGTGGCGCGTCTGTACGAATATGTGAGTTTAAATTGCCACGAGACACTTGTTTTACTATATCTATAACTTCAGTGACCTCGCCGCCAAGTGCATTGCTCAAAGCAATACCAAAGCGAGCAATTGCAATAGTTAAAACAATTGCAATAACAAGGGATAAGCCTAGTAACCACTTTGCGGTATTCCAATAACGCTCGTCGACTTCTTTAGCACTAATGCCAGTACCTACATACCAACCAAAGTAGGGTGTTTTCTGTACTACTGAGGTCAAATCAACTGTTTCGCCATCACGGACTGAATCCCAGTGGTAAGTAATAATTTTATTCGTTTGACGACCAACTAATTGCTCAACCATACGACCAATACTTTTACCGCTGGCATCTTGAAAATCATTAAAGCTCGTACCATGCAGTTGGGGATCGTGAGGAGTGGCAATAAAGTCAAGCTCGTCATTTACCACGTAAACATATTCAGAATCATGGTATTTGTTTTCACGAAGCATGTTAGTTGCAAATTCGCGGGCTTGCTCTTGGGTTAATTGTCCATTTTGAGCGAGTAACTCAAATTGTGCGACAATATTGCTGGTACTTTTCATGAGCTGATTTATACGCGCAATATTATCGGTTTCGCTAGCGTGGCGCAGCGACTGTAAGCCAAGTAATGCAATAGCATTAAGTGCTATAAACATCGCCCCAGCAAATAGGATAGTTTTTGTTCTTAATGCTAAACCTGACAGCACATTGAGCCCCTTATTTATATTATGACCCTAAATTTCTACCATGTTTATCGACCCGTTGTCAGATTTAATTAATGATTATTAGGGAGTTTTACGTGATTTTTACTCAAGTTAAAAAACTTGCTGAATTAAAGATTAACCTCTTCAGACGTTAATTGTCGATACTCACCACTTTTTAAAGAGTGCTCTAGTTCAATACCGTCTATTTTCTCTCTATGTAACTCAACAACTTTATTGCCTACGGCTGCAAGCATTCGTTTAACTTGATGGTATTTACCTTCGCTAATTGATAAGCGTAAGCTAAAAGTAGCAAGTTGCTCTGCAATGGCTGGCCTTGTGATTTCTTTTTCGTTATGTAGTTGTATACCTTGACGAAGTTGTTCTAGTGCATCTTCAGTTATTGGCTCTATGGTTTCAATTAGGTAAGTTTTAAACTTATTGTGTTTTGGTGAGGTAATTCTATGAGACCAATCGCCATCGTTGGTGATCAAGACTAATCCTGTTGTATCGATATCAAGGCGACCGGCAACATGAAAATCACTCATGTTAGGTTCATCAAATAAATCAAATACGGTGGGATGCATGTCATCTTTGTTGGCACATATATAACCCACCGGTTTATTTAGCATGAAATAGCGCTTACCCAAAAATACAAGAGGCTTGCCTTGCCAGGTTACTTCATCTGTTGCTTTGATTGATAGATCAGGTGCGGTCGCGAGTTCTCCATTAACTAATGCAAATTTGCTTTTAAGCCCGGCTTTGACTTTTGTACGTGGGATCTCAGCAAGGTGGCTAATGAATTTATCTAAGCGGCAAGGGAATTTCATTGGGTTCACATTTTTAGTCGGCTACAATGGCGGCGATTATAGCCGATAGTGATATACCATGACAGTATCAAGCGGACAAATATTACAGTATTACAATACACAAATCAGCATGGGTGAACTTGAGCTTGATACTGCGCAGTTAAAGGCTGTAACGGCACTTGATGAGTTAGCAAACGCTTTACAGACACCCCTAAAATGGTGGCAGCCACCGCTTGTTGTAAAGGGGGTTTATTTGCATGGGCCTGTCGGGCGAGGCAAATCGATGTTGATGGATGTATTTTATACTCGCGTGATGATTTCACAAAAAACGCGTCTACACTTCCATCATTTTATCGCGCAAGTACATCAGCGTTTAGCGCAATTACAAGGAATTAAAAACCCGTTAGATCAAATAGCCAAGGAGTGGTCAGCCAATCTTAAATTAATATGTTTTGATGAGTTTTTTGTTTCTGACATTGGCGACGCGATGATCATGGCTGGGTTATTTAAAGCATTATTTGCAAGACAAGTCGTGCTTGTTGCAACTTCTAACTGTCAACCAGAACAGCTTTATTACAATGGCCTGCAAAGGGCGCGGTTTTTACCTACGATAGAATTAATTAAGCGGCATTGTCATATTATAGATGTAGCGGGAGAGGTCGATCACCGTTTTAGATTTGGCCAATTAGCGACGCATTACTTTGTTGGGGCTTTAGAGCGTACATTAATCTCGCACTTTAAAAGCTCTGAAAACCATATAAGGCAAGGCTCAAATATTAGCGTCTGTGGTCGTAATATGACGTACTTAGTGCGCAGTGAAAATGCCATTATGTTCGACTTTATGGCGCTTTGCTCAGGAGCTCGTAGCACCGCAGATTATATTTATTTAGCGCAACATTTTACGCGTATTTATATTGCAAACGTGCCAGTTATGGGAGCAAGTGCGACAAATAAACAAATAGTGCATGGTATTGAAGATAGCTATCAACGTGAGAAACAAGATTTACAAGAGCATACACTCGATGACGAAGCGAGACGCTTTATTGCGTTAGTGGATGAGTTTTATGATCGCGGTAAGCTATTGGTGATTGGTGCCGATGTTGCTATTGCACAGCTCTATCAAGGTAAAAAATTGGCTTTTGAATATGCACGAACTGAATCTCGATTGGTTGAGATGCAAAGTTGGCCATTTATAAATTAAAAAAGGCAGGCTTTTTCAAGCCATGCCTTTGGTAACAACCTAGTAGGAATATAATCTAGCTCAATTTAAATCGAGCTAGGTATAAATTTATAAAGCTAATTATATTTTTAATATATTTAGCTATCCATCGATAGTCACAATGCTAGACATTCACTTCCACTAAAAAGGATGAGAATTATTTTATTATCTAAGGCTGTGACTGTTAGTACGCTCACTACTTTGGACGGGCAGAACAAAGATTTAGTTAACGTTTTAACGAATAGATTTGTACAGGCAATGTTTTATGCAATTGCGGACAAAAACTCAATAAAGAATGGCTCGTTTATTTCCCTATTTTATATCTATTTTATATCTATTCATTAAAAAACAAATGGTTACATTTTTATTTTTGGTGGCTCTTAAAACACGTTTATTTAATTTGTTGAGTAACTTTGCTTTTTGTCACTATAAAAGGGTATCCTTTCTGGTATCTAAATTGGAGGTGTTAATAGCCGTTTATGAATATGAATCAGCCGTTTCTGTTAGGACCTTGTCGAGTTTTACCCTCTGAGAATAAATTAGGTTGTGCAAATGTTGAAGTGGTCTTACAACCAAAGTTCATAGAGCTATTGTGTTTTTTAGTTTCTCGCTACCCAGAAGCCGTTACTCGTGAAGAGTTAATTGAAAATGTATGGAATGGTAATAGCTATGTAGGTGAAAAAGCACTTACGAATGCTATTTGGCACCTGAGAAAAGCATTTAAAGAGCTTGACCCCGATACTATTTATATTGAAACACTTCGTAAAACAGGGTACCGAATTACGCTAACGCCATGCTCTTTAACCCAAAATGAATTAGTAGCAATACCCACTAAAAAAAGTATATTTTCTCGTTTTTCATCAATGCAAGTTATATGTGCTGTTATTACAGTTATTGTGTTTGTTACTAGCCCCTTTTATTTCCTACATGATAACTCTAGCAAAACTCGCAATTACAAAACACGCTTAACTGATCATATTGAAACACTAACTACAAGCCCAGGGCGAGAGCTGTTTCCGGGGGTATCAAACGACAACCATTTATTAGTGTACTCATGGGGAGAGCCGGGTGAACTTGCCAACCTTTATTTACAGGATTTATTTTCTCCCGAGCAAGCTGCTATTGCTTTAACAAATAGCGATGGTATTGAAGGGCGTGCCGTTTTTAGTCCTGATCAGCAACGTATTTATTATTATCGGCGTTCAGATGGTGGTAAATGTGACATTATTGAACAAACACTTAGTGGTGCAGCTACAAAGGTGCTCGGTAGCTGCGCTGTAAATTTTACGACAGATTTAGATATTAGCGCTCAAGGTGATAAGTTGGTCTACATCAGCGAGCGAACAGTTGACGGGACGCTCAGTTCAGAGCTCAATATTATTAACTTATCATCAGATAAAGCCGTTAGCCAAGTACCGTGCAAACAAGCGTGTAATATTCAGGATGAATCAGTGGCTTTTTCTCCAGATGGTACGAAATTGGTTGTTTCACGCAATTTACCCGATGGCCACGAAGAATTATTTTTAATCGATATTAGTAGCGGTGATACACAACAACTCACATCAGGCTTTTTGGATCTTCGAGGGGTAGATTGGCATCCCCAAAAGAGTCAGCTGGTATTCTCTGCGGTAGAACATGGGCAGCGCCAAGGCTACTTTTATCATTTAGATACAAATATTATTCAGGATTCAAAGGTTACAGGGCTAAGTTACCCTGAATATGCAGACGATGGGACTTTATATTTTCATCAATGGCATACAGATTCAACGCTTATGCGGGTTGAGTTGGGGGACAATGTTGCCAGCTCTCCATTTCCAGTGCTATCCACTGATTTTAATATGCGTTATGCAGATTTTAATGAATTAAAAAATAAGTTTACGTTTATCTCTAATGAATCTAATGAAAGTGAATTATGGATAGCGGATCAAGATGGTACAAATCGACGGCAGTTAACTGATTTTAAGTCGGGTATTTTTAATCCTATTTGGTCACCTGATGGACGTTACATTGCTTTTACGTTATTCATAAAAGGCAAAAATCAGCTTTATATATATGATTTTGAAAAACAAGTAAGTGAGCAGTTAAAGACCGGTTTTAAGTACCATGCAAAAGTGTCATGGGGGAAAGACAGTCAAACTGTTTTAGTGTCGGATAGTAAATATGTGCATCGTTTTAACCTTAATGGTAAAAACTTAGGCAAAATGATTGAGCAGCCTGCTTATTATGCTTATGAAACGCAGCAAGGTGATTTAATTTTTGCTAAGCCGAGCGCTAAACAGCTTTGGGTTAAATATGCAGATTCAGGTAGGGAAGAAGTGCTAGTGCCAAATATAAACTTGTCGAATGATTTGGCATGGCATTATGTTAAAGCGGATGAAACAAGCCTTGCGCGGATTTATTATTTTAATGTAGATCGGGCTGATTACCGTTTGAGTTATTACGATTTAGCAAACCAAAGCCATCATGATGTTATGCGCTTACCCGAGCGGGCATTTAGCCGAGCATCAGGGCTGACTTATATAGCTCAATCTGGTTGGTTAGTTTACAGCGCTTATAAATCACCACAAATAGATATAAAGCGCATTAAAGCTCAGTATTTACCTTGAGCTATATCGATTAAAAAGTACCGCTAAGTGCATTTGCGGTAGATATCGTCAGACATGTCATGAACATTGACGCTTAAACTATCTGATTCTCGGCAATAGGTTTTTAGGCATGCTAGTAAGTGTTCACTCAATTGTTGTTTTTGCGCTACGGTACGACCTTGCATAATATGCGCCCCAACATGGATAAAGCCTTCTTTACCGTCTCCTAATTGATAATGGGTATAGGCGATTGCCCGCGTCTTTATTGAGTCGAGTTCGAATAGATTACTTTCAAACGCGGCTTGGTGAATTTTTTCGACCAACACCTGTGGTAAAATGGGTAAATCTTCAGAGTGTTCAATAACAATGTGTGGCATTACTGGTTCCTTTAAATGATCGTTGAGTTTATCTTAGCAGAATACAAATGCATAAAGACACACAAGCTAGCTGGTGGGCAATATCATTGTAAATTTGTTTTATAGTTACAAATACGTTTAGTGTTAGTATTGAAAAATAGTTGAAATGAAATAAATACCCAAACTACCTCAAGAGGCTGAATTCAGCGTTTCACAGGGGCTTAATATCAAGGCGTTACTTTGCAACAATGGCAGTCCCTTTTAAGAAGTAACAACGATGAGAGTAAGTGCCTGTGAAACGCCCTACGGGTTGGTTTAAAAGCGATTTATACTGCGTTACTTTTATAAGGGATTGATTTTAATAATAGAGCCACTATTACTTGTAATCAATGCCTTGCCTAAATTGCTTTTAACTCCAACTGAAACTGGCATCTTGAGGTGGTTTGGGTATAAAAACCCTACTCTTTGAATTACGTTAAGGAACAGTATGAAATACTTAAAAATGGGTTGCTTACTGGCTGTTATTTTTACAGTGTCGGGGTGTTCTGATGATGCCGCGTCGGTCAGTTTAGGCTTATTTACCACGAAAGACATTAAAGTTAATTCGCAACAGGATCCTCTTGTTAAAGGTGTTACTTGTCATATCAGCCATATTGAGGCTAATTTAGATTTTGCAGATCCTTCCGATATGTCTATTGCATGTCGTCAGACGGGACCAATCACCGCCGACCAATTACAAGCAATAGATCGTAGTAAATCAGGTGAGGTGGTTTTTAAGTCATCAAAGAGTATTTTATTTAAATCATTAAAAGTCCGCCGTGTTTATGATGCACAAACGCGTACTTTGATGTACTTATCATACTCAACAAAAGAGTCGACAGGCAGTCACCATCACGCATTATCTACTGTGCCGCTGTATAACACACAAGCGTGGACGTGGGCACAAGCGCAACAATAACTAAAAGAGCAGATTATGTTAGCCTTATTTAAAGCAAAACCATTATTAGATGAGCAAGAACAGCAGTGGCTGATCGATACTTTTGTATGGGCAATTGAAAATTTCGACAGTGATTATTTTATAAATAATACAGATATAGTATTGCCAAACCATCAGTTCTTTCCCGATGCGGTATCAAGCATTGAGGAAATGGCGAGTAACGTTTTTGAGCGTGTAACGAATTATGCGGGAATGCACGTTTGGCCGATTCAATTGGTGGGGCCTGCGCAATTACAACCTCAAGTATTTCCTCATTTTGAGCTTTCTAACTCGCTTAGAGGTGCACAAAGTAAATTAATGGTGACGCCTGCGCACCGTGTTAATGTGTCATTTAATCCAAATCAAATTAACCAACCACAAGATTTAGTAGCAAGCTTTGCCGGTACTTTAGCGACTATCATGATCCACCATGTTGGTGTGTTACCACCTGGGGGAAAGGAGTTTTTACCTCAGGCCAGTGATGCACTTGCGTGCTTTTTAGGCTTTGGTGTCATGATGAGTAATACGGTGTATCAATTTAAGGGCGGATGTGGATCATGTTACAACCCCTATGCTAATAGACAAGCGGCCTTGAGTGAATCGCAAACGTTATTTATGCATGCACTTATTTGCCACTTTAAAGGCCATCAAGAGTCTAAAAAATATCTAAAATCGCATTTACGTGGTCAATTTAAAAAAGCGCAAAAAGAAATTAAAGCATTGGTAAATGACACTGCTAATCCACTGTTACTCGCGCTTGATGAGAAAAAGGCAGGGTAATTAACGTGGCTTATCTTGATGAATTTTTACTAATTGCATTGGCACATTTTTTTGCGGTAGCAAGCCCGGGTCCTGATTTTGCGATTGTGCTCAAGCAGAGTATTCAGCAAGGGCGGCGAAATGCTTTGTGGACTAGTTTTGGGGTTGGTTTAGCAATATTATTACACGTTACTTATTGCTTGTTAGGGGTTGCTGTTTTACTCGCTCAATCACCGACTATTTTTATGGCATTAAAATATTTAGCCGGGGCTTATTTGGCTTATATTGGTGTGCAAGCACTAAGAAGTGCCAAACCGGCCACAGCAGAGCAGGATAATTTAGTACCATCTGCCTCAACAGAATCTGACTGGGTAGCATTTCGCCGTGGCTTTTTAACAAATGCATTAAATCCAAAAGCAACGCTATTTTTTATGTCGTTATTTACTTTGGTGATCAGTCAATCAACACCGTTAATTGTTCAAGCTGGTTATGGCCTTTATATGGCTTTAGCAACGTGGGTATGGTTTTCGTTTTTATCCTTGGTGTTATCAAAGCAAAGTGTACGAGGTTTCTTTCAAAAAAGTGGCCATTGGTTCGACCGTGGTATTGGTGTGATTCTTATCGCGTTAGCAATAAGAATCGTGGTGTAAAAATCATCAACTAATACGCCAATACAAGAGCAGGTAAATATGACTATATATAATTTTTCTTTTGGTTCCAATATGTCTTCTAACCGTTTACTCGCGCGTTTACCTAATGCTAAGCGTGTTGGTACGGCGATCCTACATGGCTATGAACTGACTTTTAATATGGTGAGTCTTGATGGGTCAGGCAAAGGTAATGTTCGTCCAAGCAATGACCAAAATACGCAAGTATATGGTGTTGTTTATCAACTTAACCATGATGAAAAGAGCGTTTTAGATGATATTGAAGGCCCGCGTTACGATTGTGTGGATGTTCAAGTAACGCTACTTGATGGGCAAGTTCTCAATGCTCATTGTTATATTGCAAATACTACTAATGAGGACATATTACCTTATGACTGGTATATGCAGCACGTTTATCGCGGGGCGCTTGAAGCTTGTGTGCCAAATGAGTACAGTGAAGCCATAAAATCACGACAAACATGTCGAGATAGTAATAGTGAACGTGCTGCAATTGAGTTTGCCGTGCATCAACAATAATAAAAATTAAACTAGGACTGTTATGAAACTAACTAAATTAGCCATTGCCGCCACGTTATTTACAGGGTGTGCATTTAACAGCTACGCTGATATTGATACGAACAATATTAACCAAGTAATCGAAAATTCGATGGCACGTTTTGATGTGCCTGGCATGGCTGTGGCGATAGTTGAAAACGATAACGTGGTGTTTGCCAAAGGCTTTGGTGTAAGCCATTTGGAAACTGGCAACAAGGTAAATAAAGACACGTTATTTGGTATCGCATCAAATACCAAAGCATTTACGGCTGCGGCATTAGCTAAATTAGTTGATGAAGAGAAGCTAAGCTGGGACGATAAAGTGATTGATCACTTACCTGAGTTTCGTCTTTATGATGCATATGTAACCCGTGAAATGACCATTCGAGATTTACTTAGCCACCGTAGTGGTTTAGGTCTTGGCCAAGGCGATTTAATGATTTGGCCAGATACGAATAAATCAATTGAAGAAATTTTTGCCGGTTTAAAGTATTTAAAACCCGCCAGCAGCTTTCGCAGTAAATATGCTTACAACAACTTAATGTTTGTTACTGCTGGTGAGGTGGTTGCTCGAGTGTCAGGTATGAGCTGGAACGATTACATCGAAAAAAATATTCTACAGCCACTTAAAATGGGTAACTCACGTGCGGGGTTTTCGCGTATCCCAAGTAACAATAAAAACTGGGCAACGGGGCACATCCCAATGGATGGCAAGTTACATCCTTTCTTTGTTAACTACTTAGAGGACTTTCGTGGAGCTGGCGCAATAGCATCAAGCGTGAGTGATATGAGCCAGTGGTTACGTACTCAACTTGCTGGTGGCACAATGCCTAATGGCGAACAATTATTTAGTGATAAACAACAAACACAAATGTGGCACCCGCATATTACCTCTGTTGCCTCTAAATCGGCTTATGAAGCGTATCATCAACAGTTTAGAGGATACGGCTTAGGTTGGAGCATTGAGGACTATCACGGTGTTAAAAAGCTTGCACACGGTGGCGGGATTTTAGGCATGGTATCGCAAGTGACATTAGTACCAGAGAAGAACCTCGGTATTGTCATTTTAAGCAATCAGCAAGCATTTGGTGCGTTATCGGCAATTACTCATGAGGTGCTCGAAGATGCACTTGATCTTGAAGATAAAGACTGGGTTGAAGAGCTCGCTAAAAAGCACTTTGAAGGCAAGCAAAAAGCGTACGCAAATGCTAAGCCAGAAGCGCCTGCTGACTACCAGCCACAACTACCTAATATTAGCTACACAGGTACATTGAAAGACGATTGGTATGGTGATGTTATTATTGAAGAGTTAGACGGTAAACTGCGTATTGACTTTACTCACACCAAGCGTTTAAAAGGCCAGCTAGAGCACTACACAGGCAACACATTTATTGTTAAATGGGATGAAAAACTACTTGAGGCTGATGCGTTTATTACGTTTGATATGACGACTAAAAATCGTGTTGAAAGTGCCAAAATGAAAGCTGTTTCAACGGCTGTTACAGATTTTAGTTTTGACTTTAGAAACTTAACACTAAAAGCAAAAAAATAATTAGTTAGAATTTTTATTTTAGAATAGTAAACCAAAGTCGCAAAGCCACCAATCGGTGGCTTTGTTATAGTTGCCACTTGCTGATACAGATGGAGCTTTTATGCGTACCGCGATTATTTCACATCCTTTTTGCCGCAAACATAAAATGATTGAAGATCACCCTGAATGCCCTGAGCGTTTAGATGCGATATCAGATCGCTTATTAGCCAGCGGGTTGGATATTGCAGTACAGCAAAAACAGGCCCCAAAAGCACTTAGAGCGCATTATTTGTTAGCACATGATGAAGCACTGGTAAAACAAGTTGAAAGCACTATTCCAGTTCAAGGGCTTGCATCACTTGATGGTGACACCTGGTTATGTCCAGAATCACTTATGGCGATTGAGCGCGCAGTAGGGGCTGGCATATTGGCGGTAGATGAAATATTAGCAGATAAGCTCGATGCTGCTTTTTGCTCAGTACGTCCGCCAGGGCATCATGCGAATAGAACCACCTCAGCTGGTTTTTGTGTGTTTAATAATTTAGCCATTGGCGTTAAATACGCACAAAGCAAAGGCGTAAAGCGCATTGCGATAGTCGATTTTGATGTGCATCATGGAAATGGTACACAGGATATTTTTATTGATGATGACAATGTATTATTTTGCTCGTTATTTCAGTATCCGTTTTACCCTAATACGGCAATAGAAAATAACGCAACACTCATCAATTCGCCTTTACCGATTGCCAGTGATGGCAATGATTTAAAAGCGCTGTATAACCAACAGTGGCTGCCTAAATTAACGCAGTTTAAGCCTGAACTTATTTTTATTAGCGCCGGTTTTGATGCTCACCTTGAAGATGATATGGCAAGCTTAAAATTTGTTGAAGATGACTACGCATGGCTGACTGATCAATTGGCAAAGTTAAGCAAAGAGCTCGGTTGTAAAGGGATTATCTCTTATTTAGAAGGAGGGTATTCACTTTCAGCACTTGGACGCAGTGCAATTTCTCATGTAAAAGCGTTAGTTGATAGCGAGTAAATCAAACGCTTGTTGTGGGCTTAATTGTTGAATTTTACTCAAGCAACATTGCCCTTCATTTGCTAAATAATGCTTTACATATACACCTAACTCATCAGCACTTAATGGCTGGCATGCTTTTCCTAAAAGCGTGTGGTAGGTACCACTTTCCTCTAGTACTCTCACATTTTTTTGTTCATGCTCGCTGATCCCATATAAAAAGCAATCTACGTCACTTTGCTGATGCGCAATTTCTATTTCCTCATTATAAATGATGATTTTTGGGTATGACATGCTGGTTTATTGTCCTAAATCAAATGGTTGGTAATAAGCTTTATTATACTTTTCGGTTCGTGCCAAACAAGGAAGCTATGATGCCAAAAAGTAGCCGTTACCAAAAAGTATGTGATGTGTTTACAAATAAGGTTATTTCGTGTCTTAAGCACACGCATCTTATCGAAGCTGTGAGGTTAATGCGAGCACATAATGTCAGTGCTATTTTTGTTCAAGAGCATCGCTCTATTTGTGGAATATGGACAGAAGCTGATTGTATGAAGCTTGATTTTAATAATCCACAAATAAAAAGCGTGGAAATAGCATCAGTAATGTCGAGCCCCGTTATTAGTATTTCGAGCCAGCGATTGCTTAGCGATGCCGCTTTAGTTTTTCATCAATACAGTGTACGACACCTTTTAGTGACAGATGAAAGCGCTCTACCATGTGGCGTGATTAGCATCACGGATATTGTCCGCAATCAAGGTTTGGATCACTATTTACAATTTCGCCCTGTGAATGAGCAATACAGTAAAAATATATCAATAGTGCCTGCAAATATGGGGGTGAGTGAAGCTATAAAGCTAATGTATGAGCGCAACGAAAAAGTTATTTTGGTATTCAATAAGCAGCAAAACGAACATGGCATTATTACCCAGCGTGATTTACTGCATTTAATTATTGAGCATGAAAGTAAGCATTTTTGTTGGGATTTTGCGAGTTGGCCACTTTATCAAATTAGCCCAAAAAATAGTTTGTTTGATGCTTATAGATTAATGTCAGATAACAATGTGCGTCATTTAGTGGTGACTGACACTCAAGAAATTAAAGGGGTTTTATCGCTTGAGCACTTAATTAATGAAATCGAAAGTGCATATTGTAGCGAACTTGAAAAAGTACTCGCACAACGAGACATCGCTCTACAGCATTCACAGCGTAACCTATATCTTGCTAATAAAATAATCGACGCTTCGCTTGATGGCATAATGATCACTCAACAAGATGGCGTAATCATTCAAGTTAATCCGGCCTTTACGACGTTAACAGGTTACCAAGAATATGAGGTAATAGGTAAACAGCCAAAAATCCTCAGTTCAGGTAAGCACGGTAAAAGTTTTTATATAAAAATGTGGCAATCTATTGCGGATAAAGGTGTTTGGCAAGGGGAGATATGTAACCGTAAAAAAAACGGTGATTTATATACTGAATGGCTCAGCATTATTCAAATAAGAGAGCCAAATTGCAGTGAGGTTGTGTATGCAGCAATTTTTAGTGATATTACAGAGCGAAAAAATGCAGAGGAGAAGATAGTTCAACTCGCTTACTTTGATGAGCTAACGGGTTTACCCAATAGACGCTTATTTAATGATAGGTTAAGCATGGCATTGGCAGCTGCACATAGAAATAACGACATGCTTGCCGTAATGTTTATTGATTTGGATCGTTTTAAAGAAATTAACGACAGCTTAGGGCACAGCGCCGGTGATGAATTATTAAAAATGGTGGCTAAACGTTTACAAGCATTGCTATGTGAAGGGGATACGCTAGCACGATTAGGAGGCGATGAATTTGTGGTGTTATGCGAGGTTGATAATATCGCATCGGTGATTAGTTTGGCTGATCAGATACTTAACCATTTGAATATCCCTTTTCAGCTGGAAGGATTGGAGGTGGGCGCAACCGCTTCAATTGGCGCAGCAATTTATCCGGAGGATGGACTCGATAGTGAGACCCTTTTAAAACATGCAGACATCGCAATGTATCGCTCTAAAGAAATAGGGCGTAACTCTTTTCAGCTGTTTAAGTCATCAATGAATGCGCGTTCTTTAGAGCGTTTAGCCATGATGAGTCGTTTTCAGCATGCGCTAGAGAATGATGAATTTGAGTTATACTTTCAACCTAAGCAATGTTTAAAAACACAAACAATAAAAGGCGTTGAAGCATTACTTCGTTGGTATGATCCTACATTAGGGATGATTTCTCCCGCACAATTTATCCCATTAGCGGAAGAGTTAGGCTTAATTGTAAAACTTGATTTGTGGGTGCTAAATAGTGCCGGCATGCAACTGGCATTGTGGCAGCAAAAAGGTATAAAAGCAGGGCGGCTTGCAGTCAACGTTTCTGCGTGTCATTTGAGCCAAGGCAAGTTATCAAAAAGTGTTGAGCAGATGCTAAAGCGTTATAATTTGTCAGGGGACTGTCTTGAAATAGAGTTAACTGAAAGTAGTTTTATAAGTTCCTTTAGTCAGGCGAAAAAACAATTGCAGCAGCTAAAAAAAATGGACGTGCACATTGCGCTTGATGATTTTGGTACAGGGTATTCGGCACTGAGTTACTTAACTAAACTTCCAATAGATACCTTAAAAATAGATGCCAGTTTTATTGCCAAAATACCTGATGAGTATGGCAACAGTGAAGTCGTGGCTGCTATTATAGCGATGGCTACGAGCTTAAATCTATGCGTTGTAGCGGAAGGAGTAGAAAAGCAAACGCAGTATAATTATTTGCAAAGTTTAGGTTGTGATGTAATACAAGGTTATTATTATTGCCGCCCTTTAGCACAGCGGCAATGGTTTGAGTTTTATGCCCAGCTTACCCCAGCTTACCCCAGCGTAACATCGTAAGAGGTGAACTTACGGATGTTTATTACGCCTGTATCAAAGATTAAATACTGCCCTTTGATGCCATTTAAAATACCACTGACAACGGGCTCTTTATCGAAATTAAAGGAGCTAATCTTGGTTGGGTACTCTGTAACAGGGAATTGTAAATCAACAACGTCCTCATTGAGTTGCTCAATGGCTGTTGCGCCAAATAGCTCAGCCAGTTCATTGAGTTTATCTGCAATTTGCGGAATAAGCTCAGCGGCGGCTGCTTTTAAGTCGAGTACATCATTTTGCCCTTTGAGCATGTTGCGCCAATTTGTTTTATCAGCAATAAACTGTGCTAACGCGACTTCGACTAAACCAGATTGTAAGCGTGTTTGCACTTTAAAAATAGGCAGTGCTTGGGTTGCCCCTTGATCAATCCAGCGGGTTGGAATTTGCGTGTGGCGGGTTATGCCGACTTTTAAACCCGATGTATTCGCGAGGTAAACATAGTGGGGGATCATGCAATTTTCTTCACCCCACTGTGGCTCACGACAGGTGCCTTGATCAAAATGACAGGTTTCAGGTTTCATAATGCACATATCGCAGCTAGCAAGCTTGCGCATACACACGAAACAGTGTCCTTGAGAGTAACTTTTTTTAGTTTTTTTACCACAACTCGAACATAAAATTGAACCGTTAAAAGTCAGTGTTAATTGTTTGCCAATATAAGCATTGAGATCAACTAACTCATCACCAATTGGCAGATGATATTGGATCGGCTGAGTTAGCGATGATTTTAATTTTTTAATTGTGCCTTGCATCTTTACGCCCCTAAAGATGTGAAAAAGGGGATTTTAACATGTAATTGCACTGACTGATTATTTAATGTGAATGACAAGGGCGTGTTGATCTTTGTGGATTGAAATTTGTTCAATTCAGGGCCGATTTAATCGCGGCGCGAGGTTTGGAATAGAGTGGGCTCGATAACTGCTCCTGCGTTATTCTACTGGCTCACATCCATGTGAGAATAAGTAAAAACCGAGTAACAAAGAGTTAATCGCCCCTAGGAAGAACCCTTTGGGCAGCGCATGTTTGGCATTTATACTGCGTTATCGCCTATTTATGGGGAACAACCACACTGCATAGGCGCAGCCTTGCCTAAATACCAAATAGACTGCTGCAAAATTAATCACGAAAGGTCAACATGCCCTAAGCCACTGTAAATAATCTGTGATGGGTATGGCTTTGGAATAATAGTAACCTTGGGTATTATTAGCACCCATTTCAATTAGTAATTGATGGGTTCCTTTATCTTCAACGCCTTCTACCGTAACACTTAGCCCTAGATTGTGCGCCATATCAATTGCGGTTTTGACAATCACTTGATGGGATTGATTCGTTGTGAGATCCAATACAAATGATTTATCAATTTTTAAGTTTGAAAAGGTGTAATTAACTAAATAATTTAGTGAAGAGTATCCAGTACCAAAATCATCAAGGATGACGTGAACACCGAGCTTTTGTAGCTGCTCCATAAAACTTTTCATTTGTTGTTGATTCTCAACGAGTGCCGTTTCGGTCAACTCAAATTTAAGCTGTTTAGCAGGTATGTTATACGTTAATAAAGCGTTTTCAATTTTTTCGGCGAGTTTGTTAATACTTAAGTTTTTAGCGCTTAAGTTTACACTAACAGTGTGCTCATTAAAGCCATGCTTATTTAGTTCTACAATATCCTGACACGCTTGTTCTATCACCCATAAAGTAAGCTCATTAATAAGTCCGGTTCGTTCAGCTAATAAAATGAGTTCTTCTATATTAATATGTTGATGCTCAGGCGTTGGCCAGCGCAGCAGTACTTCACTACCAATAACTTGATTGGTACGCACGTTTATTTGTGGTTGATGGTACATTGCTAATTGATTGCTTTTAATTGCTTGTTGTAGCTTTGCAGCAAGCCCTATATCCATCGTGATGTGTGTATTTTGTTGTGAGTTGCTGATATTGCTGGTGCTATTTTTAGCTTGTTTTAAAGTCAGGTAGCCGCGTTGTAAACTAGCTTCAAAATTGCCGTTCGTTTTTGAAAAACTGATCCCTACAGCGTATTTAAGTTGTAAATTTAATCCTTGAACCTCATATTGCTTTGGTAAGCTTTTTACGGTTTTATTTAAACAAAGAGAGAGGCTTTCTCCACTTTGTGTTTTTGTTGAGATACACGCAAATATACCCGTGCCAAGATCGACAATTTTAGAGCTGCTATCTAAATTAAAATCTAGGTTAATAAACTGACGCTCATTACTTAACTGAAGCTCGAGTGCTTTTGCAACGTGGATAATTAGCCCGTTCGCTTGAGATGGGCTTAAAATAGTATTAAGAGAATTAAAATAGCGCAGTTTAATTAAACAGATCGTGTTTGGTCGTTGTTCTTGCTCAAGGTTCATATAAGCTTGCTTTAACATTGCACTATTAAGTAGTTTTGTTTGTTGAGTATGGGTTGCATGATACAGCGCTCGCTCACGTTGATAGCGGACACGATCTGCTAACGCCATTGCCATGAGTATTACTTCACATAAAATAGCCGCTAAAAAAGCATGGCGCGTTGCAAAGCTATAGGGCAATACACCTGTTAACTCTAATGGTTGGATTGCTGCACCAATAATTAGTGGGATCCAAGAAATAACATAAAATTTAGCCCAACGAAAACCACTGCGTAGCTTTTTATAAATCAAAATAATACATACGATATACAGTAAGACTAAAATACCAAAGAACACAGGGGCTGCAATGCTTTCAATAATAAAAAAGCAGCTTACAGCTAAAATAGCCATCAAGCCCAGCAGGAGTAAACTTAGCTTATAACGCCAGCATTGCTCTTTGTGGTAGCGTAAAAACATGGTACAAAATGAAAGTGTGAAAAAAGCAATGGCGTAGTTGCTAACAACAATATATTTGTGAAAAAACAACTGCCAAGAAAGTGGCCATAAATAAAAGCCAAAACCTAGTACGGCACCCATTAAGATTATTGCGCTAATAATGTAACCAATATAGACAAGGTAAACGCGATCACGAATACCAAAAAATAAAACAAGGTTGTACAGTGCTGCCATAATCAAAACACCAACAAAAATTCCCCATATCGCGGTTTGTGAGCGAGTTAACTCCTGAAACTCTGCTTCACCATATAAATTTACGGGGGTTTTACTTATTCCCGTCGTATCAATTTTTAAAACTAGCTTTTGCTTGCTTTGCGCCGGTAGTGATAGGCGAATATGGGGTACGCTGTATTGAAGTAAACTCAGTCCAAGCTCGGTATCACCTAATGTAGTTTGGTGAATAATATTATTGTGTTTATCTAAATGGTAAACGTTTAGCTGATCAACCATGGGGTTATCAAAGTGAGCAACAATTTTCTCTTTGCTGGTACTACGATTATCTAACTCGATAATTAACCAGTAATTACGGCTTTCGAAGTTCCAATCGATCTCATTAAAAGGTTTATAAATCATCGCATCAGGCTGAGTTATTACTTGCTCTAAAGAATGTTTTTTAGTGGGATCAATGAAGTAAGCATATTTTAAATAAATGGCAGTGGTTTTATCTATTGTGTATTTAGTGGGAGTTGCTAGATGGGATGCGTAATTACCTATAACAAAAAGTAGCACGAACAATATAAAAATGGCAATAAAGTGATAGCTAAGAGAATGATGTTTCAATTGTTCGGTTCTTAGAAGGTTTTTGTATTTTTAGTGTAGCATTAAAAAAAGCGCAGTAAACCGCGCTTTTTTTTTAAACAAACTGGTTAGACCTATTTTAGATCTCCCTAGCTTTGAGTTTCGCGGGCAATTGCACGATAAGCAATGTCAGTACGATATTCCATGCCTTCCCAGCTGATTTCATCAATCAGTTGATATGCACGTTGTTGTGCTTGTGTAACTGTATTTCCAAGTGCCGTTGCACACAGCACACGGCCACCGGCAGTCACTACGTTGTCACCGTCTTGTTTAGTCCCAGCATGAAATACTTTTTCATCAGCAGGGTAGCTAACTTTAAGACCATTGATTACATCACCTTTCGGGTAGTTATCAGGGTAACCTTTGGCAGCAAGAACAACACCTACAGCAGCGCGAGGGTCAAACTCAATGGTGGTTTTATCAAGCTCAACACGGTTCGCAGCTTCAATCAACTCAACGAGATCTGATTGTAAACGTAACATCATTGGTTGTGTTTCAGGGTCACCAAAGCGGCAGTTATACTCGATAACTTTAGGCGTACCAGAGCTGTCGATCATCAATCCTGCATATAAAAAGCCAGTGTACGGATGGCCTTCGCTTGCCATTCCTTCTACCGTTGGGGTGATCACTTCGTTCATAATGCGCTGGTGGATTTCGTCAGTAACGACAGGTGCAGGTGAATATGCACCCATACCGCCGGTATTAGGACCAGCATCGCCATTGTAAGCACGTTTATGATCTTGGCTGGTAGCAAACGGTAATACGTTTTTGCCATCAACCATAACAATAAATGACGCTTCTTCGCCGTCTAAGAACTCTTCAATCACTACGCGACTGCCAGCCTCGCCAAAAGCATTCCCCGCAAGCATGTCGCGGATTGCATCTTCAGCTTCAACTTCAGTCATGGCAACAATTACGCCCTTACCTGCAGCAAGGCCGTCAGCTTTAATTACAATTGGCGCGCCTTTTTCTCTTAAGTATGCAAGAGCAGGGTCTATTTGTTCGAAGGTTTGATAATCACCCGTTGGGATCTTGTGACGTGCTAAAAAGTCTTTTGTGAATGATTTAGAGCCTTCAAGCTGTGCAGCGCCTGCCGTTGGGCCAAAAATAGCTAAGCCGTGCTCTCTAAATTTATCAACAACACCCAGTACTAGAGGAATTTCAGGGCCAACAATCGTAAGCTCAACGTTATTTTGTTGTGCAAAGGCGAGTAGGCCATCTAAATCTTCTACTTTAATAGCTACATTCTCAAGCTTTGGCTCAAGAGCAGTACCAGCGTTACCAGGGGCAACAAATACAGTGTTTACTTTGGTGTTTTGAGCAGCCTTAAACGCAAGTGCGTGTTCGCGGCCGCCGCTGCCAATGACTAATACATTCATGGCGAATATCCTATTTAAAGCGGTTTTTTAAATTTCAGCGTCATGCGGTCACTTTCACCAATGGCTTTATACTTGGCGGCATCTTGCTCGCCTAGACGTAAGCTTGGTGGTAGTGTCCATACACCTTTAGGGTGATCAGCTGTATCAAGAGGGTTTGCATTAATATCACTGTCTGCTACCAGTTCAAAACCGGCTTTTTTAGCGATTTCAATAACATAACTTTGCTTCATATAACCTGATGATTTTTGCATTTCATCAGCGCGGTCTTCAGGTAAGCGGTGTTCAACTACGCCTAATGTACCACCTGGTTTTAGAGCTTTATAGAAAGATTGAAATGCACTTACTGCGCCGTCTTTATCTTTACCCATATACCAGTTATGAACATTACGAAAAGTTAATACCATATCGGCACTATCTGCCGGGGCAATGTCTAAGTGAGTAGTAGGGGCAAACTCAGTGATTTTTACTTTACTGAATCGCTCATCTTCGGCTACTTTCTTTTTAAAGCCCGCGAGTGAACGTTGGTAGTAACCAACCGATGAATCAGCAGGGAAATGTGCAGCGTAATAGGTACCTTGCTCTTTCAGTGCTGGCGCTAAAATTTCACTGTACCAGCCGCCGCCAGGTGCAATCTCAACGACTGTCATTGTTGGTTTGAAACCAAAAAACTCCAGTGTTTCTACAGGATGGCGATATTGATCACGCTCAGAGCTGCGCTCACTTGATTTAACAGCATGACTTAATGCTGATTCACTGGCATGGTTATGAGCCAAGGCCATTGTTGAGCTGATCGTAAGGGTGGCAACAAGTAGCGTTTTTAGTGCAAGTTTCATCGTCTGTTCCTTCATATTATAATTTTATAGAGGTTATAGAATAGGCAGAATACGTGAATTTGGTGCAAACAAAAAGAGCTAACTTATGCAGTTAGCTCTTTGTGTGATTAATGGCGGAAGTGACGCATGCCAGTAAACACCATTGCCATACCAGCTTCGTCAGCTGCAGCGATAACTTCTTCATCGCGCATTGAACCACCTGGTTGGATAACAGCTGTAATACCAGCCTCTGCTGCAGCATCAATACCATCACGAAATGGGAAGAATGCATCTGATGCCATAACAGAACCTTTTACTTCAAGGTTTTCATCAGCGGCTTTAATGCCGGCAATTTTAGCTGAGTAAACGCGGCTCATTTGACCTGCACCTACACCAATAGTCATGCCGTCGCGGGCATAAACAATCGCGTTTGATTTAACAAACTTAGCCACTTTCCAGCAAAATAATAAGTCTTTGAGCTCTTGCTCAGTAGGCTGGCGCTTTGACACAACTTTTAAGTCGCCTTGCGTAACCATACCTAAATCACGGTCTTGAATTAGTACGCCGCCGTTAACACGTTTAATATCGTGACCGGTTGCTTTACCCGACCATTGACCGCACTCAAGTAAGCGTACATTTTGTTTAGCTGAAATAATTTGCGCTGCGGCTTCAGACACTTTAGGTGCAATAATTACTTCAACAAACTGACGTGAAACAATCGCTTCTGCGGTGTCTGCATCAAGCTCTTGGTTAAAGGCAATAATGCCACCAAATGCTGAAGTAGGATCTGTTTTAAACGCACGATCGTAAGCTTCAAGGATGTTTTCACCGATTGATACGCCACACGGGTTTGCATGTTTTACGATAACACAGGCTGGCACATCAAATTCTTTCACACATTCAAGCGCAGAGTCTGTATCGGCGATGTTGTTGAACGAAAGCGCTTTACCTTGTAGTTGAATCGCCGTTGCTACTGATGCTTCTTGCACATCGTTTTCAACATAAAAAGCGGCGTCTTGGTGTGAGTTTTCACCGTAGCGCATATCTTGTTTTTTAGTGAACTGCATATTGATAGTGCGTGGGAATTTAGTTTCCTCTGCTGCTTCCTCAGTATAATCAGCAACCATTTTACCAAAGTAGTTAGCGATCATACCATCGTACTGTGCAGTGTGCTCGTAAGCGGCAATGGCAAGATCAAAGCGTGTTTTATACGTTGTTGAACCATTATTGCTTTGCATTTCATTGATCACACGGTCGTAATCTTTCGCGTTTACTACGATAGTCACGTCTTTATGGTTTTTAGCCGCGGCACGAACCATTGTTGGTCCACCGATATCAATGTTCTCAATGGCATCTTCAAGGCTGCAGTTTTCTTGAGCGACAGTATTCGCAAAGGGGTATAAGTTAACTACAACGATATCGATAGCTGAGATATTGTTCTCAGTCATTACGCTTTCATCTTGACCACGACGCGCTAAGATGCCGCCATGAATTTTTGGATGAAGAGTTTTAACGCGACCATCCATGATCTCAGGGTGACCTGTGTGGTCAGATACTTCAGTGACTTTAATGCCATTATCAGCAAGTAATTTACAAGTACCGCCAGTTGATAAGATGTCTACGCCTTGTGATTCAAGAGCGCGAGCAAATTCAACAATACCGGTTTTATCTGACACACTTAGTAGTGCGCGACGAATTGGACGATGTGTATCCATTGTAGTTTGATTACCTCAGTGTTTGAGCTAGCTTAGAAAGGCACTATTTTAACTGAATACCGCTTAAAAAACGATGTTTAAAGAATGAGGATTATGCAATTAGGTGCTTTTTTGAGGATTTTTAAAGATATAAAAAAAGCACCCTAAGGTGCTTTTTTGAACATATGCTGTGATATATCACAGCATATGTATTAGTTCATGCCGTATTTCTTTAGTTTCTTACGTAAAGTACCGCGGTTGATACCTAATAAGATTGCCGCACGTGTTTGGTTACCACGTGTGTAAGTCATTACTTCTTCAAGTAATGGCGCTTCTAGCTCTGAAAGAACAAGGTCGTAAACGTCTTGCACATCTTGACCGTTAAGCTGTTTTAAATAATGATGAACAGCTTTTTTCACTGCATCACGCAATGGCTGCGGTTTCTCGTGTGACTGAACATGAGGGTTAGTGATAAATGGAGAAGTCACGTTTTGTTCGAACATTGTTTATATCTCTTTCTTTCTTAGTTAGCTGCTAGTGTTATAAAGTATTGCTCTAAAGCCTCGATTTGTGCCTGTGGATTCTCGAGGACATTAAATACTCGCCTAAACTGACCATCACTGTCATGGGTTTGCAAATACCAAGATACATGTTTTCGAGCGATACGCGCTCCCATTGGTTCCCCGTAAAACGCATGAAGGTTCACTAAGTGTTCCATCAAAATACCGCGTACTTCCTCAATTGGAGGTACTGGTAAGTGTTTACCAGTTCGCAAATAGTGGTCTATCTCCCTAAATATCCAAGGGCGACCTTGGGCGGCTCGACCAATCATAATGGCATCTGCACCCGTATAGTCTAAAACCTGCTTTGCCTTTTCAGGTGATGTAATATCACCATTAGCAACCACAGGTATCGACACTGAACGTTTTATATCCCTAATAGTAGCGTATTCAGCTTCACCTTTGTACATACATGCGCGTGTACGCCCATGTACGGCCAATGAAGCTATGCCATAACGTTCAGCTATTCTCGCAATCTCTACACCGTTACGGTTGCTCTGATCCCATCCTGTACGGATTTTCAGTGTTACAGGTACATCAACAGCGCTAACCACCGCATCAATAATCTCTTCCACTAAATCAGGAAACTGTAATAGCGCTGAGCCTGCGAGTTTCTTGTTCACTTTCTTAGCTGGGCACCCCATATTAATATCTATGATCTGTGCACCATTACTTACATTGAATTGTGCAGCCTGAGCCATTAGCTCAGGATCAGCTCCTGCGATTTGCACTGCACGTATTCCCGATTCACCGCTATGATCCATACGGTTCATCGATTTTTCGGTTTTCCATACCAAAGGATTTGACGATAGCATTTCAGACACAGCTAGTCCCGCACCTAAGCGGCGACAAAGTTGTCTAAATGGTCTGTCTGTAATTCCCGCCATTGGCGCTACAATTACATTGTTCTCTAACTGATATGATCCGATACGCACTGTATTCAATAGGCCTCTTTTCAAGGGGCGCTAAGTTTACGGTTTTTTTAGCAAAAATCAAAGGCTATAAATTGAACAAAAGTGACTTTTTTTTGACTTTTGTGTATTGACATTTGATAACAGTTTGACGAACGGCTTTATTTGTCTGAATTTCATACAAAACTAATTTACTGCAAGAAAATCATTCTGTTCAGGGTTGTGTAAATAATAGGTAAAGCCTGTTAATTACAGGCTTTAGATGGTGGTTTTGGGTTAATGCTCTAAATGGAGTGATTGCTTCAAATTAAGCTTTTTTAATACCACTTACACGAGTCCACTCACCTTCAACGGCTATTTCATCAAGCGCTAAAAAAGGTGCATAAACATCAGCAACTGACTGTGCCTGTTCTTCTAAGATACCTGACATCGCAATTTTACCGCCTGGTTTTAACAAGCCTAAAATCACACTGTGTAGTTCACGCAGTGGTGCGGCTAAAATATTTGCTACTACTATATCTGCTGTAAATTCAGGCTGATTTTCTGGTAGGTAAACTTCGAGTTTGTCAGCAACGCCATTGCGCTGTGCATTATCAAGGCTTGCTTCGAGCGCTTGTGGGTCGATATCAATACCAATCATGCGCTCTGCACCCAGCTTTATCGCTGCAATACCTAAAATGCCTGAGCCACAACCAAAGTCGACGACGGTTTTACCTGTTAAGTCTTGGCTTTCAAGCCATTTTAAGCATAAAGCGGTTGTAGCATGGGTGCCAGTACCAAATGCAAGACCTGGGTCTAATAGAACGTTTACAGCGTCTGGATCAGGAATATCACGCCAGCTTGGGCAGATCCATAACTTTTCACCAAATTGGATTGGGTGGAAGTTATCCATCCATTCACGTTCCCAGTCTTTGTCTTCAAGCTGCTCAATTTTATAAACTAACGAGTCGTTTATTTCGTCATGGCGTTTTAATAATGCAATCACCGCATTCATATCGTGAGTCGCTTCGAATAAACCAATTACAGTGGTATCGGCCCAGAATACAACAGTGCCGATTTTTGGTTCGTAAATAGGGGTGTCTTTAGCATCAATAAAGGTAACAGACGCACTGCCTGCTTCCATTAATAAGTCACTTACTGCATCAGCTGTTGCAGCATTGGCATTGATACGGATTTGGATCCAAGCCATGATTCTTTCCTGTAAATAGAAAAAAGGCCGCTACAGCGGCCTTTTAAATTTTAATCTGTATTTTTAGCTACTAATTATTTAGCATCTAAGAAGCTTTTCAGTAAGTCAGAGCGAGAAGGATGGCGTAATTTACGCAGTGCCTTCGCTTCGATTTGACGAATACGCTCACGGGTAACGTCAAATTGCTTGCCTACTTCTTCTAGAGTATGGTCGGTGTTCATATCAATACCAAAACGCATACGTAATACTTTTGCTTCGCGGGCGGTAAGGCCGGCTAGTACATCGTTCGTTGCGCCACGAAGGCTTTCCATTGTCGCTGAGTCGATAGGCGAATCAATAGTAGTATCTTCGATAAAGTCACCTAAGTGCGAATCTTCATCATCACCAATTGGCGTTTCCATTGAAATTGGCTCTTTTGCAATTTTAAGTACCTTACGGATTTTATCCTCAGGCATCATCATGCGTTCAGCTAATTCTTCTGGATTTGGCTCACGACCCATTTCTTGTAACATTTGACGTGAAATACGATTAAGTTTATTAATCGTTTCGATCATATGCACAGGAATACGGATTGTACGTGCTTGGTCAGCAATAGAGCGGGTGATTGCTTGACGGATCCACCACGTAGCATAAGTTGAGAACTTATAACCACGGCGATATTCAAACTTATCAACAGCCTTCATCAAACCAATGTTACCTTCTTGGATTAAATCCAAGAATTGTAAACCACGGTTGGTGTATTTTTTTGCAATTGAGATTACAAGACGTAAATTCGCTTCAACCATTTCTTTTTTCGCACGGCGGGCTTTCGCTTCACCAATACTCATACGACGGTTGATGTCTTTAATTCGCTCGATATTTAACCCCGTGCTTTCTTCGATCACACGTAGTTTATTGATACAGCGAATTATCTCAGGCTTCACTTCTTCAAGTTTTGCAGAGTGCTTTTCGTTGGCAGCGATTTCTAAATCAATCCACGATGCATCTGTTTCGTTATTAGCAAAATGCTTAACGAATGTTTTCTTTGGTAATTTGGCAATTTGTACAGCTTGCTTCATGACGATACGTTCTTGAATACGAACGCGATCCATCATTTCACGCATGTTATTTACCATGCGATCAAACTGTTTAGGTATTAATTTGAACGTTCGGAATAATTCGCCGATTTCAAAAATAGCAGCCTGAGAATCAGGATGTGAACGGCCTTTCTTATCGAAGGTTTCACGTGCTTTATTGTAAAGATCGCGAAGATTTTCAAAGTGAACGCGGGCCTCTTCAGGATCTGGGCCGGTATCGACTTCTTCTTCGTCTTCATCATCGTCTTTATCATCATCGTCTTCATCATCAAGCTCTTTTTCGCTTAATTCAGAACCGATATGAGTCGCAGATATAGGCGCTTCATCTTCATTTGGGTCAAAGAAACCAGAGATAATGTCGCTTAGGCGCATTTCTTCGGCTTCAAACTTGTCCCACTGTTCAAGAAGATAAGTAATTGCTTCAGGGTATTCTGCAACCGAGATTTGAACCTGGTTGATCCCTTCTTCAATACGCTTGGCAATAACGATTTCGCCTTCACGGGTTAACAGTTCAACTGTTCCCATTTCACGCATGTACATACGTACCGGATCCGTTGTACGGCCGATCTCTTTATCTACAGTGGCAAGCGCAGCAGCAGCCGCTTCAGCAGCGTCTTCATCTGTTGTCGTTTCTTGCATCATCAATTCATCGGCATCAGGTGCGTTTTCACTAACCTTAATACCCATATCATTGATCATACTAATGATATCTTCTACTTGATCTGAATCGATAATATCTTGTGGAAGGTGATCATTAACTTCTGCAAAAGTTAAATAACCTTGCTCTTTACCTTTTTGAATCAGAAGTTTTAATTGTGACTGAGGAGTTGGATCCATAGAGATTTTTTCTTCCACTCTGATAAGTTGATACAACAGGCGCCAGCTTGCTTATTTAATAAGCCAAGCTAAGTATAATTTGACGCAGTGAATAGCACAGTATAACAGCAAAAATCGTTTTTGACTAGTTGTTAGTCCCTTTTAATGCTTGAGTCAATAAGTGACATTCAAGCCGCTCATCGCTATTTAAGCCTTGAGTCTTGTCCTTTATTAATAGGGTTTCGAGACGATAATTTAAACACTGATCTTCAATAAATTTGAAAGTATTTTTAAATTCATCTTCTAAACGATCTTCATTTATCTCATGTTGCCACGTTGCGAGCTTGATTAATGCTTCATACTCTGGAGCTTCACGAAATGATTCAAGCAATTGTGCCGTAGTAAGGGGGGCCTTTTGTAATGCGTCATGCTGCAAACGAATTAGTAGCGCAATTCCGGCAATATTCATCTGTGCCAAATCAGGTAAATAAGGCACTGTAGATGCAAGTTGCGGGTGCTGGACTAATAAGCCAATAGCGCGGCGCATAGGCGTAATTTTAAACTTACGTTCAATTGAATGCTGTTGCTTTGGTGTTTTTAAACGGTTATTTAATTGCTCTTTGGTGCGGCCAATTAATCGGCCTAAGTGCTCTAATAGGTTCTCTTGATAAAACTCACTGGGTATTTTTTCGACCAATGGCAGCACTGCACTGAGTAGTTTTGCTTTACCAGCGTCAGTGGTTAAGTCAATTTCTAGGCTTAGCTTATTAAACAGTACTTTAGTAAAATCATCAGCTTGAGCTAATCGAACTTCAAAGGCTTCTTTGCCCTCTTGTTGGACTAAGGAATCAGGATCTTCGCCATCGGGTAAAAATACAAACTGTAATGCTTTACCATCACTTAGGTAGGGGAGAGCATTTTCTAACGCACGCCACGCCGCGTCACGTCCTGCACGGTCACCATCGTAACAACAAATTACTTTGTCTGTGGTTCTAAATAAAGTATGCATGTGCTCAGCTGTAGTCGCAGTACCTAGGGCTGCGACTGCATACTCAATACCTTGCTCACTCAATGCCACTACATCCATATAACCTTCAACAATGAGTACATGGTCGAGTTTTTTATGGGCTTGTTTTGCCTCATATAAACCATATAGTTCAAAGCCTTTATGGAAAATACGAGTCTCTGGTGAATTTAAATATTTTGGCCCTTGATCTGCTTGCATGACACGTCCACCAAACGCGATAACCCGACCACGTTTATCGCGGATAGGAAACATTAAGCGGTCACGGAAAAAATCAAATTGACGACCTGGTGTTTTCTCAGAGGCCAGCTTTAGCTCAACGAGTTGCTCTTTTTGTTCTTTATTACGACCAAGTTGTTGGCACAAGCCTTCCCATTCACTGGGGGCATAGCCAATCATAAACTTTTTAACTGTTTCGCCAGTTAAGCCTCGGCCTTTTACGTAATCAATGACTGTTGCTGAGTTACTATGGTGTTTTAATTGATGTTGATAAAAACGTGCGGCATGAAGCATTAAATCATAGTCTGAGCGTTTTTGTTCCGCCGTACGTTCAGGACCACTGCTTGTGCCTTGTTCGCGAGGAACATCAAGATTCATCAGGCTAGCGAGCTCTTCAATAGCATCAACAAATTCAAGTTTGTCGTATTCCATTACAAATGAAATAGCGTTGCCATTTGCGCCACAGCCAAAGCAATGATAAAACTGTTTATCTTGCGACACTGTAAATGAAGGTGACTTTTCATTATGGAAAGGGCAACAGGCTTGGTAATCTTTACCGGCTTTTTTAAGACCTACTTTAGAGTCAATTAGCTCAACGATATCGGTTCTAGCGAGTAAATCGTCAATAAAATTTCGTGGGATCTTTCCGGCCATTAGTAAAGTGTAGTCCTGAAATAAATAGAAAAAGGTGAACGAATTAACTTTCGTTCGACAAATTTAGATTTGAACACAAACGCTATTTTTATAAAAGCTAAAAACGAAGAAACCGAGCACATGGCTCGGTTTGCTTAAATCATACGTCTGTATGTGGGTGTATTAGGCAGTTAATCGTTGCTTAATTAAACCAGAAATCTTACCTAAATCGGCGCGACCTTCAGCTTTGCTTTTGATTATACCCATTACTTTACCCATATCTTGCATACCTGCTGCGTTAGTATCAGCAATAGCCGCATCAATGAGGGCAATGATTTCATCTTCACTCAATTGTTGAGGTAAGAATTCTTCAAGTGCCGTAATCTCATTGGCTTCAATTTCGGCTAAATCTTCTCGACCAGCATCAGTGTACTGGGTATAAGAATCACGGCGCTGTTTAACAAGCTTCACTAAGACTGCGGTAATACCGTCATCATCAAGTGTTATTTGCTCGTCAATTTCACGCTGTTTGATAGCAGCAAGTACCATACGAATTGGGTTAAGACGTTGTTTGTCTTTCGCTCGCATCGCATCTTTTTGTGCATCTTTTAGCTTTATTAAAAGGCTCATTTATACAAGACCAATACGGATCAATATAATTTAACGCGACGTGCGTTATCGCGAGAAAGCTTCTTCATGTGACGCTTAACTGCAGCAGCTTTTTTACGCTTACGCTCAGCTGTTGGCTTTTCATAGTGCTCGCGACGACGAACTTCTGAAAGGATACCTGCTTTTTCACATGAACGCTTGAAGCGACGAAGTGCTACGTCAAACGGTTCGTTCTCTCTTACTTTAATTACTGGCATTAAAAATTCACCTACCTAAATAATGAGCGTTGCTCAAGTTGATCAGACAATGATCAAGTGGTTCAAAAATGGTGCGGTATTGTAATCCGAAGCCACACCACATGTAAAGGATAAATATTGACTGTCCCGACAGGAAACTGAAAATATTTCTATGTTATTAATTTTACTGTAATTGATAGAGCCTACATAATACTTGCCCAGCAACTTTCTCTTTTAATAACAGCCAATTGCTTGGTGTTTGTAAAGGGCTAAGTTCGTTTTCGACTTCAACATAAATGAGTGCATTTTTACTTAGCCACTCATTTTCACTCAGTAAATCACAGCATTTTTTTGCCAGATTCTGACGAAACGGCGGGTCAACAAAGACTAAATCGAACTGCTGTTGTAACGTATTTTGGCTCAAATACACTAAACTATCAGTACAATTTATCTGCGCATTTGTGAGCTTTAATGTCTCAGTATTGGCTTTTAATTGTGCTGAAGCAAGTTTATCCCTCTCTAAAAATACAGCTGAGTTGGCAAAACGCGACAATGCTTCGAACCCTAACCCACCAGAACCGGCAAAACAATCAAGCACATTTGCACCGTGAATATCTTGCATTAACCAGTTAAATACAGTTTCTTTTATGCGATCTGTGGTTGGACGAAGCCCTTGTACATCTTTTACTGGTAGCTTACGGCCACGAAATTGCCCACTGATGATTCTGATGACACCATCATTTACTTTGTTATTTATCTGTTTTTGTGATGATTTATTTCTCATTTAGCTCACTAAAAAATGGTATCTAGAACTTAGCTCAGATAATATTGTAATCATATAGTAGCGTGTCATTTTTCAACTGCGCTAAAAGTGTTACTATGAGCATCTTAGACAATATATTGTGGTTATTGGCAGTTTGGTATTAATACAATACCGTCAGTACGCAAATTATTTCCGTTAGTTTATCAGATTTTTATAAGTGGTTATTAGCAAGTATGGCAAAAAAAAATAAATTCCTGTCTTGGTTAGGTTTTGGTAAGTCAGATAAAAACCAGCAAGTAGAACAAGCAGCCGAAGAGGCTAATAACCAACAAGCAGAAGCTGAGCGTTTAGAGCAAGAACGTATTACAGCAGAGCGCCTAGAGGCTGAGCGTGTAGAACAAGAGCGTATTGCAGCAGAGCAGCAGGCAGAAGCCGAACGTGTAGAGCAAGAACGTATTGAAGTAGAGCGTCTTGAGGCTGAACGTGTAGATCAAGAACGTATTGCAGCAGAGCGTCTCGAGGCTGAACGTGTAGAGCAAGAGCGTATTGCAGCAGAAGCTCGCGATGCTGAGCGTTTAGCGATTGCAGATGCTGAATTAGCCGCAGCTGAAAAAGCAGAGCAGCAACGTCGCGACGCAGCCGCTCGTTTAGCTGAACAACAAGAAGCTATGTTGTTACAACAAGAACAACAGGCTACCGAGCAAGCGCAACGTGAAGCGGAGCGTATTGCAGCGGAAAAGGCAGAAGCTGAGCATGTAGAACAAGAGCGTATCGCAGCAGAAGCTCGCGATGCTGAGCGTTTAGCTATTGCAGATGCTGAATTAGCCGCAGCTGAAAAAGCCGCAGCTGAAAAAGCCGCAGCTGAAAAAGCCGCAGCTGAAAAAGCCGCAGCTGAAAAAGCCGCAGCTGAAAAAGCCGCAGCTGAAAAAGCCGCAGCTGAAAAAGCCGCAGCTGAAAAAGCCGAGCAGCAACGTCGCGACGAAGCCGCTCGTTTAGCTGAACAACAAGAAGCTATGTTGTTACAACAAGAACAACAGGCTACCGAGCAAGCGCAACGTGAAGCGGAGCGTATTGCAGCGGAAAAGGCAGAAGCTGAGCATGTAGAACAACAACGTATTGCAGCAGAACGTCTTAAGGCTGAGCGTTTAGAGCAAGAACGTATTGCAGCAGAGCGTCTCGAGGCTGAGCGTTTAGAACAAGAGCGTATTGCAGCAGAGCGTCTCGAGGCTGAGCGTTTAGAGCAACAACGTATTGCAGCAGAGCAGGCTGAAGCTGAGCGTTTAGAACAACAACGTATTGCAGCAGAACATGCTGAAGCTGAGCGTTTAGAACAACAACGTATTGCAGCAGAGCAGGCTGAAGCTGAGCGTTTAGAACAAAAGCGTATTGCAGCAGAGCGTCTCGAGGCTGAGCGTTTAGAGCAAGAACGTATTGCAGCAGAGCAGGCTGAAGCTGAGCGTGTAGAGCAACAGCGAATTTCAGCAGAGCAGGCTGAAGCTGAGCGTTTAGAGCAACAACGTATTGCAGCAGAGCAGGCCGAAGCTGAGCGTTTAGAGCAACAACGTATTGCAGCAGAGCAGGCTGAAGCTGAGCATTTAGAGCAAGAACGTATTGCAGCAGAAGAAGCTAAAGCAGCAGAAAAGCCGAAAAAAGAAGGTTTCTTTGCTCGTCTTAAAAAAGGTTTATTAAAAACGCGTGTAAATATAGGCTCAGGTTTTGCGTCAATTTTTACAGGTAAAAAGATTGATGATGAGCTGTTTGAAGATCTTGAAACGCAGTTATTAACAGCGGATTTGGGTGTTGATACCACCATGAAACTGATCGACAGCCTTACTGATGCGGCTAACCGTAAACAGTTAAAAGATGGCGATGCACTGTATGAATTAATGAAGCAAGAAATGGCTGCTATGCTTAAAACCGCAGAGCAACCTTTAGTTATACCTGCAGATAAAAAACCATTTGTTATTTTAATGGTGGGCGTAAATGGTGTTGGTAAAACAACCACCATTGGTAAATTAGCTAAGCAGTTTCAAGATGAAGGCAAATCAGTCATGTTAGCGGCAGGGGATACGTTCCGTGCAGCAGCCGTTGAGCAACTACAAGTATGGGGTGAGCGTAATAAAATCCCAGTAATAGCACAGCACACCGGTGCCGATAGTGCCTCAGTGGTATTTGATGCATTTCAAGCAGCAAAAGCGCGTAATGTTGATGTGTTAATTGCCGATACAGCAGGACGCTTGCAAAATAAAGATAATCTAATGCAAGAGCTTGAAAAGATTGCGCGTGTGATGAAAAAGATTGACCCAGATGCGCCACATGAAGTCATGCTAACAATTGATGCGGGCACAGGGCAAAATGCAATTAGCCAAGTAAACTTATTTAATCAGTGTGTTGGTCTTACAGGGATAACTTTATCTAAGTTAGATGGTACGGCTAAAGGTGGGGTTATCTTCGCCGTGGCTGATAAGTTTAATATTCCGATCCGTTATATTGGTGTTGGCGAAGGCATTGAAGATTTACGTGCATTTAATAGCAATGACTTCATTGATGCGCTATTTAGCCAAGATGAGGACAACGCTTAATATACCCAT
Source organism: Pseudoalteromonas sp. Ld20 (assembly GCF_045064175.1). Lineage (NCBI taxonomy): Bacteria > Pseudomonadati > Pseudomonadota > Gammaproteobacteria > Alteromonadales > Pseudoalteromonadaceae > Pseudoalteromonas > Pseudoalteromonas sp. Ld20. The sequence goes on from NZ_JBISHB010000030.1 coordinate 252,740, forward strand.
TGGTATTAATAAAAGGGAGCAAGCTCCCTTTTCAGCTGCAGATGATTGATAATTAAAATGATAAATTTTCAGCAAGTGAGTAAAACATATCCCGGCGGCCATCGTGCACTGGAAAAAGTGAGCTTTCATATTAAGCCCGGAGAACTGGCTTTTTTAACTGGTCATAGTGGTGCAGGTAAAAGTACCTTACTTAAACTAATTAGTTTAATGGAACGTCCATCAGCGGGTCACGTATTTATAAATGGTGTTGATTTAAATACAGTGAAACCAAGACAAATCCCTTATGTACGCCGAGATATCGGGATTATCTTTCAAAATCATCGTCTATTAGAGCGTCATACAATTTTTGATAATGTTGCTTTACCCTTAATAATAGAAGGCACACACCATAAGCAAATTGAAAAACGAGTTCATGGTGCACTTGATAAAGTAGGCTTGCTTGATAAAGTAAAGTGCCACCCATCAACGCTTTCTGGTGGCGAACAACAGCGAGTCGGCATTGCACGCGCCATTGTCAATTCACCTCCATTGTTACTTGCTGATGAGCCAACCGGTAATTTAGATCCTGAACTTTCAATGGATATTTTACGTTTGTTTGAAGAGTTTAATAACCATGGGACTACGGTCTTAATTGCCACTCATGATCTTGGTCTCATCTCGAGAATGAAATATCGCAGCTTAACGTTAAAAGATGGCCGAATGAGTCAAGACCCATTGGCTGAGGCATCATTATGAGTTTGTTATTTAAAGGCAGAAAAAGCCAAAATGAACGAGTGAAAAAATCTATTTTTTCGAATAGTTACTTTTTTGTTTTAAATATTTTTCGCCAAGGAATTCATAGCTTAGGTGAAATGTGGCGCACGCCAATGGCTTCAATGATGACAATTGCCGTATTGGGTTTAAGCTTAACCCTACCAGCAACTCTTTATTTGGTTGTTAAAAACGTCCAGCAAGTTAGCAGTGGATTTGAAGAAGCTGCAGAGATCTCATTATTTGTAAAAGAATCCATGAGTGAGCAGGAAACGCAGACCTTAGTAAAACGTTTAGCCTTGTATTCAGAAATAGATACGGTCACTTTTATTTCAAAGCAACACGCATTAACTGAATTTAAAGAGGTATCAGGGTTTGGCCAAGCACTTGAATACTTAGATTCGAACCCATTGCCAGATGTTGTAATAGTTACACCAACATCAAAACATCGCCAACCAAACGCAGCACAAGCACTATTAAAAAAACTAGAAGCTGAACGAGAAGTGGATTTTGGTAAGCTAGATATCGCATGGTTAGAGCGCTTAAATGCATTACTTAGCTTATTAAAGGAAAGTGTGCTCACCATTACACTGCTTTTACTTACCTCAGTAACCTTGATTATTGGCAATACTATTCGATTATCTATTATGGATAAGAAAGAAGAGATCCAAGTAATGAAGCTCGTGGGTGCAACAAATACGTTTATCCACGCACCTTTCCTATGGACAGGTATTTGGTATGGCATTATAGGTGGTTTGTTTGCCTTTATATGCGTAGCTTTAATGATGTGGTGGCTTGGGGCCGCGGTTACGCAGGTCGCAGGCGTTTACCAAACAAGTTTTAATTTAGTTGGGCTAAGTGTTGGCGAATTTGCCGCACTGGTAATGCTTGCAACTAGTTTAGGCTTTGTTGGCTCATATTTATCAGTTAATCGCTACATTAAAGAAATAGAGCCCGATAAAGTGTAACAATTGTTGTTTATAATCACCAGTTACGTTGGTGGTAGGTAATACAGCTAATGCTACCAACGTACCGCAAAGCTAGAATTCATCGCTTATTCAGGCGTTTAAAGTACAATAAAAAACATCAAAAAAACCACTTGCTTCAATCGAAAAAAAGTTTTACATTGAAGTTAGCACTCTAAGTTAAAGAGTGCTAAGATAGTTTCAAATGTTTATCACTGAGGTGAAAAATGAGTAAAGATATATACGCAATGGCACTCACAGTTGGACAGCAAAGCGCAAGTATTGATGGTTACCTTCAAGCGGTAAGTACAATACCAATGCTAGGTGCTGAGCAAGAAAAAGAGTTGGCGACTCGTCTCCAGGAAGATGGCGATCTTAGTGCTGCAAAGCAACTCATCATGTCTCATCTTCGCTTTGTTGCACACATTGCTAAAGGTTATTCAGGTTATGGTTTACCACAAGCCGATTTAATCCAAGAAGGCAACATAGGCCTAATGAAAGCAGTAAAACGTTTTGACCCTACCGTGGGTGTACGTTTGGTTTCATTTGCAGTGCATTGGATTAAAGCTGAAATACACGAATTTGTACTTAAAAATTGGCGCATCGTAAAAGTTGCGACAACAAAAGCACAGCGTAAATTGTTCTTTAACCTTCGTAAGAACAAAAAGCGTTTAGGTTGGTTTAACCAAGCTGAAGTAGCAACCGTCGCGAGCGAGCTAGGTGTAAGTGAAAAAGAAGTTCGTGAAATGGAATCGCGCATGAGCGGCCAAGACATGGGCTTTGATTTAACCGGTGACGACAGTGATGACGCGCCAACAAGCACATACTCACCAGTGCAGTACTTAACAGACGGCAGCAACGATTTAGCTGACGAGGTTGAACAGCAGCAATGGCAAGAGCAATCGCACACACGTTTGTTCAGTGCTTTAAAAACGCTTGATGAGCGTTCACAAGACATTGTTAGCGCACGTTGGCTATCAGACGACAAAGCAACACTGCAAGAGCTTGCGCAAAAGTACAGCGTATCTGCAGAGCGTGTTCGTCAGCTTGAAAAAACAGCGATGAAAAAGCTACAAGCTGCAATGAGTTAATCACAGCTTAGTAAGAATATTAAAAGCCCCGCATGAAAATGCGGGGCTTTTTGGTTTTAAGAGTAAGCATCAATTCTTTAGCGGTGTTATTACTGCCAGCCATTCAGTCAGTAAAGCAGGGCATATTTAGAAGATTTGGGAACATATGGTCCTTTAGTTGAAAAAACAGCCTAATTTATATATTCTGATTGTCAGCCACTGTTAAAAGGAATTAATGTGCGACTCTACCATTTTTCACTTGTAATTATTGCTGTGATAATTTTGTTTATCCAGCTTGATCCCACCTATTACGTTATTAACTATGTCACCATACCTGCATCGGTATTATGTTTATTTGGGTTAATTTACCAGTACACGCAAAAAAATATTTTTGGTTATATCGCAATGGCAGGATTTGCCGTTTTTTTACCCATTGGCGCTTTAGGCATTTTGTCTATCAGAGAGGCAATGGATAAAAAAATGAAACTTGAATTTATAAGGAAGTTAAATAATGACTGATATGGTAATCGAAAAACCAACCACAATAATTAAAGTAGCCACTGAAAAATTAACACCACAATTAATCATCGGTATTCTTATCGTTATTGCAGGTTTTGTGCTGATCCCTAATATAATTGGCCTAGGTTTCATGCTGATTATTTTTTATTTCGTAAATAGTAGTATCGAGGTGGTAAGAATTTACCCAAAATACTCAGAAATAAAATTGGCAATTATTCGCCCTCGTTGGCTTATTTTAGATGCCAGTGTAGAAAGCGCTGAAGTGGACGGTAAAAACTTGCTGCTAAAAATTAACGATGAGGATAAGCAACTCACCAGAAAGATCCCGTTAAATGCGCTATCAGAAGCTGATGGTGAAAGTGTTATAAAATACTACCAATCTCAAGCGAACCATAACGCCAAAAAATAACGCCCCTCTACATTCGCACTAACGCTTCACGCTAAATAACTAATGCAGGTTGGTTATTTAGCGTGAAGCGAAACCCAATGAAAAATCTCCAAGCATGATATCTGATCGTTGAGTTGTCGACTGTTCTGAACGCGTCATAAATGAATATTTAAAATGTGATAAGCAAAAAGTAAAACGCAATCTCATTATTTTTTTACAACAGGCGCGTTATAAAAAACAAACACTTGCCCAAATTGATTACAAGTGTAATACTTTTGATTACATCTGTAATCAAGTCTGTATTTAACAATTTACAGGCTAATAATGAGAGGGCAAAGCTTGTGAAAAAGCATATTATCCTAGGTTTCTTTTTGGCCATATATACCTTAAGTGCACAAGCACAAGAGTCAAAGTTCGAGGCTGTACTCGCGTGTCATAATTCAGCTGACGCGCCGGGTATGGCGATTAGACTAGAGCAATCGGGTTCACTTGCTTATAGTGGTGCTATTGGTTTGGCAAATATGACTACATTGAGAGAGCTTCATGTAGATGACGTATTTCAAATCGGCTCAGTGACAAAAACATTCACCGCAGCGGCTATTTTAAAGCTTTCTGAGCAAAAGAAATTGTCACTACAGGATTCATTGGTAAAGTATATTCCCGATATTAATCCAGAATATAAATATTTAAGTATTGAACGAATTTTAAGTCATACATCAGGCCTACCCGATTACTTAGGTGACCCTCACGTTACTGCACTTTATGATCAATATGCACCATTAGATCAAGTTATAAAGAGTATCAGCAAGCAATCAGTGCTTTCGAAACCGGGAATGGAATATAGCTATTCAAATTTGGGCTATGTGCTTTTAGGTAAAGTGATTGAAGCCTCTTCGGGTGTTTCTTATGAGCAGTTTTTATCTCAAACCTTTTTTACACCACTAAAAATGAATAACACGTTTGTTATTACTAAAGGAACAACGACAGGTGAGGTCAAGGGTTATACAAGCGAACCAAATAAACCCGATCAATACCTATCACCTGAGCAATCCATACAGAGAAAATGGAATGTAGACCGTAGTTGGATTGCTTCAGCTGGAGCAATTGCCTCTACGCTTGCAGATATGAGCTTATGGCAAAACGCATTAAAATCGGGGCAAGTTATTTCAGCGCACAACTTCCAATTAATGACGACCCAAGCAGCATTGATAAATAAAGACAGAATAAACTACGGGTATGGTGTAGATGTATATCCCATAAGTGGATTAAATAGCTTTAGTCATCAAGGAATGGTGCCTGGTTTTTTTACATGGCATGTTTATTTTCCAACTGTAGATTTAACAGCTACAGCATTTGCCAATATTGATAGTAAGCACCCTGGTCCAGCTTTATTAGATATGATCGCTTTGCAATTGAATTTATCGCCTCAGCCTGTAAAAGGGGAAAAAGCAGCCCGTACAGCTAGATCTTTAATTGGACGCTATCAATCAGCTGACATGAAAATGTTGACTATATCATATGAAAATAATGTTCTTTATTCTCATTATGAGGGAGAAGAAAAACGAAAGATTATTCCACGAGAGAATAATGCCTACTCTTACGAATGCACTGAAAACTATTTTCAGCTTAGAGATAATAATGGCACAAACGAAATAGTGCCAGTGTCATTATATCATGGCGAACAATCCCCTTTAATAAAACTATAAATACTTTATTTTAACCTTTAATTTTTATAAGTAATTTTATTTTCTTGTTGAATTTAAAATATGAATAGGCATTAAAGCCTCCAAAAAGTGCAATTTCCCTTTTAAATTTAGCTGCAGGTGTAATCTCAACGGAACCTGAAGTACCATTTCAGGTTAATTCGAATACACCAAGAGTTTCTATGGATGGGTGGAGCCAAGGGGCTGTTTTGGAGCTAGGGAAGGGCCGAATAGTCGTATTTTCTGAAGGTATGATGTTCTCATCACAGGTAGACAGCACAACAGGTAAAAAGTATGGATTAACATCAGCTGGTGCGCAACACAATGAATAATTTTTGATCAATGTTATGCACTGGCTTGTGGAGGAACTCTAATATTTATGGGGAGCAACCACACGACATAGGCTCTGCCTTGCCTAAATACCACACAGTCTGCTGCAAAACCAATCACGAAAGGTCAACACGCCCTAGCTCTTTGTTGGCACACAAAACTAAACACGTCACGAGCTTGATTGAAACTTACAGCTTACAGTGCGTAATGACTATTAAGCTTCACAAGGTTTAGCGTCATTGAGAGATATTTATTACGGAAGATGGGCTGCCCATTGCACTTCCTCTTAATAAAACAAGTCATAGGACGGCTGTTTTCTTAGTTGATTTTAATTCACTTATATCGGGTTTGTTATTAAACATTTCACCGTCTTCTTTCTTTTCGATGACTTCTTTTTGTTGCGCTTCTACCACGTGTTTTTTTCCTGGGTTGAAAATAGCATCTACTTCTAAGAAAGCTCCGCTGACGGAACTCTGGCCTGAAACAGTGCTTTTATTTTTCTTTTTGAACCAATCCAAATTAAGAGTTTTGTACGCAACAGCAATTCCAATAACAGGTATAAACCAAACACAAAGAAACAAGACTAAACGCTTTTGCAATGAAGGTACCCATTGATGAATTTCTTTCGATATATGGGCGTTGACCAAAATGTGAAATACAGCAATGATTGACCCCAGAGCTAACAACTTAGTGTGATCCATAACTAGCAACCCTCTAAAAGCCTAACGAGCTTGTACGATAACTCGTTTTTAAGCTATTTTATATTGATGGTTCAACCATAGCTGGGTTCCTATTTTGGTTCAATCGGTTACTTTGATTTTACGTAAAATATAAAAAGAGGACTTGGTGTTGTTTTAATGCTAAGAGCTTGGTAACAGAAGCTAAGACGCGTGTTATGTTGTAGGCGGGAGTTTATCTCGCGCTTCGGTTGGTACATTTTTTAAGAAATAACCTTGGTGAAAAAAATTAGGTGAATTATTCACAAAGAGACTAAGTGATTAATAAAGCATAAAATATATAAATAATAGAGGTAAAAATTAGATTGCTTTGTGCCCGTTAGCGCGAGTTAGTGATTTTGATGTCTGAAGACAAGATCTGATCCGATTACTCTATGCTGAAACAGTCGAGCAGATCGAAGCACTGCACCATGGAATATCAACAGAAATTAACCAGCTTGTGCGTGTCAATATACGCGGAGAATTGAGCGCTTACTATTAATCAATTTTAAAACTAACAAAATTACTATCTAAATATTTATTCTTTTTCCAATCCATATACCTAAATTTTATTTTATATTCACCTTTTTTAAGTTTATGCCATTCCTTAATCCAATCCAAATCTACCTTAGAACCATATACATTGAATCTAGGGGTTTTTACAATTTTACTATGTGACATATCGAAATTCGCCAAAGATAGGAGTGTATCGACTACATTACCATTCTTATCTATCACAATTGGGCATATATTGGATTTTTGTTTACATGAACCAACAATAAATACATATGGATAATATTTTTCCGGCATATATTCACCATTATCAAAAACAAAATATATACTACTCTTATTTTTGAAAGCAATTAACTCTTCAGCTTGAGTAGCAAATACCGGCAAGAAGAAAAAGAATGATATTATTTTTAACATGTAATTCTCCTAGGAGTTTTATTATCAATGTGAATATTTACACAATTATCAGAACAGAAAACATCCATCTTAAACAGACATTGATCAGACCGTTTGTGACTCATCAGCTGTAATTGTATATTCGAAAAACTTACCGTCTTTTTTGTAGCAAGTTCTCCAGAGAGCAGTTTGAGAAAAGTGATAAAATGTAAGTTTTCCTAAGCCATTCTTTCCATGAACTAAAGTGTGCTAAACCTCACTATCTCGTTTTTCTGAAGATAAAACTGGTTTCAATTTATTGTAAACTTCTTTGAGTGGCATACCTTTGTCATTATCAGAAATTGAAAAATCATAAATATCTCCAACCTCTGTAGCAAGATAATCAATTTCTATTGTATTAGCACCAGCATCGAAACCGTTCCAAATATACTCTGCAATTGCTGATGCTTTTAAGCCTATTCTTAATCCCTTTAGTATTAACTTCTGCTTTGCTCATTTTAATCCTTTATGAATAAACTCATATACTTGATGGAAAATTTAACGAGCCTGTAGAATAACTCGTTTTTAATTTATTTTTATTGATGTATTAACCATAGCCGAGTTCCTATTTCGATTCAATCGACAACTGACTTTCACGTAAAAATATAAAAAGAGGATTTGCTGTTGCTTTAATTGGTGTTTTGGAAAGTATGACAGGTGTTTAAGTGGCTTATTTGAGGTGGTAAGGGGTTACCCATTATTAATGTATCGTGTTTTGCAGCTTTTCTAGATTATGAACTAAACAATACAGTTGCCATTGGGTATTCACTTTCGTTTGACCCCGTAAGGTCAATTTGTTCATTCCTTTATTGACTGTAATATATCGCTTTTTACCATAAGGAAAGCACGCTCTATACAGCCTAACCTTTTACCATTCCTTCAATAAAAAGTTGTCGTCGCCCCTGTGGGCTGTCTATTTGGACCTTCATTTTGTCAATGTAGTTCATTTTCAACCTACCAATACTTATCTACTAACGGTGGATTTAGAACATTAGATTCAACATAGGATAAGAATGCGCTACTGGCGGCAATGGCGCTCTTTATAAAAGGAATAGCACGCACTAAAGTACGCAGTTTAATGAAATTGGGTGTTAACGAACGACTGGCCATAGCCTGTGGTATCACCAGTACCAAAAGTAGGCGCTTGGAAGCGAAGGCCCTTGTAGAAGCTCAAAAACAAAAGGAATTAACATTGTATTAGGCAATGATTACTTAGCGTCACAAGGGTTAGTGTCATTGAGAGATATTTGGATCAATATTCATTACGGGAGATGAGTCGCCCATCGCACTTCCTGCTAATAAAAAGCGTATGATGGGTAGTGTGGGGGCTGGAGGTTAGAGACCTCCGGCTACCCGATTATAGCTCAGCGATGTGCGACAAGGTTTCAGGATGACGCTGAACCAATTTTAGAAGGGTTACCGCTTGTCCATTTGGTGCGCTACGCCCTTGTTCCCAATTTTCTAATGTACGAGATGATGTATGCAGTAAACGCGCAAACACACCACGAGACATATTAAATTGTTCACGAATACTCACGATTTCATTAGGTGAAATATCCAACTCACTTACATCATTAAGCTTTTGATTTTTAAGGGTTAACTTGCCGTTTAAATGTTCTTTAGCCTCAATAAGAGATGAACTTAACTCTGTAAATAGATCACGATTGCTCATTACGCCACGCCTCCATAAAAGCCTTTAATTGTTTCTTTTGGTCTGCGGTTAAGTCGGACATTTCATTCTTGCCATAAATTGTCAGCAAGTAGAAACGACGCTTTTCATCGAGGAAGTAATAGATAACACGAGAGCCACCACGCTTACCCTTACCTTTACTTGTAACTCGAATTTTTCGCAAATCACCTGTACCTTGAATCACATCACCCTGTTTTGGGTTAGACATTAACTCAGCTTGGAAAAATCTAAAATCTTCATCGCTGAGACACTCATTGCGGTACTTTTCAAATATGGTCGATTCGACAAATATACTTTTCATATACAAAGTATACGCAAGTAACGTACAGGCAGCAAAACTATACGTGATCAACGTAGTTTTGATTTTTAAGAAGACGAGGCTGACCTGAGCTATAACGAGGCTGTAGAATAACTCTAACAGCCAAATTCAATTAAAAAACGAGCTCCTATAATTAACTCTAAGCGTTTTTAAAGCACTAGGCAATGCATTTAGGACCCACAAAACTGGCTGTTTTTCTTAAAAAAGAGTAATTCTACAACCTCAACGCCGTTTTAAGCGGTAAATTGCAATTGGCTAAAATAAGTTAGGCACGAATAAAAAGCCAACTGTAATTTGTCCGTCTTGAAAACCCGATTAGGTTAACAGTTGCACTCCCAAGCCAATAGAACTAACCACTATACCGCTTAATGTTAAATATTGCTGTATTTCGGCTTTGACTAATATAGGCGATTGAATCTCTTTTAAAGCAGATTTGAAAGGCATAAAAAACATTTGGGGAATTAAACCTGTAGCAAATAAAGTTATTGCTACGCCTGTTGAAATAGCTAGATTACTTATGTTGGTTTGAGAATTGAAAAAGTCATAACAACCAGCCACAAGAAACAAAAAACTAGCCCCCCAACAAAAAGCTACAACTAATTTTTCTTTAAATAGTAAATTACCCACTGAACTCTCCTTGTTAACCTAACAATTCTATAGTGCGCGCATCGCGGATATTTCTGCTCTGGCCACACTCATGTGTATGCTTTATATAGTTTTAACAAATTACCTAAGATATTACTATCTGTTAATTTTTTATAGTTTTAATACAAAATAAAGTAGATAAAGATGCGCGCGTCGCTGATTTTCCTGAATCTGTGTGCGAACTACAGTTCGACCACTCAATTAGCTATTTTATTGAGTCAATATCCGGTGAACGCTCTAAACCGCCACTGGGTTTTATTCTTACATCGTTGGGTTTCGTTGCTCTCAACCACAACCTACGTGATAAATTTAACGACGGCCTATGCTGTTTTCCTAGCTCCTTTTCTCTTGCAACTTGTGGCTTTTAACTTGCAATTTGACCGCTGACCGCTGACCGCTGACCGCTTTATCTTGCACTAACCTCTTTATGCTCCGCCTGTGCGAGCTGTATATACTTACGCTCTACTAGTTGTGATAGCGGTACAAGCTCAAAGCCTTGTTGTTCAAGCTCGGGTAGCATGCGCTGTAAAAATTCTATGGTTTCAGGGTGAGGGTGGGCGATGGCAATGGCGAAGTTATAACGATCTGCCTTATACTTAAGTTCGTTAAAGCGAAATTGTAACTGCTGTTCGTTGAGGATGTTGTCTAAAAATACATGGCGGCCAACATTTTCTACGCCATATAAATTAGCCACGTTTTGCGCTTGGCTTAAGCCGGTGGTGCGGCTGTCTAAAAAATAGAGGTTACGTTTTTTAAGCACTTCCATGGTCCACTTCATGGGTAAGCTCTCTTGCGTAAGTGCGGAGCCCATATGGTTATTAACCCCTTTCACTTGCGGTAAGCTGGCAAGTGCATTCCCTAAAGTATATTGCAGTTGTTCTTTGCTCATATCGCTGGTGAGTGCACCTGGGCCGAGAGCTTTACTAGTATCGAGCGCTTGCATTGGAATGTGCAGTAATAATTCTTTATTTGCTTTGCTTGCTAGGCGAGCAAAAATTTGTGAATAAGGGGTATGAGGCAAAATCGAGTACGATATTTTACCGGGTAAATTTAGGGTATTTAAGTCGCGCTGATGATTACCAATATCATCAATCACTATGGCTATTTGCTTACCTAAGGCAAGCGAGGGTAAGGTACAAATAACCAGTAATAACCAAGTCAGTTTTTTCACGTTTATAATTTTTATTATCTTTTTATGTGAGCTAAAACACTTATTTCATCGTGAGTAGCTGCTGCGCTTTTAATAGTAAAGGATCGCCTGGGCTGAGATCAGGCCACATGCGATTGCCGTTTCCTTGTTCGTTTTTTATTATAACGACTTTATCTATTTGTGAAAGTGCTGTTTGATTTATCGCCCAATCTGGAGTGATACCTATCCCGTCAATAGATTGTCCTGAAGGGGTGAAGTACTTTGCCGTTGTTAATTTGAGGGCGGTATTGCCGTTACCCAGCGGGATTAATGACTGCACTGAGCCTTTGCCGAATGATTGGCTCCCGATCAGGGTCGCTCTATGATTATCTTTTAATGCGGCGGCCAAAATCTCTGCCGCTGACGCGGAGTTTTCATTAATCAGCACAACGATTGGTGCGCCATTTAAGATATCACCTTTTTTTGCGCTAAAGCTTTGGTTAGCATCGTAAAATCGACCACGCGTAGTGACTATTGTGCCACTTTGCAAAAATAGATCTGAAACGGCTACTGCACTTTGTAATGTCCCGCCTGGGTTATCGCGTAAATCAAGTACTAAGCCTGTAAGTGAGTTGCCGTAATTACTTTGTAGTTTGGTAATTTGACGTGCTACCTCATGTAAAGTGTTGTTGCTAAAGTTATTAATTGCTAAGTAACCGATGCCAAATTCAGACAGTGAGCTGGTGACGCTCTCTAAACTGATCTCTGTACGAGTGAGTGCAAAGTCAATGGGTTGTATAGCATCGTTGCGTTTAATGGTTAATATTACTGTGGCTGTGTCGCTATTTCTAATCATGCTAGTGACTTGATTAATATCTTTATTCACGACTGACTGCTGATTAACAGCCAGAACAATATCGTTTTTTTGAACGCCAGCAATGGCCGCAGGGGAGTTTTTTATGGCATTTAAAATGATTATTTGCTTTTCTTGCTCTTTTACTTCAATACCGAGCCCTGTGTAACGACCATTGGTACTGCTAAAAAGGGCTTCGAGTTCTTTTTCGTCAAGGTACTTTGAGTAAGGATCTAATTTGGCTAACAGGGCTTCAAACGGTTGCGTTGTTTCAAAGCTTTGCTGCAAAGCGAGATCTTCAACGTAGTATGCGTGAATATTAAAAAGGATTTCGTTTTTTTGCTGGCTTTTTAAATCATTAACAGAGGTGACGGCAGCACTACTAAAGCTGATGCACAGTATACAGATAAGTAAAAAGTAACTTATTGAACAGTTAATAGCATAATGTTGTAACTGTTGTGAGATAGAGTGTATTTTTGTATTAAGCATCAGCTGCCTCCAGAGAGGGTGCAGCTGTTTAATCAATTAAATGCGTCTGCACCATTTTACAGGATTTACTGCGCGTCCTTTGTGGCGTATTTCAAAGTATAGACCAGAACTGGCTTGTCCGCCGCTTTGTCCTACTAATGCAATGGTATCGCCTTGGCGAACCATATCGCCTACGTCTTTTAATAAGGTTTGGGTATGGCCATATAAACTCATAAAGCCTTCGCCGTGGTCGATTACAATAACCCAGCCATAACCTTTCAACCAATCAGCAAATACTACTTGGCCGTTATGTACACTGTGTACATTGTTGCCTTCGTTAGCGCCAATAAGTACGCCTTTCCAGTCAATACCGCCATGTTTCTTTTGCCCAAAACTATGCTTAAGCTTGCCCTTTGTTGGCCAATTTAATTTACCTTTGCTAGTGCTTAAGCCAAGCAGCTCTACTTTTTGAGTTTTTTCTTGTTCGAGTGTTTGTAGGGTACTGAGTAGCGTTTTTTCGTTTTCTTTTAAATAATTGATCGAACTTTTAGTGGAGCTAAGTTTATTTTTTAAATCACGAATATTTTTTTTACGTTGTTGTTGCGCGGTAATAAGCGCTTGTTGCCGGCTTGCTTGCTCTTTGTGTAAGGTAACTAAGTGCTGGGTGGTTTTTTCAAGCTCGGTTTGTACTTTTTCAATTTCAATGAGGAGTTCTTTTAACTCATCGATTTGTTTAATGCGGGCTTTATTTAAGTAATTGTAATAACTTAATGTTCGCTCCATTTGTGCGGTGTTTTCTTGATTTAAAAGCATTTTAGAATAGTCATGACCGCCAGACATATAGGCGCTTTTAATTTGTGCGGCGAGAGCTTGTTGCTGTAATTTACGCTTTTTTTCTAAGGTATTAGCTTGCTGCTGTTGCTGTTTTTGTTGTTTTTTGGTTTCACTAATGGATTGTTCGGCAATGTTGAGTGCTTTGGCACTTTTAGCTATATCGAGTTCGTGCTGTTGTAGGTTTTTTTGTAGTTTTGCAATGTCGCTGCGCTGCGCTTGTAGTTGCGCTTCGGTTTGTTTGATTGCCGTTTGAATTTCAGATAAATCTTTTTTAGTACGATCTTCATTAGCAGTGGCAGGAGCCACCACTAATGAAGTGAATATTAACGCAGTAAAAGCGAGTGCACTAAACGTTAACGGGCTAATACTTTTTATCATGGTTTATTTCAGTGTCATGATTGGTGTGCCAGTCATTTCAACTGGCTGTTCCATGCCCATTAAGTGCAACATGGTTGGTGCTACATCACTTAATGCTTTACCTTCACTTGGCGTGGCATCGCGACCTACATAAATAAACGGCACCGGTTCGCTGGTGTGTGCGGTATGAGCTTGGCCAGTTTCAAGGTTAGCCATTTGCTCTGCATTACCATGATCGGCTGTAATAAGTGCTTCTCCGCCAAACTCGTTGAGCGCTGCAACAACACGGCCAATACAGTGATCAACCGCTTCACAGGCTTTAACAGCAGCTTCAAATACACCTGAATGACCGACCATATCACCGTTTGGATAGTTACAAATAATTGCGTCGTATTTGCCGCTTTTAATTGCGTCTACTAGCTTATCGGTGAGCATTTCTGAGTTCATTTCAGGTTGTAGGTCGTAAGTTGCAACTTGCGGTGACGGGATCAGCTCGCGTGTTTCGCCTTCAAATTCATTTTCACGTCCGCCACTAAAGAAAAACGTAACGTGTGCGTATTTTTCTGTTTCAGAGATACGCAGTTGGGTTTTACCGTGTTTTTCAAACCATTCACCCAGTACATTTGTTAAAGGCACGGGCGCGAATGCTGCTGGTGCGTCGATGTCAGCTGCGTATTCGGTTAACATCACAAAGGCACTTAACTGTGGTGCTTTTTTCTTGGTAAAACCGGCGAAATCTTTATCGACAAATGCGCGGGTCATTTCACGGGCGCGATCGGCTCTAAAGTTTAAGAATATAACGGTGTCGCCATCATTAATTTGTACGGCGTCTTGGTTTTGTGGTGCAATGGTCGTTGCAGCAACAAACTCATCGTTTTCATCACGTTCGTAAGCTGCGGCTAATGCATCAATAGCGTTTTCGTAGCTGTATTGTGCAATACCACTTACCATTAGGTCGTAGGCTTGCTCTACGCGGTTCCAGCGATTATCGCGGTCCATCGCGTAATAACGACCGATAACTGATGCTAAGCGCCCACAGTTTAATTCACTAAATAGAGCCTCTATACGCTCAATCGATGTTTTTGCGCTGCGCGGCGGGGTGTCTCGGCCATCTAAAAACGCATGAAAGTATACTTCTTTAGCACCACGTGCAGCGGCCATCTTGATTGCGGCAACAATGTGGTCTTCATGACTATGAACACCACCTGGGCTTAATAAACCCATTAAGTGCACTGCTTTACCTGCATTTACCGCTTTGTCGATATTCTCAACTAGCGTTGGGTTGTGTTCAAATTCACCATCATCTATCGATTTAGTAATACGGGTGAAGTCTTGATAAACCACGCGCCCTGCGCCAAGGTTTACATGGCCAACTTCTGAGTTGCCCATTTGACCATCAGGAAGACCAACATCTAAACCAGAACCTGAAATTAGAGTGTGCGGGCGAGTTGCCCAAAGTTCGTCTAAAACGGGCGTATTTGCCGCTAAGATTGCATTACTTTGTTCATCTTCACGGTATCCCCAACCATCTAAAATCATTAATACCAAAGGTTTTTTATGTTGTGTCATTTTTGCTCCTGAAAATTAGCTCCTGCCTAGCCTTAGCATACCGTGTTTTGTATTTATGATCAGCAATCAATGGGTGATATTAAAATATTTCACTCTCTGGTAATTTTTAATCAAGCACGTATACTTGCGTGGCTAGGGCAGTGCCCTTACGTTTAACCCCAGCGCTAAAGGCGCGGGACAATTTTCATAGTGGAAGACGCATGGATCAATATATAGAGTTTGTTAGTAATCACCCAATATTAAGTGCTGCTTGGGTAGGTTTGGTTGCGCTGATTGTGGGCGGCTGGTTTAAAAGTAAATTTTCAGCAATTCGCCAAATAAATCCACAGCAATTAACGTTATTAATTAACCGTGAAGACGGTCTTGTTGTCGATATTCGCGCTCAAAAAGAATTTAATAATGGCCGGATTGCAGGTGCTGAACACTTAAGCCCTGAAAAAGCGAAACAATCTGACTTCTCAAGCCTTGAAAAGTCTAAGAGTAAACCCATTATATTGGTATGTACCACAGGCATGACAGCCTCAGGTATCGCAACCGCTATGCATAAAGCGGGTTTTGAATCGGTTTATGTATTATCTGGTGGTATGGGTGCGTGGCAAAATGCGGGCCTTCCAACGACAACGGGTCGCTAATTTATTTAGTTAGGCCGATAGAGGAATTGTTATGAGTAATGTTGTTCTTTACACCAAAGCGTATTGTCCTTTTTGCCAGCGTGCATTGGCATTGCTAACAAGCAAAGGTGTGCAATTTACAAATATAGATATTGGTGTACAACCGCAATTACGCGATGAAATGATTGCCAAAGCTGGTGGCGGAAGCACAGTACCGCAAATTTTTATTAATGATGAGCATATCGGCGGTTGTGACGACATGATGGCTATAGAAGCCCAAGGCAAACTTGACGCTAAGTTAAACGCTTAAGCACTTATTATAAAAACGATTAAAAGTTAGGATTTATCATGAACGAAGAAAACCAAAACGTAGCAGCACAAGAAGAAACTGGCGCACAATTTACTATTCAACGTATTTACACAAAAGATGTGTCTTTTGAAACGCCAAATTCGCCTGCTATCTTTCAAAAAGAGTGGACACCGGAAGTTAAACTTGATCTTGATACACGTTCAAACAAATTAGACGAAGGTGTTTTTGAAGTTGTATTAGCGCTAACTGTAACGGCTTCTATCGGTGAAGAAACTGCGTTTTTATGTGAAATTCAACAAGCGGGTATTTTTACCATTGCTGAAGTTGAAGAAGTGCAACTTGCGCACATGCTTGGTGCATTTTGCCCTAACGTGTTGTTCCCATATGCACGTGAAGCGGTATCTAACCTAGTAAACCGTGGTACGTTCCCACAGCTTAATCTTGCACCTGTAAACTTTGACGCGTTGTTCGCGCAATACATGCAGCAACGTGCAGCACAAGCTGATCAGGCAACTGCAGACGCATAATTTATGAGTACAGCCAATTCAGCTGTTACTGTATTAGGGGCGGGGTCTTATGGCACCGCCCTTGCTATTTGCTTAGCCCGAAATGGTCACCAAGTGACTCTTTGGGGACGCAATAGCGACGACGTTGCCACGCTTGCAGCTGAGCGGAAAAATCAACGTTACCTTCCTGATGTCGCATTTCCGGACACCCTATTACTCGAAGCCGATTTACACACAGCCGTTACTGCTAGCAAAATTGTACTAGTTGTTGTGCCGAGCCATGCATTTGGCGATACGCTGCAGCAAATAAAACCTTCGTTGCTTGATGGTGCTGAAGTTGCGTGGGCGACCAAAGGGCTTGAGCCTGATACTGGGCGATTATTACAAGAAGTTGCTCAGCAAGAGTTAGGTGATGAAATACCGTTAGCGGTTATATCGGGTCCTACCTTTGCAAAAGAAATGGCAATGGGTTTGGTTACTGCTGTATCTGTTTCATCAACGTCTCCAAGCTTTGCTAAACAACTCGCTGATTTATTGCATTGTGGCCGCTCGTTTAGGGTGTATAACAATGATGACTTTATTGGAATTCAGCTCGGTGGCGCGGTTAAAAACGTGATTGCAATTGGTGCCGGTATGTCGGATGGTTTTGGCTTTGGTGCAAATGCACGTACTGCTTTGATCACTCGCGGTTTAGCCGAGCTATGTCGCTTAGGCTGCGCGCTGGGTGCAAAGCCCGAGACCTTTATGGGAATGGCTGGTCTTGGTGACCTTATACTAACTTGTACAGATAACCAGTCTCGTAATCGTCGATTTGGTATTGCGCTTGGAAAAGGTGAAACGGTCGACTCGGCCATGGAATCAATTGGCCAAGTTGTTGAAGGCTATCGCAACACCAAAGAGGTTTATTTACTCGCCCAGCGAACAGGTATTGAAATGCCTATCACTGAGCAAATTTATCAGGTTCTTTATCAAAATAAAGACGTGAAAGAAGCTGCAATGGCCTTATTGGGTCGAGAGCAAAAATCTGAGTAATGACTGATAAATAAGATAAAAAGCGCGATATTATCGCGTTTTTTATCTTCGTTTATAACTCATCAGTAAAGTCTGTGTCTTTTGGGGCGTTACTTTTGTTTACGAACTCCGCTACCTTATCTACATGTAATGGCCGACTGTAATAGTAGCCTTGCATATAACTACATCCCATTACATGCAGCATATAGGCTTGTGCTTTTGTTTCAACGCCCTCAGCGATAACATCAATATTTAAGTATTTAGCCAGACGAATAATTGTGGCCGTGATATTACGATCTTGTTCATTGTCGACGATGTCTTTAATAAATGAGCGATCTATTTTTAGTGTATCAATCGGAAAGCGTTTTAAGTACCCAAGGGATGAGTGCCCTGTACCAAAGTCGTCTAATGCAATTGTAAAGCCCAGTGCTTTCAAGCGGTTCATTTGTTGTTGTGCGAATTCAGGATTATCCATCATCGCACTTTCGGTTATTTCAAGCTCTACACATCGTGCAGGTACATCATAATTGGTTAGGCATTCGGTGAGGGTTTCAACTAAGCTGGATTGTTGAAAATGCAGGGCTGAAATATTAATGGCAACCTTTCCAAAGTTAACGTCTTGACTACGCCAAATCTCGAGTTGTTTAAACAACTGTTTCATTAGTAATAAAGTAAGTGGAATGATGGCACCATTTTGTTCTGCAATAGGAATAAACTCTGCAGGACTAATAATATTACTCCCTTCTTGGGGCCAGCGAACAAGCGCTTCAAAACCGTGAATTTGATCTTTATTTACATCATATTTAGGTTGGTAAAATAATTGAAAATCATCATTTTCAATTGCTCTAAATAGCGCACTTTCTTTACTGAGTGTATTTGGGTCGATGGTGTGTTTTGATTTATCAAAAAATTGGTAATTATTGTGTCCCATTTTTTTTGCGTGGTTAAGCGCGCTATTGGCACTGCGCATTAATGCATCACTGGTGTAGCCATTGTCAGGGTAAGTGGCAATGCCGCAGCAGGCTGATATTGAGCTTTCTATACCATTGAGTAAAAAAGGTGCTTGAAATTGTTTGAGGATATTGTCGGCCAATTTTTTTGCAAAGAAAATGGTCATGCCTGAATATAAGTAAGGGGGTACCAGTACGGCAAATTCATCACCACCTAATCGCGCTAATGTAAAACCGGAATCAAGCATTTGGGTTAATCGACCTGCGACTTCTTTTAATAACTCATCGCCAAGAGAGTGACCTAATGAGTCGTTAATTTTTTTAAAATTGTCTAAATCGATAAAGATGATCAATAAATTTGGAAAATTATTATTGCAACTGGCGATTGCTTTGTTAACGGATTCAATAAAAATAACTCTATTTGAAAGGCCTGTTACAGTGTCTCTAATGGTTAAGCGTAACATTGCTCGTTCATTGTTCTTACGCGCCGTAACATCGGAAAATAGACCAATGTAATGTGCATGGCTAGTTCGCAAGTTTGGAGTTTGCACTTTGGTAATAGAGAGATCGAGCGCATACGGTTGACCATCTTTTCGTAAATTCCAAATTTCACCAGACCAATAGCCATCAGCTTCTAGCTCATTATTAATAAGGTTTTCTAACTTATGATCGCGGCCATTTATGGTGAGTAATTTAGGTTTTTTGCCTATTACATCTTCAGGTTTATAGCCACAAATATGAGTAAACGCCGGATTAATTTGAGTGATTTGCAAATGTTCATCGGCAATCCAAATGGCATCTTTTGATTGCGCCATCAGTGCATTTGAAAGGTTATGCTTAGCGCTATTTTTTTGCTTAAGAATAATAAAAAACAATATTAAGATTAAGCTGATACCAAATATAATAGCTGCATAAGTGAACCAGTTAGGTATTAAAAAGGCTGTTTGCTTAATGTGTAAAACGAGCGGGGGACTATTTTCTTGATTGAGGTTTTTTACTTCTAAATAGGTATCGTGTAATAGGTTGGATAGGCTCAGCATATTTTGTGAAATAGGCAGCGTTTGCCATTCACCATAAGAGGTTAATCTATAACTGAGCTTTGCGGGCATATTGTTTAAGTTACCAAACCAAATTGTAGCCCCTTTGAGTGGTTGATCCGCCTGTACAGCATTTGTCGCTAAATGATAAAAGCTTTGGTTAGTGTGTTGGTAGTGCAATGTAAGTTTACTGATAGATAATGAATCAGTCAGTGGCGGCGTTTTATTTGATTGCGCTTCAAGTAAAACACTGTTTGTGTTGCTGTATAAAATTATTTTGTCTCGGTAACTGATAGTTAAGGGTGAGTTGGCAATGTGATCATTACTCGCAATGCCAACTATGTTGGCGCTGATGTTGTTATTGGCAATTTCATTCTCTTGGTTATCTACAGGGTGATAGAGCTTTATGCCTTGAGTGTCGCTTATCCATAAAGCATTTTTAGGGGCTTCATAAGTTGCGAATGTTGGAATTGCGCTTATCTTATTTAAGTTAAGAGTAATATCTTTAAGTATGTTTTCATTTTGTAGCTGTAATTCTCCTTTCCATAAACCGTGTGTTGTAGCCAGTAAAAATGTTGAAGAACTTGCTTGGTAGTGCAGGTTATTAATTTGACCTTCTGGCTTAGTTAATAAGGTTAATGGGGTTATTTGCCCATTTGCTACATAAAATAAGTGTTGATTAGTGGCTGCTATGTGATGAGTTTTCGAAAGTGAAGTTAAGGCAATGATTTCGTTAACTGGGTAGCGTTCAATGGTACGCTTTTGTGCAAGGTTATACTCAAGTAGTTGGCCTTTTGTTGCCACCAGTAAACTCGCTGGTAAGGTAAAGTTTAAGGCCGACACTTCATTATTTAAAATTAAATCAAATGTTTGTAATGAAGCATCGTATAGATAGAGCTCTTGGTTTGTTGCTATTGCCCACTTTTCGTCACGTAAATAATGTATTTTAGTTATTGTTTTATTGAGTGAAAAAGAGTGTATTTGTGTAAATGTTTTATAGTATTGCTGAATACGTGGGACTGGGCTATTGGTTATAGGTGTACTAACTAGGCGTAACTGAGGTGGGGTTAGCCAAT
Organism: Pseudoalteromonas sp. Ld20; assembly: GCF_045064175.1. NCBI lineage: Bacteria > Pseudomonadati > Pseudomonadota > Gammaproteobacteria > Alteromonadales > Pseudoalteromonadaceae > Pseudoalteromonas > Pseudoalteromonas sp. Ld20. The sequence goes on from NZ_JBISHB010000030.1 coordinate 273,491, forward strand.
TTTTATTAAGTAATTGCAACCATAACTGATCATTGCTTTGTTTTGTTGCTATGAATCGATTGGATGAATTGTAAAACAGAGGTTTAGCTTTGTTTGTTTTTAAGTTAAAGACAAAAGCTTGCTGCTTGTGCAGGTAATAAAGTTGCCCATTTAATAATTGCAGTTGCTGAGGGTTTTTGTGAACATTTGGCAGTTTTTGTGTGGAGCCGTTGTTATCGATTAAATATAGATTTCCTTGCTCTGTTTTATAAATTAGTTTTGGTGACGCTGTACTCGGTGCTAGCTGGTTTATTTTCTGTGGTGCAGTGAATTCAGTAGTGGTTCGATTTGTTGCTAAATCAAAGTGACTAATACGGTTATTTTGACTGTGGATCCATATGTGATTTTTATACCCTAACGCAATGTTCGAAATAGGGTTTTGTAGTGAGAGTAATTGATGTAATTTTTCTTCTTTGATTGTGTAAAGCTGGCCTTTTAACAGGAATAAAAAACCCTGTTCTGAATTTAATATTGGATGTGTAATAGGCGTATTAGTGAGTTGAACCAATTGATTGTTTATCAAGTTGATTAAACTTAAGCCCTGTGTGGTATTAATTAATAACCACGATTTATAAGCTGATATTTGCAAAATAGACTGCGATGGCAGGTTAGAAAAAGGCGCTGTTTGATTACTGAAAAGTGAATGACCGTCATAATTGAATACACCATTTTCTGTGGCAAGCCACATTGTATTGTTTATGTCATGAGTAAAATCATTAATAGTTGGTATGGCAAGTTGATTAGAATCCAAATCGGTAACATAAGAAATAGCAGGCGGGGAAATAAATAAGCTTATAAAGCAGCATACCTTTAATAAATAGTGCAATTGCATCCCACCAACTCTTAATTTGAATAACTAATAAATATTAGTTTAGGAAAAGTTTTATTGCGAGTTTGTGGGCGTGAAATATTTTTGATGGGTAGCTTAAATTGTGGCGGAGGGAGCGCGCCAGTAATTTATGGCGCTAAATATAAATTTATTGCGCGTTAGGAAATCCTAATTGACGCCATGATTCATATACGAAAACAGCTACGGCATTAGATAAGTTCATGCTGCGACTGTTCGCTTGCATTGGAATGCGTACACGTTGTTCATTTGGTAATGATTGAATTAGTTCGTCTGGTAGGCCGCGTGTTTCAGGGCCAAACACTAAACAATCACCTGCTTCGTAACTAGCTTGGTGGTGAAATTGACTGCCTTTGGTTGTACACGCATATACTTTTTTAGGTTTACACTTTTCTAAGTATGCTTCAAATGATGCGTGGCGTTGTACGTGGCTAAATTCATGATAATCAAGGCCCGCTCGTTTTACGCGTTTATCATCCCATTCAAATCCAAGTGGTTCAATTAAATGCAGTGCAAAGCCAGTGTTTGCACAAAGGCGAATAATATTTCCTGTGTTAGGTGGGATTTCTGGTTGGTATAAAACGATATCGAGCATGTGTGTGCCTTATTAAAAACAGTATTGATCGGCGCTGAGTATACACGAACTAAATAAAAAAAATGATATACTGATTATAACTAAGTCGTTTAATACGAAGGTAAGACGTGCATCAGCGTAGTTATGAGTTTTGGGTTAAAACCGCAAGTATAGTAACCATGGTAATGGTGAGCTTAATGATTGCAGCTAAATGCTGGGCCTGGTTGGCATCTGGCTCTGCTTCAATGCTTGGATCATTAACTGATTCATTAATGGATATAACCGCCTCTGCTATGAGCTTTTTAGTGCTTGGTTATGCGCTACGCCCCGCTGACGATGACCATCGTTTTGGTCATGGTAAGGCTGAAGCGTTGGCGGGACTAGGGCAAGCTGCATTTATTGCGGGCTCAGGGTGTTTGCTGGCATTTCATGGCATTGAAAGACTGTTTAACCCTGTGGAGCTCAACCACTCTATGCTGGGGGTTTGGGTAAGCATATTCGCTATTGCATGCACTTTGGTCGTGGTTTATGTGCAAACTAAAGTTATTAAGCATACCGAGTCTATTGCTATTAAAGCTGATTCAGTTCATTACAAGGGTGATTTGATTTTAAATGCTGCTGTGCTGGTGGCAATATTACTTGCGCAAAACGGTATGCTATATGCTGATCCGATTTTTGCGATAGGGGTTGCGGGTTACTTACTTTATAACAGTTGGGATATTGCAAGGCAAAGTGCCGATCATTTAATGGATAAAGAGCTTCCTGATGAAGAAAAAGCCGAGATCGTTTTAATTGCAAATAGCCACGAAGATGTTTTTGGAGTACATGATGTACGCACTCGCCAAGGTGGTAAAATTAAATTTATTCAAATGCATTTAGAGCTTGAAGATACATTACCGCTTATTCGTGCGCACCATGTTGCAGATGAAGTTGTCGCGATGATTCAACAAGAGTTTAATTGTGAAATGGATATTTTGATTCACCAAGACCCTATTTCTGTGTGCTATAAGGCAGCTCAAGTTAATGAGTTACAAAATTGATAAAAGCGGGTGAGTACGGCTTGGCGAATGTGATCTTGTTCAAATAGTAATTCGTGTTTTGCGCTTGGAAAAGTGTGTATTTTTGCGTTTGGTAGGCGTTTTACTAATTGTTGTTGTGCTTGGTTGTCGACGATAACATCGCACTGAGCACTGGCAACAAACAGTGGAATAGTGACATTTTGCTGTGCTAATTGGTCAATAAATTTAAAAACAGCATTGAGCCACCCATAAGTAACGCCACCAAGCTGTAAGCTTTTTTCACTTTCATAAGTTTGTCTAAAAAATTGATAACGTAATGGGCTGCTAGTGAGTGTGTTAACTGAAAACTCATCAGGGTGATAATCTTTTTGGCCAAGTGCGTAATATTGTTGACACCCTAATAAGCAGGCAATAGATGCGGCTAATTTTGCAATTGGTCTAGGTGTACCTTTAGTGTAAATATCAAACATTGGGGCCGACAAAAATACACCTTGATAGTTATGTTTATGCCGAGCTAAAAAATTATAAGCTATTGCGCCACCCATAGAGTGACCCAATAATATTTTTTTACCTTGCCAATGTTGTGCGATGACAGTTTTATCAAATAAGGCTAAATCATCCGCATAGTCATTAAATTTATTAACGTATCCTTTATGTGGGTTTGCTAATGTGCGATATGAGCGCCCTTGGCCTTGATGATCAATAATAAAAACGGCATACCCATTATTATAAAGCTCCCATATTAACTCTTGGTATTTATCAAGTCCTTCAATTCTTCCTGTGCTAATAACAATGGCTGTTTTAGCGTGTTTGGGTATGGCAAAACCATAGTATAAATTACCATGTGGTGTGCTTAAATACTGTGTAGTGAACTGCTGTGCAAAAAAGCGTTTGATAGTGCACTGTTGTGCTAATAGTTCTGACTCTGTGCTATAAAACATAGGGCTCTTAATGTTTATCCAAAGGTAATACAATTTGCACGCATAAACCGCCTTGCTGGTGATTATGTAATGTTAAGCTGCCATTATGAGCGATGATTGCATTTTTTGCGATAGCTAAACCTAAGCCCGTCCCACCGGAAGTCCTATCACGTGCATCTGATTGGCGAAAAAATGGCTCGCATAGCTTTGTTAAGTTTTCAGGTGCTACGCCGGGGCCATCATCACTGATTTCAATATAAATAGCATCGCTTTGCTGTAGAGTTAAGTGAATAGTATGCTCAGCATATTTAATTGCGTTACGCAGTACATTCTCTAGCGCACTGGCTATAAGCGCTTCATCACAGTTAAGTTCGGCGTTTAGTTGCCCATTTACGATGAGCTGTTTAGCGCTTTGGTTTGCTTCAAATTGAGCGTCATTGAGTACATGTTCAACAATGACTTCGATGGACTGTTTATGCAATGATAGCGCTTGGCTTTTTGCCTCTAAGCGCGATACTTGTAATACATCAGCAATCATTTTGTCTAGTTGATTAGCTTCTTTTTCTATACGTAGTAAGTAGGTTTGGTTTTCTTCTGGAGTTTGCATTTGAGCAAGGCCAGTTGCCATCTTTAGCCGAGTTAGTGGTGAGCGTAATTCATGGGATATATCAGCAAGTAAACGTTTTTGTGCTGAAAGTAATCGCTCTAATTGAATTGCCATGCTATTAAAGTCGCGGCCAAGTACGCCAAGTTCATCTTCTCTTTGAGGATCGATTTTTGCTCTTGCAGACAAGTCACCATTAGCAAGCGCGATAGCCGCTTGTTTTAAGCTATTTATAGGTGCAATTAAACTACGGCTGAACACAAAACTAAGCGCAAGCGAAGCGAGGAGTGCGATCAATATTTTTAACCAAATTGGCATTAACTTTAAGCGTATAAAGAATGGAGTTTGGTGATTTACATTAATTTCGTATAAGTAAAATAACCCTTCAGGCACATTGACTTTAATAGGGCCAAAGGCTTGATAGTGCTCAGTGAAAATAACTTGGGGTTCCATGCTCTTGGTAAAGTTAAGAAGGCTTAAGTCAACTTCATTTGGTGGTACTTGGCTACTGAGCGATAGCTCAGGTTGATCTGAGTTTAAATATAATAACTTACGCTTAGCTAAACGCGGGTGAGAGAGTATGTCACGAACTGATTTTTTGTGCCTAGTGACGCTGCGCTCAATGCTTTTAGCTGTGTACTCAAGGTTTTTTTGCATCGGCCCGCGTAGTTTTTCGTTACTAACTTGATTGGTTGCAATGTTGCTTAAAAACACTAATGAGGCAATTGTGCCTATAACAGTTAACCAAAACCACACAAAAATTTTAAAAAATAAAAACTTTTTAGGATGAATTAACCACTTTAAATTCGCTTTATTACTCGCCTTGGATAAAGACATAACCCGTTCCCCGCATCGTTTTTATCCGTTCAGTAATATTGAACTCAGCTATTTTTTTACGGATATTGCTTACATGCATATCAATAGAGCGGTCAAATGAAGCGAGGCGTCGGCCAAGTACTTGTTCACTTATTTGCTCTTTACTAACAACTTCGCCTGCGCTTTTAACTAATAACGCAAGTACTTCATATTCAGTGCCTGTTAGGCTTAATGGGTGCTCATCTACATAAGCTTCACGAGCAGCGAGATTAATAACTATGTTGTTCACTGATAACTTGTTTGCCGTGCTGTTACCTAAGCTGGTTATGTGTTCTATACGGCGTGTTATTGCTTTTACGCGAGCTAGTAACTCACGATGATTAAATGGTTTTGGAATGTAGTCGTCTGCGCCAAGCTCAAGGCCAAAAATACGATCAAAGTCCTCGCCTTTGGCTGTTAGCATAATAACAGGCGTTAATTTTGTTTGGCGTAACTGTTTTAAAACTTCAAAGCCATCTAGTTTAGGCAGCATTACATCCAGCAAAATCAAAGCGTATTCTTGGCTGAGTGCTTGTTTTAAACCTTGCTCACCATCGTGAACACATTCGACTTGATAGCCTTGTGCTGTTAAATATTCACTAAGTAGTTCGCATAAGCCAGTGTCATCATCAATCATTAGCAGTTTCATTTGCTTGCCTTTACCGTGCGGGAATAACTTCATTTTACGCTTTAAAGTGCTTAAAAGTGAACCTTTACACAACCTTTACATTGCTTTGCGTTGCTTTGCATTGCAGTTGTTATAGTTAATCCATCAACGAAACACACAATAAGTTCGCAACCAACCCAAAGGTAATTATTATGACTATGTCAGCTAAAATTTCTAAACTAGTATTAATTTGTGGTTTGGCAACCGCCTCTCTAGGCACTACAGCCGTAATGGCTAAAGAGGGTGGACACCATAAACAAGGTCACTCGCAGCAAAAGCATCAAGCACGTTTTTTATTGTCTGAACGTGGCGCTGATAAACTTAGCTTAACGCAAGCACAGCAAACTCAGCTACAAACTATTTTTGATGCGCAAAAAGCGCAGTTTAAAGTGTTACGCGGTGATGACAAAGAAGCGATGAAAAAAGCGCGTATGGCTCACAAAGAAAAAATGAAAACATTACTTGAAATGCCAACGTTTGATGAAGCAGCAGCCAAAGAATTACTTACTGAACGTCAAACTAAGGGCGAACAGTTTGCTTTAATTAACTTAAGAACTCAGCACCAAGTATGGCAAGTATTAAATGCCGAGCAACGTGAAAAGTACTCTGCAATGAAAAAACGCATGGGTAAAAAAGGTAAAGGCGGTAAAAAAGGCGACCGTGGTGAGAAAAAAGAAGGTTAATAATTAGCGGTATTAAAAGTAAAAGCGTGGGTTTAATAATCCACGCTTTTTTGTGTAGCAGCGGGTTTACCCCGCGTTAATATACAGCCCTGTAATTAATAACGGCTATTTAAAAAAATCGTCATCATTTTTAGCTAGCATTTCCTCTATGTCCTCAATCATATCTTGGCTAAGGTCATTGGCGCTGGTAATGGGGGCTGATATTTTATTGTTTTCAAGCGACCACTCACCTAAATCAATTAATTGACAGCGCTTTGAACAAAATGGGCGGTAAGGGCTTTCATCTGACCATTCAACTTGTGCTTTACAAGTTGGGCAGTTTACAACGGTTGGCATAGCATATTCTCATACATATTGTTTATGATTTTAAAAGCCTAGGTTTTAGGCTTTTAAAAACTCGTTACACGGTTTATTTCAGCTAATGATGTCATGCCTGCTGCAGCTTTTCTTAGGCCCGACAAACGCAGGTTATTAAACCCTGATCGTAATGATACTTCAGCAATTTCTAAAGAGTTACCACCGCGCATAATAATTTGTGCGATCTCAGGGGTAATTTGCATAACCTCATAAATACCGACACGGCCTTTATAGCCATCAGTACAACTATCACATCCTTTAGGTGCAAATAGGGTAAGCTCGCTTATTTGTTCAGGGCTAAAACCTTGGCGCTGTAATTCTTCACTTGGCAATGTTTCAGGTGTTTTACATTTTGGACATAAGCGACGTGCTAAACGCTGCGCAATGATCAAGCTAATTGAACTTGCAACGTTATACGCTGGTACGCCCATATTTAACAAACGAGTTAGTGTTTCAGGCGCTGAGTTAGTATGCAACGTGGACATTACCAAGTGACCTGTTTGTGCCGCTTTTATTGATATTTCAGCGGTTTCAAGGTCACGGATCTCACCCACCATGACGACATCAGGATCTTGACGCAAGAATGCTTTAAGGGCATTGGCAAAGGTCATATCAGCTCTCGGGTTGATCTGTACTTGGTTAATACCTTCGAGGTTGATTTCGACAGGATCTTCGGCGGTGCTGATATTACGCTCAGGTTGATTTAAAATATTTAAACCCGTATATAAAGACACCGTTTTACCAGAACCCGTAGGACCTGTAACTAAAATCATACCTTGAGGTTGCTGCAGTGCATCCATGTAAAGTTTTTTCTGCTCTACTTCGTAACCGAGCACATCAATACCAAGCATAGCGCTGGACGAATCAAGGATACGCATTACGATTTTTTCACCCCAAAGGGTGGGTAGGGTACTTACCCGGAAATCGATACTCTTACGCTCAGTGATTTTTAATTTAATACGACCATCTTGCGGTTTACGTTTCTCGGCAATATCTAATCGTGCCATTACTTTTATACGTGCTGATAAACGCGTTGCTAGACTATTCGGCGGACTGGCCATTTCATGCAAAATACCATCAATACGAAAACGCACACGGTACTTATGTTCGTAGGGTTCAAAGTGTAAATCGGAGGCGCCTTTTTTAATGGCATCCATCAATATTTTATTGATATAGACGATAATGGGTGCGTCGTCTTTTTCATCATCACCTTGATTTTGAGGCTCTTTTGGTGAGTCAGTATCTAAGTCACTAAACTCTTTAAATTCTTCATCGCTAAGGTGTAAACTGCCTGCTGCATCAAGAAGTTGTTCTATTTTAGCTTCTAGTTGGCGGTAATCAACAACGAGTACTTCACAAGATAACCCCGTACTAAACTCAAAGTTTTCAAAGGCACCATAATCAGTAGGATCAGAGGCTGCAATATAAAGTTTACGGCCTTTTTTAACTAGAGGTAGAATATGATGCTCACGAATGAGTTTATCTTTAACCAGCTCTTTAGGTATTAGCTCTACATTAAAGTCTTTAATATCAAAATAAGGAACGCGGAATAGATCAATGCATTGTTCTGCAAGTTCATGGCCGTCAATGCCACCGCATTTCGCTATTAGTTCTGCAGTTGAGCTAAATTCACGCTGTTTTAACTTAACAGTTTCGGCGTCAATTCGGCCAAGCGTGATAAACTTTCTAAGTAATGGTGAGTTAATATTCATTGCGCACCTTTGTAAACACCTCTCATAGTCAGCAATTTATCAGAAAAGAGCAGGGTATAATACCAATTTTATTAAAAACGTGATCATTCTAGCGAATTAAATAACTCACTAACTGCGTTGAAAATTACTTATATAGAACAACTATATATCATAATTTTTGCCTTGTTATTGAGCCATTTTCTTGTCGCAATAATAGATCACTAATTTAATGCAATTGGTATAACATTAGTCTTTCTAATTTAGTATGATTTGCCAACTAAAATATTAAAAATTTATAATTTATTAGGAATATGTAGCTTAAATTTTAGATTCATTGGCCAATGCCATGTAACGTTGATGTAATAGCGTTACGTCTTGGGCTACTAAGCTTAATGCGCGATTATTATCTAGGATATCAGTTGCTTTAGCCTGTTTATCTTCTCGGCTCATTTGCGCTGCAATTATACTGTTGGCTTGTGCTAGGCTTATATTGTCTCTTGCTATTGTTCGTGCAACTTGTACTTCGATTGGCACATCAATCACCAAAGTACGATTACAGTATTTATCTAGCTGGTTTTCAAATAATAAAGGCGCAGTTAGTATTACATAAGGGCTAGATGCAGCATTTAGATCCGAGATGGTTTTTTCACGAATTAACGGGTGTAAAAGGGCATTAAGCCAATATTTCTGTTCACTATCAGCGAAAATAATTTCTCTAAGCTTTGTACGGTTTAACGTACCATCATGATTGAGAATATCAGCGCCAAAATGCTTACCTATTTCATGTAAGCCAATGCTATCAAGGGCGACTACTTGACGAGCAATGATATCAGCATCAACTACTGTGATGCCATGCTGTTCAAATAGCTCACTGACAGCACTTTTTCCACAGCCTATGCCCCCCGTTAAACCTAGAATCCAATTGTTTTTAGAGCGTGCCATAACTAGTAGCCAAGCCAGTTATAGTACATCTGTTGAATTTGCGTACCCCACAATAATGCAACCCAGCCGGCAATGGCTAAATAGGGGCCAAATGGAATAGGAGTGGCTTTATCTTTACCTTGTATACTTAAAAGTGTAATACCAATCACAGCCCCCACAACACTTGAAAGCAAAATGATAGTGAGCAGTGCTTGCCATCCTAAAAGTGCGCCAAATACGGCTAGTAATTTAAAATCACCATAACCCATTCCTTCTTTACCTGTGATCAGCTTAAATAGCCAAAAAACGCTCCATAAGCTTAAATAGCCACAGGCCGCCCCGATAATTGCATCGGCAGGAGAAATAGTAATTCCCATTACAGCTGCAATAAGTGCCAACCACACCAAAGGCAGGGTTAGTTGATCTGGCAGGAGCATATGATCAATATCAATAAAGGTGAGTGCCACTAATACCCAAGTGATAAAAATATATAGCGCAGCTTGTTCAGTAACACCAAAGGTGTAAGCGACGATTAAACTCATCACGGCTGTGAGCATTTCAATGATAGGGTAACGTATCGAAATAGGGTTACTGCAACTACCGCAACGGCCTTTTAAAAATAGCCAGCTAATTACAGGAATATTTTGCCATGCTTTAATTGCAGTTTTACATTTTGGACAAGTCGAGTTTGGTTTTACTAAATTAAAAGGCTCAGTAATTACGTCATCAGTGCGTTTGTTTTTAGCGTGAGTGAGTTCATCATCGAGCAGCAAGCGACACTCAGTTTGCCACTCTCGTTGCATCATAACGGGTAAGCGATAAATAACGACGTTTAAAAAACTGCCAATACAAAGGCTAACAAGGCCTACTGTAAGTAAATAAAACCACAGCTGGTCTTGCATCACTGTAATTATATCGAGAAAAAAATTTTGCATTATATTACCTAAAAAATGATTTAATAAATCAACCTAAAACAGTCCTGAAAATTAAATGAAAAATCCCGAGTCTACGCACATTCAAACACCGCGCCAATGTAGGTCGTCATTTATGACGACAATGACTATTTTTACCACCGATTGCACAGAAGCGCAGCGCGCTACATCTAGAAAACCCATGTAGGCCGTCATTCATGGCGACAATGATTATTTTCACCACCGATCGCACATAAGCGCAGCGCGCTACATCTAGAAAACCCATGTAGGTCGTCATTCATGGCGACAATGATTATTTCACCACCGAGTGCACAGAAGCGCAGCGCGCTACATCGAGAAAGTCCGGGTGATAAAAATATAAATAATTCGCAGCTAAAGCTGGCTCCTACGTGAATGTATTTCCATAGAAAACGGCTACAGGCATAGCTTTACCCAAACTCACAGCAATGTCCCTACAATAAATAAAAAGAGCTTGCATTGCTGAATATAAATTCGGAATATTTTTTCTTACAGCTTACAGCTTACAGCTTACAGCTTACAGCTTACAGCTTACAGCTTACAGCTTACAGCTTACAGCTTTTATATAACCGAACCTAGTTGGAAAATCGGTAAGTACATCGCAATAATTAAACCACCGACTAATACACCAAGCACCGCCATAATGAGTGGTTCTAGCAGGCTAGATAAGCCATCAACTGCATCATCAACTTCTTGCTCATAAATAGTGGCAACTTTTGCAAGCATGCCATCTAAAGAGCCGGATTCTTCACCAATAGCGACCATTTGAATAACCATATCAGGGAATATTTTTGAGTTGCGCATTGCCCAGTTCATTTGATTGCCTGAGCTTACCTCGGCCTTAATATCTAAAATAGCATAACGGTAAACAGCATTACCCGAAGCACCTGCAGCAGAATCAAGCGCATCAACTAGCGGTACACCCGCCGCAAAAGTGGTCGAAAGAGTACGCGCATAGCGGGCAACGGCGGCTTTATTTAATATCATACCAATTACAGGGAGCTTTAATATTGCACGGTCGTTGGCATCACGCAGTTTTTTACTTTTTAATAAAGCCTCTTTGTAAGCGTAACCAGCCACCACCATAATTATAAGAATGACCCACCAATACTCTTGCATAAATTCAGATATGCCAATAACCATTAAAGTGAATGCTGGAAGCTCTGCGCCAAAGCCGGCAAAAATATCCTGAAATTGCGGTACCACAAAAATAAGCAAGATAGAGGTAACAATAAGTGCCACAACGAGTACGGCAATAGGATAAAACATGGCTTTTTTAATTTTTGATTTTAGTGCTTCGGACTTTTCTTTATAAAGAGCGACACGATCAAATATTTTATCAAGAGCACCTGATTGTTCGCCAGAGGCGACTAAGTCACAGTATAAATCATCAAAATAACGCGGATGCCTGCGAAGAGCATCAGATAATGTACCACCAGCTTTTACCTCGCCACCAATGGTTTCCATTAACTTACCCACACTTTTATTGGTAGAACCGGAACCTATCATTTCGATTGATTGAATTAAGGGCACCCCAGCCATTAGCATGGTAGCGATTTGCCGTGTAACCAAGGCAATGTCTTTGGGGGTTATTTTTTGCATACGCGTACCAAACAAAGGTTTGGCCTTGCGTTTTACTTTAGAGGGAGTTATACCTTGCTTACGTAACTGAGCTTTTACTAATGAAATACTCGCTCCAGTTATTTCACCTTCAAGGCGTTTGCCACGAGCACTTACACCGATCCATTGAAAAGTATCTAATCCAGCATTTTCATTTTTATTTGCCATATTAACTCAGTTATTTTTATTTACATAAAAAAGCTGAGCAAACAAAATGTTTGCTCAGCTTAGACATAAAAGGTTTATTAACGACAGTTTGCAGGTAAGTACTTATCTGCAACAGTACCTGTATTACATGACCAAACAATGCTGCCAGGGTTTGTAGCTACGTCTGGCACCAAGATTAGAGTTGCATCATCAACAACTTTTGCATTGAAAGTTACAGTGATTGAACCACCAGCGCCAATTGCAACTGATTTAACAGCGTTACCAACAATTTCAGTGTTAGCTGGTAAACCTGCCGCAGCATTAGTTCCAGGTAAAGTTGCTTGAGATGTATAGAATTCTGTTACAGCTGATTTAGCTGAGGCACCTAAGTTCATGCCTTCGCTAACATGTGCTCTTTTGGTGTAATCCTGATATGCAGGAAGTGCTACTGCAGCAAGAATACCGATGATTGCTACTACAATCATTAATTCAATTAGGGTAAAACCCTTTTGTTTCTGTTGTGTCATTTTTTCCATGTTCCTCTCCTAAAGGATAGTGATTTTTTTGTAAGCTAAGTAGTTTTATGAGTAAATAAAACATGTTTATCTTACGGTTTTTTAAAAAAGATTATTTTAATTCTTATACCTACCCAAAATTGATTGGAAATAGGCGTTTAGAATTACTTTAGCACTAAAATAGCTTTTTGAAAGCTGTTTTGCACTGAACTCATAGAATTTTAGGAACTTTCTGAGAGTTTAATGCGCGACTAAATTCAAAAAACAAGTGATTATTTTTATCAGATGATTTTTGAATATAAAAAACACATCCGTATAAAGCTTTTGTATTGCTTAGGGAGAGTTTCGCTCATCCTTGCGGCTTACTTTATCACTATTTTAATGTAAAAGTGATACTGAAATTAACAGTTTGTTACAAAATAATCCTTTCGTCGTATTTAATGCTTTTTTGGTCAATTTGTCAACGGATTAGGTAAAAATTAAATAATTTATTTGTAGAATTTTTACTCGAAACGCATAGATAAGTCGATAGATTGTAAGTTTTTTGTAAGTGCGCCACTGGAGATAAAATCAACCCCTGCTTGTGAGTAGGTTCGTAGTGTTTCTAAGGTCATATTACCAGAGACTTCTAATTTGGCGCGTTTATTGGTAAGTACAACCGCTTGTTGAATCTGCTCAACGCTAAAGTTATCAAGCATTATAATATCAGCACCGGCATTAATGGCTTGATCTAGCTCATGAAGTGATTCAACTTCTACCTCTACAGGTTTAGTTGGGTGATTTAGTTTTGCTTGAGCTACGGCTTTATCAATACCACCACAGGCGGCTATATGGTTTTCTTTAATTAAAAACGCATCAAATAAGCCTATACGGTGATTTTCCCCGCCACCACATTTAACTGCGTATTTTTGTAGGGCACGCATACCTGGAATTGTTTTACGAGTATCAAGTAATTGGGTATTGGTGCCATAGAGCTCTTTTACGTAATGCGCGGTTGTTGTAGCAGTGCCAGAGAGTGTTTGCACAAAATTAAGTGATGTACGCTCGGCGGTTAAAATCGCGCGTGCTGAACCTGATGCTGTAAATAGGGTGTCGTTAGCTTTTACCGTATCACCATCGTTTACCAGTACATTGACTGTGATGCTAGGGTCAACTTGGCTGAATACTTCTATAATAATGTCTTTACCACAAAAAACGCAGTCTTCACGGGTGATCACTTTTGCATTGGCTTGTTGTGATGCTGGAATTAATTGCGCAGTGATATCGCCTTGCTCAGCAGTTTGATAATTTAAATCTTCATCAAGGGCAAGTTTAACGAGTTGGCTTAATAGGCTGTGTGGGATAGACATTATAAAAGCTCATTATAATTAGGAAATTGCACAAATTTTACATGGTTTGATGAGTGAATAGAAGAGCTATCAGCCGCCCAGCATATATTGTAGGTCGTCATTTATGGCGACAGTGTTTGTTATTTTAATGTTGGCGCGCTAAAACGCGACCTACAGGATCGTTTTCTAGTAATATGTAGGCGTGGGTTTATCTTGCGCAATTAAAGTTCTTTAAGTGCCTAATTCACCACAGAGGACACTGAGTTCACAGGGAAGAAATAAGTGATGTTTTACTTGGGTTTTCTCGGTGGTAAAATAGCCATTGTCGCCATAAATGACGACCTACAGGATCGCGGTGCTAGCAATATGTAGGCGTGGGTTTACTCTGCTTAAATGTTAGGGCAGTCGCGGTATAAACCTGCAGCTACGTTTTATTACTTTGCTGTCATTGTGCTTAAAAATCTATTAGCATCTTACTATGTACTTATTTACAGATACATTATGAAAATAAACTCTTTTGGCGTCGTTGATACGGCGATTCAGCGACCATGCACATATTTTGATGAGCGCCCGAATGATGAAGGTATTTCTTTATTGGTCATCCATAATATTTCTTTACCGGCAGGGCAGTTTGCTACGCCATATGTAGATGATTTATTTATGGGGTGTATTGATCATCAAGCTCACCCTAGCTTTAGTGATTTACAAGGTTTGAGAGTCTCTGCACATTGCTTTATTAAGCGCTGCGGTGAGATAGTACAATACGTACCTTTTAGTAAGCGCGCTTGGCACGCTGGGCGGTCTGAATTTTTAGGGCGCAGCCAGTGTAATGATTTTAGTATTGGTATTGAGCTTGAAGGGACTGATACAACGCCATATACCCAAAACCAATATAATGCATTACAATCCTTAACTAACGCATTGACTAATAAATATTCAGCGATTACTCAGGAGCGAATTGTTGGACATTGTGATATTGCGCCTGGACGAAAAAGTGATCCTGGTGAGAGTTTTGATTGGCAGTTTTATTTTGCCGGACTATTTTAAAAAGCGACAAGCTAAGAGACCGTTATGATTTTAATTTCTATTATTATCGCATTAATTTTAGAGCGCCTTGGTGCGCGATCAAATTATTGGCAAATTAGTCATTATGCACAGGGGTATTTATCTCGTTCTAAAAAGCAACTCAGTGATAAAGGAATGTTTAATTCTGCTCATGGGTTTTTAATTTGGCTTGTACTGCCAGTTATTGCGAGTGCGTTGGTGTATACCTTTTCTGATTTTGTATTATGGCAGTTAGTCGTTAATGTTGTGGTACTGCTTGTGTGTTTTGGCTGTGCTAAGCATCGAGTTTTATATAAATCTTATTTGAATGCTCTTACTCGTGGTGATAGTGAGGCTGCTACTTTGTATGCGTATCAAATGGGACAAAAGCGCACTGAAGATGAAGTTGGGGGAGAGAGCTTTGGGCAAACACTTGCGTGG
The DNA here is from genome assembly GCF_045064175.1 of Pseudoalteromonas sp. Ld20. Taxonomy (NCBI): domain Bacteria; kingdom Pseudomonadati; phylum Pseudomonadota; class Gammaproteobacteria; order Alteromonadales; family Pseudoalteromonadaceae; genus Pseudoalteromonas; species Pseudoalteromonas sp. Ld20. Next base: position 288,713 of record NZ_JBISHB010000030.1, read on the forward strand.
ATCAATTTTCGCTTCTATTGCGCTGTGATTTTTTGGTTTGTAGTGTTAGGTGTCCCCGGTGCAGTACTCTATGCATTAGTGCGTACTTACGGCGATATAGTACGCGAAGATCATAGCGTGGCGTATGCAAAACGGTTTAAGCTTATTCATACTTTATTATTTTGGCTTGATTGGCTACCTGCGAGAATTGCAAGCTTTGGTTATTTAGTAATAGGTAACTTCAATAAAGGAACGAGTTGTTGGTTACGCTATGTACTCGACTTTTCTGTGAGTAATCGTAAAGTTGTAACCAATACGGCATTAGCGGCTGAGCAAATTGAGCAGCAGCACTTTGGTTGTACCTATGAAGCTACGTGTATGGTGAAATTAGTAAAACGAAATGTATTGTTTTATTTGGTGCTAATTGCATTGCTTACTTTGTTTGGTGGCTTAGCGTAAAGAAACAGCTGCTAGGTGTTGTATTTGTTTTGTGGGAACAGGCTTTAGCCGTGATTGTTCTAGGTTTTGTGTTAAAGCCAATCGGCGCTAAAGCGCTCTCCTACGATGGTATATAGCTGGCAGCTTCTTCTCATTTATTCTCTATGTATAAAAGTTTTTTAGGTATTTATTGATAGTAAATAATCGGCTTCTCAGTGTTTAATTGTCTGGTCAGACCATTTCGATTTGATATAAAAAACCTTTCCAAACACTCGCTTTACCTCATACTGTTTAATCTTTATGCTAAATGCGTTAGTCTGCTTTACAGGGCTCTGTCGTAGTGAAATTGACAGCAAACACGCTTTTTGATAACGTATGGCACAAATTTGGTATGACCAATTTACCTTTTGCTCCAGTTGCAGGTAGAAAACTATTTTTTAAGTCATTCCTATCACTATTACGGACGTCCATTAATGTCTTTAAAGATTAAAGCAGCAAAACTATCGGATGTTATTTTAGAGCAGCTTGAGAACATGATTCTTGAGGGCTCATTAGCACCAGGTGAAAAACTGCCGCCAGAGCGTGAATTAGCAAAGCAATTTGAAGTATCTCGACCTTCATTACGTGAAGCAATTCAAAAGCTAGAGGCTAAAGGCTTAGTAACACGTCGCCAAGGTGGCGGGACGTTTGTAAAAAATCAGCTAGAAGAAGGGTTGACGGATCCATTATTTGATTTGATCAGCAAGCACCCGGAATCGCAGTTTGATTTACTTGAGTTTCGCCATGCCTTAGAAGGAATTGCCGCATATTATGCCGCACTTCGTGGTACTGGCACCGACTTTGAGAAAGTGAAGCAAAGCTTTGATTATATCGCTTTAGCTGATGTTGATTTACAGCAAAAAGCCAAAGCAATTAATGCGTTTCATTTTAGTGTTGCTGAAGCGTCACATAATGTTGTGCTATTGCACTTAGTACGTGGCATGCAAGCGCTATTAGAGCAAAATGTATTACAAAATTTAACGGTGTTGTTAGAAAAACCGCATATTAGTAAGCAGTTGGCTCAGCATCGTCGTTTATTAATGGATGCAGTGATTGAAGGGAATCCTGAGCAAGCACGCCTTGCCAGTAATGCTCACTTAGCTTTCATTGAAGAAGCATTATTGGAAGCGGGCAAAGAGCATTCGCGGATTGAACGTAGTTTAAGACGCACCAAACAAAATTAAGTAAAGATTAATAATTTAAGCAAGCACTGACTGTAATATAGCAACGCTTTATACCACAGTGCTTATTAAGAACATTCGTATTTTAAACATAAGGAAACCTCCATATGTCTGAAGTCAATAAAATTGACGTAGACGCGCTAGAAACACAAGAGTGGTTACAAGCTCTTGAATCAGTTGTGCGCGAAGAAGGTGTTGAACGTGCTCAGTTTTTACTTGAGCAAGTATTAGAGCAAGCCCGTTTAGACGGTGTTGATATGCCAACAGGCATTAACACAAACTACGTTAATACGATCCCGGTTGATCAAGAACCTGCTTACCCAGGGGATGTAAACCTTGAGCGCCGTATTCGTTCTATTATTCGTTGGAACGCAATCATGATTGTATTGCGTGCTTCGAAAAAAGACCTCGACTTAGGCGGCCATATGGCGTCTTATCAGTCATCGGCTGCGTTTTATGAAGTGTGTTTTAACCACTTCTTTAAAGCCCCTAATGATGTTGATGGCGGTGACTTAGTTTATTATCAAGGTCACATTTCTCCAGGTATTTATGCGCGTGCATTTGTTGAAGGGCGTTTATCAGCTGCACAGCTTGATAACTTCCGTCAAGAAGTTGATGGTGAAGGCATACCGTCTTACCCACACCCTAAATTAATGCCTGAATTTTGGCAATTCCCTACAGTATCAATGGGCCTAGGTCCAATCGCGTCTATTTATCAAGCGCGATTCTTAAAGTACTTAGATGGTCGTGGCTTGAAAGACACTAAAAATCAACGTGTATATGCGTTTTTAGGTGATGGCGAAATGGACGAGCCAGAATCACGTGGTGCTATTTCTTTCGCTGCGCGTGAAAAGCTAGATAATCTGTGTTACCTAATTAACTGTAATTTACAGCGTTTAGATGGCCCAGTAATGGGTAACGGTAAAATCATCCAAGAGCTTGAAGGCTTATTTAAAGGCGCTGGCTGGAACGTCATTAAAGTAGTATGGGGCAGCGGTTGGGATATCTTACTTGCTAAAGATACTACCGGTAAGTTACTACAATTGATGAACGAAACCATCGATGGTGATTATCAAACATACAAAGCTAAAAATGGCGCGTACGTACGTGAACATTTCTTTGGTCGTTACCCTGAAACAGCGGCACTTGTTGCTGACATGACAGACGACGAGATTTTTGCTCTTAAGCGTGGTGGTCATGAACCATCAAAATTATACGCTGCATTTAAAAAAGCAGAGCAAACAAATGATCGTCCAACGGTTATCCTTGCTAAAACTGTAAAAGGTTACGGCATGGGTGAAGCGGCTGAAGGTAAGAATATTGCGCACCAAGTGAAAAAAATGGACATGTCACATGTGGCACATTTACGTTCACGCTTAGGTTTAGATGATTTAGTGTCTGAAGAGCAACTTGCAGAGCTACCTTATTTAGAACTTGAAGAAGGTTCGCCAGAGTACAAATACCTACATGCTCGCCGTGATGCATTGAAAGGTTACACGCCAAAACGTATTCCTAACTTTACTGAAAAGTTACAGCTACCAGAAGTAGAAGCATTTAAGCCATTACTTGATGAGCAAAAACGTGATATTTCTACCACGATGGGCTTTGTGCGTGCACTTAATATCTTATTAAAAGATAAGGGCATTGGTAAAAATATCGTACCAATTATTGCTGACGAAGCGCGTACGTTTGGTATGGAAGGTTTATTCCGTCAAATCGGTATTTATAACCCGCATGGCCAAAACTATACACCACAAGATCGTGATATCGTTTCTTACTATAAAGAAGCTACATCAGGTCAAGTACTGCAAGAAGGTATCAATGAGTTAGGTGCAATGTCGTCATGGGTTGCTGCTGCAACATCATACAGCACTAACGATTTACCAATGATCCCATTCTACATCTACTATTCAATGTTTGGTTTCCAACGTGTTGGCGACATGGCATGGATGGCAGGTGACCAACAAGCACGTGGTTTCTTATTAGGTGCTACAGCCGGTCGAACAACGCTAAATGGCGAAGGTTTACAGCACGAAGATGGTCACAGCCATATTCTTGCTAACACTGTGCCTAACTGTATCTCTTACGATCCAACCTATGCGTATGAAGTTGCGGTTATCATCCAAGATGGTATTCGTCGTATGTACGGTGAAGATCAAGAAAATATTTACTACTACTTAACGCTAATGAACGAAAACTATGCACAACCTGCTATGCCAGAAGGTGCTGAAGATGGTATTCGTAAAGGTATCTACAAGCTTGAAAGCTACGCGGGTAAAAAAGCCAACGTACAGTTATTAAGCTCAGGTACTATCATGACCGAAGTACGTAAAGCCGCAGCTATCTTAAGTGAAGATTACGGTATTGCATCTGATGTATTCTCTGTAACGTCATTCAATGAATTAACGCGCGAAGGTCAAGATGTTGAACGTTTCAACATGCTTAACCCTGAAGGCGAACAAAAAACTGCGTACATCACGAGCGTCTTAAATGATTCAGTGACTGTTGCCGCAACGGATTACATGAAAAACTACGCAGAGCAAGCGCGTTCGTTTATTCCAAGCAGCAACTATAAAGTGTTAGGTACGGATGGTTACGGTCGTTCTGATAGCCGTGAGAATTTACGTCGTCACTTTGAAGTTAACGCCAGCTACGTAGTGGTTGCTACGTTATCTGAACTTGCTAAACGTGGTGAAGTTGAAAAGTCAGTTGTTGTTGAGGCACTTAAAAAGTTCAACATCGACACTAACAAACTTAATCCACTGTACGCATAAGAGGTTTGCAATGAGTATTGAAATTAATGTACCAGATATCGGTGGCGATGAAGTCGAAGTAACCGAAATTCTAGTGAGCGTTGGTGACAAAGTTGAAGTTGACCAATCATTACTAACGGTTGAGGGTGATAAAGCCTCAATGGAAGTACCCGCTGCACAAGCCGGTACTGTAAAAGAAATTAAAGTAAATGTTGGTGATACGGTCACTACGGGGACTTTGGTATTCTTGTTTGAAGGCGAAGAGAAAGCATCAAGTGCTGCTCCCGCTGAACAAGCAAAAACTGAAGACGCAGCACCTGCTGCATCTTCAGGCTCAACGACTAAAGAAGTTACCGTACCAGATATCGGCGATGATGAAGTTGAAGTGACTGAGATCCTGGTTGCCGTTGGTGACACTGTTACTGAAGAGCAATCAATCTTAAATGTTGAAGGCGACAAAGCAGCGATGGAAGTTCCAGCGCCGTTTGCTGGGACAGTTAAAGAAATTAAAGTGGCTGCTGGCGACAAAGTAAAAACAGGCTCACTTGTGTTTGTTTTTGAAGTAGTCGGTAGTGAACCTGCACCTACGCAAGCAGAAAAAGCAGCGCCAGCACAAGAGTCTGCGCCTGTACAAAGCTCAGCACCAAGCAGCAAAGAAGTAAACGTACCTGATATTGGTGGTGATGAAGTTGAAGTAACTGAAATTTTGGTTGCTGTTGGCGACAGCGTTACTGAAGATCAATCAATCTTAAACGTTGAAGGCGACAAAGCGGCAATGGAAGTACCAGCCCCGTTTGCAGGTACTGTTAAAGAGATTAAAGTAGCCGCAGGCGATAAAGTATCGACCGGTTCACTTATCTTTGTATTTGAAGTTGCCGGTAGTGCACCTGCTGCACCTGCTGCATCTGCACCAGCAGAAAAAGCCGCTCCAGCACCTGCAAAAGCAGAGTCAGCACCCGCGCCACAAGCAGCACCGGCAAAAGCCAGCAATGAAAGCTTTGAAAACAACAGTGCGTATGCACATGCATCGCCAGTTGTACGTCGTTTAGCGCGTGAGTTTGGTATCAACCTTGCAAACGTGAAAGGCTCTGGCCGTAAAGGTCGTGTTGTTAAAGAAGACGTGCAAAACTATGTGAAAAATCTAGTTAAGCAAGTTGAGTCAGGTCAATTATCTGCAAGTAAAGGTAATGCTGACGGCGGTGAGCTTGGTTTAATTCCATGGCCAAAAGTTGATTTTGCTAAATTTGGTGAGATTGAAGAGAAGAAACTTTCTCGTATTCAAAAGCTATCGGGTAAAAACTTACACCGTAACTGGGTGCAAATTCCTCATGTTACTCAGTTTGATGAAGCTGATATCACCAGTCTTGAAGTCTTCCGTAAAGAACAAAATGCGCTTGCAGAGAAGAAAAAGCTAGGTGTTAAAATCACCCCGCTGGTATTTGTAATGAAAGCAGCAGCAAAAGCACTTGCTGAGTTCCCTACATTTAACTCTTCACTTTCTAATGATGGCGAAAGCTTAATCCTTAAAAAGTACATCAACATCGGTGTTGCGGTTGATACACCTAACGGTTTAGTTGTGCCAGTATTTAAAGATGTTGATAAAAAAGGCATCATTGAATTATCGCGTGAGCTGATGGAAGTATCGGTTAAAGCACGTGACGGCAAACTAACTTCGTCTGATATGCAAGGTGGTTGTTTTACAATTTCAAGCTTAGGCGGGATTGGTGGTACAGCCTTTACGCCAATCGTAAACGCGCCAGAAGTTGCTATTTTAGGTGTATCTAAGTCTGAAATGAAACCGAAATGGAATGGCAAAGAGTTTGAACCAAAATTAATGGTTCCACTTTCAATGTCATACGACCATAGGGTGATTGACGGAGCATTAGCTGCACGCTTTACTGTCACTCTTGCAAGTTACATGAGCGATATTCGCCAATTAGTAATGTAAGCAATTGGTGCATGTAGCTAAATAAATAGAATCAAATCCCAGCCAGTTGTTTTTTGCTGGGATTTTTACCATTTGCAATGATACAATCTTTGCACAAAGATCTGCTCTGATTTTCTGCCTTGCAGAAACTTGGCAGTTAAACTTTAGGGCAGTGTCCCGTTCAAACAATTAAGGTAATAGCATGAGCAACGAATTAAAAACTCAAGTTGTTGTACTAGGCGGTGGTCCTGGTGGTTACTCTGCAGCTTTCCGTGCTGCTGACTTGGGCTTAGAAGTTACATTAGTAGAATCTCGCGATACATTAGGCGGCGTATGTCTTAATGTTGGTTGTATCCCTTCAAAAGCACTTTTACACGTAGCTAAAGTAATTGATGATGCAGCAGCAATGGAATCTCATGGTGTTACTTTTGGCGCACCAAAAATTGACTTAGACCAAGTACGTTCTTGGAAAGATTCTGTAATCGGTCAGTTGACTGGTGGCCTAGACGGCATGGCTAAAATGCGTAAAGTAAAAGTGGTTTACGGTTACGGTAAATTCACTGGTAGCAACACTATCGCTGTTGAAGGTGCTGATGGCGCAACAACTATCACGTTCGATAATGCTATTATTGCAGCGGGTTCTCAGCCTGTTAACTTGCCTTTCATTCCACAAGATGACCGTGTAATTGATTCAACTGGCGCATTAGAACTTAAAGATGTACCAGAGAAACTACTTGTATTAGGTGGTGGTATTATTGGTCTTGAAATGGGTACTGTGTATCGTGCATTAGGTTCTGCAATCGATGTTGTAGAGTTTGCTGATCAATTAGTGCCTGCTGCCGACAAAGACATCATTAAGATTTACCAAAAATACGTGAGCAAAAAGTTCAACGTAATGTTATCAACTAAAGTTGTTGGCGTTGAAGCGAAAGACGATGGTCTTTATGTAACGTTTGAAGGTAAAAATGCACCAGCAGAGCCAGTACGTTATGACAAAGTGCTTGTAGCAGTTGGTCGTACACCAAACGGTAAATTACTTGATGCTGACAAAGCGGGCGTTAATGTTGATGAGCGTGGCTTTATTAATGTTGATAAGCAGCTTAAAACAAACGTTAGCAACATATTTGCAATTGGTGACATTGTTGGTCAACCAATGCTTGCACATAAAGCGGTTCATGAAGGTCATGTTGCTGCTGAAGTTATCTCAGGTCAAAAACACTTCTTTGATCCTAAATGCATACCTTCAATTGCCTATACTGATCCAGAAATCGCGTGGGTTGGTGTAACTGAGAAAGAAGCAAAAGAGCAAGGCCTAAGCATTGAAACTGCGGTATTCCCGTGGGCTGCATCAGGTCGTGCAATTGCATCTGCTCGTACTGAAGGTTCAACTAAGCTGATCTTTGATAAAGAAAGTGGCCGTGTTATCGGTGGTGCTATGATTGGTATTAACGCAGGCGAAATGCTTGGCGAAATCGGCTTAGCAGTTGAAATGGGCGCAGATGGCGAAGACTTAGCGCTTACTATTCACGCTCACCCAACATTGAACGAATCAATCGGCCTAGCAGCTGAGATTTTTGAAGGTTCAATCACTGATTTACCAAACAAAAAAGCAGTTAAAAAGAAGAAGTAAGTTCTTTTAGTTAATTGTTTAAAAACCCAAGCCTCGGCTTGGGTTTTTTGTTTTGATTATACCCGTCAGCCGTCAGCCGTCAGCCGTCAGCTAAAGATAGGCCTTCTTGACACGTAAGCTGAACTGGGCAAAACTTTGATAGCTGATAGCTGATAGCTGATAGCTGATAGCTGATAGCTGATAGCTGATAGCTGATAGCTGATATCAATTCCCACTGACTTTAGCTATAATACGCGCCGATCAATTTTTAGGTATAAAGCTTGTGATTAACCGCTCTTCTAATTCAGTACTTGCCTTGCGCGCGCAGCAAATTAGCGAATCTCGTCGGGAGTTTAATGCCCGTGGCGGCAAAATGGATCGCTGTGAGCAATGTTTAATTGCAAAGCATTATTGCATTTGTGACGGTGTAGAGCAGGCAAACTGTGAGGCCGCTGTATGTATGCTGATGTACCACAATGAAAGTTTTAAACCTTCTAATACCGGTCGTTTGATTGCTGAAATAGTTCCTGACAATTATGCTTTTCGTTGGGATAGAACCGAGCCCGATCTTAAACTTTTAGCGCTGTTAAATGATCCACAATATCAACCTATGGTGATATTTCCAGCTTCAGATATTGAAAACCCTGCACGAGTTGTTACCGAGGTGGAGCATCAACCAAATAAACGTCCTTTGTTTATCTTTTTAGATGGCACATGGCGCGAAGCAAAAAAAATGATTCGTAAAAGCCCTTACTTAGATAATTTACCTGTGCTGTCGATCACTGCTGACAAGCTATCTGATTATCGCCTGCGTGTTGCCCCTCACGCTCATCAACTTGGTACCGCTGAAGTGGCTATTATGGTATTAGCATTGGCAGGTGAATTAGATGCATCTAATAAACTCGAGCAGCATTTTATGAAGTTTCGCGACGCGTACTTATTAGGTAAGCGCAACAAAGGCCGACCACAATAACGAGTAAATTTAAACGCTGTATACCCAAACCACCTCGAGATGCAGACTTCAGCGTTTCACAGGTGTTTAATATCAAGGCGTTATTTTGTAACAATGGTAGTCCCTTTTAAGAAGTAACAACGATGAGAGTAAGCGTCTGTGAAATGCCCAACGAGTTGGTTTAAAAGCGATTTATACTGCGTTACTTTTATAAGGGATTGATTTTAATAATAGAACCATTATGACTTGCAATCAATGCCTGCCTTAATCGCTTTTAATTCCAACTGAAACTGCATTTTGAGGTGGCTTGGGTAATAAGAAGTAAACCCGTATTAAAATGCTATGCATAACAATAGCAAAATAGTTTAGTATTTTTTGATAGCTGATAGCTGATAGCTGATAGCTGATAGCTGATAGCTGATAGCTGATAGCTGATAGCTGATAGCTGATAGCTGATAGCTGATAGCTGATAGCTGATAGCTTTATTCAGGCAAAAGAAAAGCGCGAACTATCTCTAGTCGCGCTTGCGGAATCTTCTAATTTTCTGCATCCTGCAATTGAACTTAATCAACTCCTAAACTTTACAATTCCATGTGATCACGCTGTTACTTATTCGTTCTGCGTGATTTAGGCTATCCGGGCCTATATCCAAGTAGTATCCATTCATCCATATCGGTAAAATCTATTACCCGTCCTTTATGCATCAATCTTAATGCTATCCATTTATTAAACAGTTCCATTGCGTTGCCTTTAAGGCCTGTCCGTCTATCCGTTTTACAACATCCTGTAAACAACCTTTTTACGAACCCTGTTGTTAATCCATTACACATCATCCTGATGCTATCCATTTATTAACAGTTCCATTGCGTTACCCTTAAGGCCTGTCCATTCGTCCGCTTTTATAACATCCTGTATAACAACCCTCTTACGAGCCCTGTTGTTAATCCTTTTCGCATCATCTTGATGCTGTCCATATATTTACTATCCATAGTGTTGCTCATCCTGAGCCTGTCCATAATTCCATTTTTTCCTAACGTAACCTAAAATCCGAGGTTTATGAGTAATCATTCCTTGTCCGTTTACTCATTTAAGCCTAACTGCTTAACCGATGAAGTAAGTATAGAGCCTTTTAGCAAACAAAATAGTGGTCAAATCGGATGTAAAATATGGCTATTGAAACAACAAATAAATATAACCCTTAAATTTCAATGCTTTAGTTTGTTTTTTGATGACTTTTCTGAGGTTTTATACTCAATGACTGGCACGATCGTAAGAGATATCTCACACGCAATTTCCATTATGGTTGTCAGGCACATTTAATGAGTGCACTTTAAATGGAGAAAAGGTATTATTTCATGATAATAGTTATTATTTAAGTGGAAGCGATATATGAAAAAGACGTTAGCAATTTTGGTTGGGTTAACCGTGGCAGCACCTGCATTTGCAGATGATGCGGTAAATATTTATTCTTTTCGTCAACCATTCTTAATTCAATCAATCTTAGATGATTTTACTAAGCAAACCGGTATTAAAACCAATGTGGTATTTGCTAAAAAAGGCTTAATTGAACGTGTTAAACGCGAAGGGAAGCATAGCCAAGCTGATTTAGTTCTAACTTCTAATTTTAGTGATTTAGTACAATTAGATGAGCTAAATTTAACTCAAACAATCAATAGCGAAACAGTCAACCGCAACGTGCCTGCTAAATTTCGTGATGTTGAAGGCCAATGGGTTGCATTAACCAAACGCGTACGTAATGTATATTCATCAAAAGAGCGTGTTGGTGCACTACCGCATTTAAGTTACGAAGAGTTGGCTTTACCTAAATACAAAGGTAAGTTATGCACACGCTCTGGTAAACACCCTTATAACCTAGGTTTAGTTGCATCAATGATTGCGCATCATGGTGAAGCACAAGCAAAAACATGGCTTGAAGGTGTTAAAGCAAACTTAGCGCGTAAGCCACAAGGTAATGATCGTGGGCAAGTTAAGGCCGTTAAAGAGGGATTGTGTGATATCGCGTTAGGTAACAGTTACTACTTTGGTAAGATGATTGAAGACCCAGCACAAAAACCATGGGCAGATGCTGTACATATAAACTTCCCAAATCAAGATAATAGAGGCTCACATATCAATGTTTCTGGTGTAGTTATGACTAAGTACGCTAAAAACTCTGAAAATGCCTTGAAACTTATAGAGTTTATGACCGACAATAAGGCACAGAATACATATGCGTCGGTTAATATGGAATATCCGGTTAAACCTGGCGTTGAATTATCAAGTTTAGTTGCGTCTTGGGGAAGCTTTAAGGAAGATAGCTTGCCACTTGATGAAATTAGCAAATATCGTCCGTTAGCGCTTAAGCTAATAGATGAGGTGAAGTTCGATCTTTAATGAGTTTTAAATTTTCGTTGTCGCGATGGCAATCTTTCGCGTGGGTTATTGGCACCGTGCTAGTAACCCCGCTGTGTTTTCTTCTTTTTGAATCTCTACAGGGGGATTCAGAGGTGTTTAGTCACCTCTGGGAAACCGTGTTATGGGATTACATCCGCAATACTTTGGTGCTTATTTTTGGAGTGGCTGTTGTCAGCTGTGCGATTGCACTCCCGCTTGGTTGGTTAACGGCTTATTGTGATTTCCCCGGACGAAAGCAGTTTGAATGGGCACTAATGCTCCCTCTTGCGATGCCAACGTACATTATTGCTTATGTATATACTGATTTGTTTGATTATGCCGGACCTGTGCAAATAGCGCTGCGTGATTGGTTTAATTGGCAGTCCCCAGACGACTACTGGTTTTTTGATATTCGTACCTTACCCGGCGCGATTATGATGATTGCTTTAGTGCTTTATCCTTACCTTTATTTGATTTTTAAAACAGCGTTGCGTGAGCAGTCATTTAAATTAGTGCAAGCAAGTCAATTGATGGGTCTATCACCTAGGCAAAGTTTTTTTAAAGTGAGCTTGCCGCTTGCTCGTGGTGCTATTGTCGCCGCTCTTGCACTTATAAGTATGGAGACAATGGCTGATTTTGCTACTGTTAACTACTTTGCTGTGAGCACTTTAACAACGGCTGTGTATGACACATGGCTAGGGTATTACTCACTAACTGCGGCTGCAAAAATTTCAGGCATTATGCTGCTTATTTTATTTATTGCTCTGATGATGGAGCGCTTTAGCCGTCGCAATCAAGCCGTATTTGAGCGCCAATCAGGGGTTAATAGTGATGCACTATATAGCCTTAAAGGGAAGCATGCCTGGTGTGCAACTACATTTTGTTGTGTGGTTTTGTTTTTTGCGTTTTTACTGCCTGTGGCAGTGTTGGTAGGTTATGCCATTTCGTATGCTGAACAAGCATGGAGTGATCAGTTTTTCCTTTATGCATGGCAGAGCTTTAAGGTGGCAGCTATTGTTAGCATCATTACCATCGGCTTGAGTTTGTTAGTGGTTTTTTATCAGCGAATAGCGAAGCAACAGTACCCGTTAATACCTGGGCGCTTAGCGAGTACCGGGTATGCTTTACCAGGTACCGTACTTGCAATTGCAGTACTATTACCCCTAACTTTATTAGATGATAAATTAAATGCGTGGTTAGAGCCGCTTGGGGTTGTGCCAGGACTGTTATTAAGTGGCACTTTGTTTGCAATTATATTTGCATACGTTGTACGCTTTTATGCCATTGCCCATGGTGCAATAGAATCCAGTTTTATGCGCATTAGCCCATCGCTTGATATGGCGAGTCAATCCATGGGGCAAAGCCAAGGTAAAACTCTGCGCAAGGTACATATACCGTTGTTACGTCGTGGTATTTTAACCGCAGGGTTACTAGTATTTATTGAATGCATGAAAGAGTTACCAGCCGCTTTATTATTAAGGCCTTTTAATTTTGAAACATTAGCAACACATGTATTCCAATACGTTAGTGATGAGCAATTAGAGTTGGCTTCTATTTCAGCGTTATCGATAGTCGTAGTAGGGTTAATTCCTTTGTATTTTGTTAATCGCTCAATGGAGCAACGTAGTTAAATGAGCAGTTTAGTCTTAGATAATTTATCGTATCAGTATAACGGCACCGCAGTGATTGAAAATCTAGATTTAACTGTCGCCAAAGATGAGATCGTTTGTTTGCTTGGTGCAAGTGGTTGTGGAAAGACCACGACATTAAAAGCAATAGCAGGGTTAATAGAAGCCAAGCAAGGTAAAGTCTTTATTGATGGTAAGTTGGTAAGTGATGAGCAGTTATTTTTGGCGCCAGAGTATCGTAATATCGGTATGATGTTTCAAGATTATGCATTGTTCCCACATTTAACAGTGGCTGATAATATTGCATTTGGGTTAGCTAAAATGCCAAAAGCACAAAAGCAGCAACGTGTTGATGAAATGCTTGAATTGGTGCATTTAATTGGTTGTGCTAAACGTTTTCCACACCAATTGTCTGGCGGCCAGCAGCAGCGAGTCGCGATTGCGAGGGCACTCGCTTATAAACCTAGTTTATTATTATTAGATGAACCATTTTCAAATATTGATACCCAAGTACGATTTGAATTAATTGCTGATATCCGTCGTATTATTAAAGCGCAGCGCGTGTCTGCAGTATTTGTTACACACTCAAAAGAGGAAGCATTTGCATTCTCTGACACTTTGGCGGTGATGCATCGCGGAAAAATTGCTCAACAGGGCACCGCTGAGCAACTTTTTAGCTCTCCGAGTTCAAAGGTGGTTGCAGAGTTTCTAGGTCAAGGCATATACTTGGACGCAGAAGCATTAACGGCAACTGAATATAATACTGCATACGGGCGTGTTGAATCATTTGCTGCACGAGGTTCTCAGGCTCAACTAGGTCAGATATATATTCGCCCACATCACCTTTTATTAACCGCGGTTTCAATAGGTGAGGAGGGTATTAATACAGTAACTATTATCAATAGTCGCTTTATTGGCTCCCATTATGTTTATAAAGTAATGATTGCACAGCAAGAAATAGAAGTTGCAGCTCAATTAGACCAGTCATTTAAAGAGAATGATCAGGTTACAATAAAAATAAAACCGCACACGGTAAACTTTTTCGCTAGTTAGAGTAGTGACTTTTTATTTTAAAGCAAAAGCGCCGTGTATGAGACTTTGAGTTAAGGAAATACCATGGCGCAAGCGCAATCGGGGATTTGTGCTGAGGCAAACCTACACGGTTTGCATTTATTTTTTAATGTATTTGATGGTCATGACGAGTCATTGCGTAAAAAATTAAAGCGAGTCAGTGTGATTCAAGACGAGTTCGCTGATCAATTTTCAGAATCTATGCTCTCAAGCCTTGTGGCTGTAGGCGCGCAGTATTGGCCACATGTTTTACCTGAGTTCATTCCAAGCCAACTACAAAGCTTTCCTAATATTACGCATAATGATCATGTTATGGGGGCACAGCCGTTCGATTTATTTGTACAAATTCGTTCAGATAGAGAAGACGTAAACCATTTGTTCGCATTACAAATACTTAAATTGTTTGCCCCTGATGTTGAGCTTGTTGAGCAAGTACGTAATTTTCGCTTTTTAGATGGGCGCGACTTTAATGGTTTTATACTCGGGGGGGATACCCCCCATGGTCGTCAAAAGCGAATCACGGCTTTAGTTAGCAGGCCGGGGCACTTTGAAGATCAAGGTAGTTATATCCATGTGCAGCGTTATAAGCATGATTTGAGTGTATGGCAGCATCTATCATTACATGAACAAGAGCAAATAATGGGGCGTACGCGATTAGATAACACGCTGATCATACCACCGTTAGAAACCAGTCATGCAGTACGAACTGAACTTAAAGATGAGCAAGGTCAAGCGTTGCTTCTCAATCAAAGCATGCCTTACGGTGATGTAAATGAGCAAGGTGTATTAGCAATAAGCTGCGGCGCATTTGGCTCGGTGTTCGAGCAGGTGTTACGTAGCCGTTTAGGGCAGGGCGAATGCTATGACCATTGGCTTGATTTTACACAAGCTGATATGGGGTCGGCATTCTTTGCCCCGTCAATTAACTTTTTAAAGCAGCTTTAAACCGTATCAAATAAAAGACGAACACGCTCAAGGGTTACATCAATTTCTGAAATTTTAGCTGGGGCAATAAAAATAGTGTCGTCTCCGGCAATTGTACCCAAAACACCATCTGCTTTACCTAATGAATCGAGTAAGCGAGCAATTAATTGTGCAGCACCTGGGCTGGTGCGAATAATGATCATCATCTCATTATGCATAATATCAATCACTAATTGGCGCAATGGGCTTTTTGCTGTAGGTACACCCATTTCAGCTGGTAGGCAATATACCATCTCTTGTTTTGCATTGCGTGTGCGTACGGCGCCAAATTTACTCAACATGCGCGATACTTTACTCTGGCTGATATTATCAAAACCTTGCTCTTTTAGAGCGTCTACGATTTCGCCTTGAGAACCAAAATTCTCTTCTTTTAAAAGTGATTTAAAGGCTTTCACCAGTGCTTCTTGTTTATCATGTGGTTGCATGTTGCTGTTCTGCTCTTGTTATTTGATGAGCTAAATTCTACACAAAAATGAATATTTATGCAGTAGTTGTTTGTCGTATGCGCTTTGTAAACAAGAAAGTTTACAACTATGGTCGAAATTATATGCAAAATAAGCAGGATAAATTTGTCTTTAGGCATTAATTTCATTATCTTTAGAGCCACAAATATTTCCCTATCTCAAATTACGGAGAATTCCAATGAAAGTTGCTGTATTAGGTGCTGCAGGCGGTATCGGCCAAGCGTTGTCTTTATTATTAAAAACAGGTTTACCAGCTGGTTCTGAATTATCACTTTATGATGTTGCTCCAGTTGTTCCTGGTGTTGCTGTTGACCTTTCTCACATCCCAACAGATGTTAAAGTTGCTGGTTTTGGTGCTGACGCACTTGACCAAGCGTTAACGGGTTGTGATATCGTGCTTATCCCTGCGGGTATGCCACGTAAGCCTGGTATGGACCGTGCTGATTTATTCAACGTAAATGCGGGTATCATCAAAACATTAGCAGAAGGCATTGTTGCTAATTGTCCTACCGCACTTGTGGGTATTATTACAAACCCAGTAAATGGCACTGTGCCAATTGTTGCTGAAGTTTTCAAAAAAGCAGGTACTTACGATGCTAAGCGTGTTTTCGGTATCACTACTTTAGATGTGATCCGTTCTGAAGCGTTCGTAGCTGAGCTTAAAGGTGTTGATGTTGCAACTGTGAAAGTACCAGTAATTGGTGGTCACTCAGGCACAACTATTCTTCCTCTTTTATCTCAAGTTGAAGGTGTTAGCTTTACTGATGAAGAAGTTGCAGCACTTACTCCACGTATCCAAAATGCAGGTACTGAAGTAGTAAATGCTAAAGCTGGCGGTGGTTCTGCTACATTATCAATGGGTGCTGCTGCAGCACGTTTTTGTATGTCTTTAGTTAAAGGCCTACAAGGTGAAGACGTTGTAGATTATGCATACGTTGCAGTTGAAAATGGCGATGCAGAATACTTCGCTCATCCAGTACGTTTAGGTAAAAATGGCGTAGAAGAGATTCTTTCTTACGGCGAACTAAGCGCGTTTGAGCTACAAGCTAAAAACGATATGCTTGATACGCTGAAAAAAGACATCCAAGAAGGTGTTGATTTCATCAACGCTTAACCTTGCTTATATCGCCAGCTGTTGGCGGTAATAAAAAAGCCTGCAATTGCAGGCTTTTTTGTGCTCGAAATCAAATCGTTAATTTTAGTGACTACGATCAACAGCAATACGGGCTAGGCTAACTAAGGCTTCTTTATAAGGCGAATCAGCTAACACAGATAAACAAGCAATGGCTTTATCTGCTTCTTCGTTTGCTTTATTCATGGTGAACTCGAGTGCATTTGTTTCATTTAGCGTATTGAGTATTGCGTCTAAGTGCTCCATACCATTACTGTGCTCAATTGCATCACGAATTAGCTGAACCTGTTCAGCATTACCTTGTTGCATAGCATAGATAAGTGGCAGGGTTGGTTTACCTTCAGCTAAATCATCACCAATGTTTTTACCTAACTGATCTGCATCTGCATTGTAATCAAGTACATCATCAACCAATTGAAAAGCAGTACCTAAATGCATCCCGTATAAATTGAGTGCTTTAAGTGTTTTTTCATTTTGTTCAGTAATGACTGCAGCAAGCCCTGTAGCAGCTTCGAATAACTTAGCTGTCTTAGAGTAAATAACCTGCATATAACTGTCTTCAGTGGTGTCAGGGTCATTGCAGTTCATTAATTGCAGCACTTCACCTTCAGCAATCACGTTCGTTGCATCGGCAAGTATTTGCATTACCTGCATTTTACCAATCCCGACCATAAGCTGAAATGAGCGAGTGTAGATAAAGTCGCCGACCAATACGCTTGCAGCATTACCAAATTCAGCATTTGCTGTTGGTGTGCCGCGACGTAGGTTTGACTCATCAACAACATCGTCATGAAGCAGTGTTGCAGTGTGAATAAATTCAACAATGGTTGCTAAGGTGATATGGTCTTTGCCTTCATAGCCAAGTGCTTTGGCCGCTAAAATAGCTAACATAGGACGAACGCGTTTGCCGCCACTGTTAACAATATATAAGCCAAGCTGATTGACAAGTGCCACATCTGAGCGCATTTGCGCATATATAAGTTGATTGACGTTATTCATATCGTTTTCGATTAACGCCTGGATAGCTTTTATATCCATTGATCTCCGAGCCAAATTTAATGGGTATACGCAGCCGATTGTACAACAAAAAACGCGCTTGCTCGATATTTTGTGACAATTCCCTGAAAAAACACGTTTAAGCAGCTTAATTTAGCCTTAATTAGCCAACTTAACTTTTTATTTTTTTTAAGTTGGCTTAATTCATCGTGGATGTTTTTTATTCATGACGTCTGTTTGCCTACTCTGTAACTTATTTGTCATTCGGTGTTAAAAAGCGCTTGGCATAACGTCAATTTAATATAAAATAGGGGAAAATATTGAATTGCTCTCAATGCAGCTATTTTTTATTCATTTAATTAATAAACGGGCTTGCTAGTTTTTGCACATTAGCGTAAACTTCGCGCCCTATTGAAGAATATTTTAGTTGCGTCGATTTGAGGGCGCACAGACGGAGTTAATTATGTACGCGGTTTTCCAAAGTGGTGGTAAACAGCACCGTGTGACTGAAGGTCAAACAATTCGTCTTGAGAAATTAGACGTTGAGACTGGTGCAGCAGTTGAATTTGATTCAGTACTTTTAGTTGCTGATGGTGAGAAAATCGAGATCGGTGTACCGTTCGTAAACGGTGGTAAAGTAACAGCTGAGGTTGTTTCACATGGTCGCGGTGAGAAGATTAAGGTTGTTAAATTTAGACGCCGTAAGCATTCTCGTAAGCAAATGGGCCATCGTCAATGGTTCACAGAAGTTAAAATCACTGGCATTAGCGCTTAATTAGAGGTACTTAGAAATGGCACATAAAAAAGCAGCTGGTAGTACTCGTAACGGTCGCGATTCAGAAAGCAAACGCCTTGGCGTTAAGCGTTTTGGTGGCGAATCAGTTCTAGCGGGTAGCATCATTGTTCGTCAACGTGGAACTAAATTCCATGCTGGCACAAACGCAGGTATCGGTAAAGACCACACTATCTTCGCAAAAGCAGATGGTAAAGTTCAGTTTGAACAAAAAGGTCCTTTAAACCGTAAATACATAAGCATCGTATCTGAGTAATCAGAATCGGTTCTTAAAAAACCCCGCCTTTGCGGGGTTTTTTGTTTTAAGTCTTAAGAATATATCCCCAAGTGTTTTTATCACATAGTGTGCTCTATAGGCCACTTGGGTATATAATAGAGTTATTAACAAGCCAATCCTAAAGTGAGTAATCATGAAGTTTGTAGATGAAGTAGAAATTCGCGCAGAAGCTGGCGACGGTGGCAGTGGTATCGTGTCTTTCCGTCGTGAAAAATATGTCCCAGATGGTGGACCAGACGGCGGTGACGGTGGAGATGGTGGTAGTGTTTATCTACAAGCTGATGAAAACTTAAATACCCTGATCGATTATCAGTTTGAGCGTTTTCATCGAGCTGAGCGTGGTACAAATGGTCGCAGCCGTAACTGTACGGGTAAAAAGGCTGACGACTTATATGTGATGGTGCCAGTGGGTACTCGTATAATGGATGTTGATACTCAAGAAGGTCTTGGCGATTTAACGCAAAATGGTCAAAGAATTTTGGTTGCAAAAGGCGGTTTCCACGGCTTGGGGAATGCGCGTTTTAAATCAAGTACTAACCGAGCGCCTCGTCAAAAAACACTGGGCACACCAGGTGAAGTTCGTAACCTTAAATTAGAGCTATTATTATTAGCTGATGTAGGTTTATTAGGTTTACCTAATGCAGGGAAATCTACCTTCATACGCAGTGTATCAGCAGCTAGACCTAAAGTGGCAGACTACCCGTTCACCACGCTTGTTCCTAATTTGGGTGTTGTGCGTCCAGAAGCAAATAAATCATTTGTTATTGCCGATATCCCAGGCTTAATAGAAGGCGCATCTGATGGTGCAGGTCTTGGTATTCGCTTTTTGAAGCACCTTGAGCGTTGCCGTGTATTGCTGCATATTATTGATGTAATGCCTGTGGATGGTTCAAACCCAGTTGATAATGCATTCGCGATTATTAATGAGCTACATCAGTACAGCCCTAAGCTTGCTGAAAAACCGCGTTGGTTAGTGTTCAATAAGATTGATTTATTGCCAGAGGATGAAGCTAAGGCGTTGTGTGAGCAAATTGCTGAAGAGCTTGGCGAGACTGAAAATATTTATAGTATTTCAGCAATTAATAAATTACATACACAGCCTCTTATTCATAACATCATGACACTGCTTGATAGTATGCCGAAAGAGAAGTTTGTGCCAATCGAAGATGAAGATGTTGAGTTTAAATGGGATACTTACCATAAAGATGCGACTAAGAAGAAGAATGATGACGACGATGATTGGGACAACTGGGATGACGATGATTATGACGTTGAAGTTGTCTACGAACGTTAATCAGAGATAGATTATATAAAAGGAGCCTGTGCTCCTTTTTTCTTGTTTAATGAAAAAGTATTGGATGTTAATGTGAAAATTTCAATGATTGCCGCGATGGCTAACAACCGAGTTATAGGCCAAGATAATAAAATGCCATGGCATTTACCTGCTGATTTACAGCATTTTAAAGCGGTAACAATGAGTAAACCTGTGATCATGGGACGTAAAACATTTGAGTCAATCGGTCGTCCTTTACCTGGACGAAAAAATATAATCATTAGTCGTAACACTGAATATAGTGCACCAGGTATTGAGGTTGTAGCATCGCCAGAAGCCGCGCTTTCATTGGCTTATGAGAGTGATGAAGTAATGATTATTGGTGGTGGAAATATTTATCAGCAATTTTTAGAACGCGCAGATTCACTCTATCTTACTTTTATTGAGCTTGATGTTGACGGGGATACGCAATTTCCTGATTATGAAAAAATGGCTAATTGGCACGTTGTTGAAGAACAATTTAACCAAGCTGATGAAAAGAATTTACATGCCTATAAATTCGTTACATTAGATAAAATTACGTAACATTATTGCGCTTATTCTTATACGTTGGTACAATATTAGACAATTAGGGTAGGTTAAAAGTATTACACAAGGGTACAAAATGATTAAATTATCGACGTTACTTATTGCTGCAACAGTAGTTTCTGGTTCTATGGTTTTCAGTGCACCAGCTAAAGCAGATGATCAATTAGCAGTTTCAATCTGCGAATACATTGCTGCGGATGATAAAAACCGCTTGCGTAGTAAGCTTAAGAGCTCGCGTGTAAAGATTCGTAATATTTACGATGCTGTACAATGTAATGGTAATAACCTTCTTCGTCATGCGATTGCCAGCAATGCGGCAGATGCAGGTGAGTATGTTGTGAAAAACCTATCTAAAAGTTCATTATCTGACGGTGCAGACATAGCATGGGCTGAGGCAAACGGCCATGGCGGCTCTGCACTAATTGCAGTAATTAAAGATCGTGCGGGTTTATAACCGCTGATTTAATTATTAAAAAAACCGCGGCTGCCGCGGTTTTTTTATGGCGATTCGAATATGGCGTTACCTTATACCAATCTGCATAAATATTTGAACAATTTAACGAATTAAATCACGCTATAACGTCGTTAAAAATTTTTTATTTAGAACAACTAGATATAAAAATTTTTGCCTAGGGCGTGTTGACCTTTGTGGATTGAAATTTGCTCAAACGCGGGGAGGTTTAATCGCTCCGCGAGGTTTGGAGTCGAGTGGGCTGAGTAAAAACCAAGCAACAAACAAAGAGTAAATCACCCCGAGGCAGAACCCTTTGGGCAGCGCATGTTTGGCATTTATACTGCGTTATCGCCTATTCATGGGGAACAACCACACACCATAGGCTCTGCCTTGCCTAGATACCAAACATACTGCTGCAAAATCAATCACGAAAGGTCAACACGCCCTAGCGTTAAGTAAAAAGATATTTAGGATTGGGTTGAGCTTCATTCATACCAAATTTAGGTGAAAATCTAATGTGGTTGGTGTGATTCTTAATCGAATAACTTTACTCTTGAACTTAGATTAAAAAAGCCGCGCCTGTGATTTCAAGCGCGGCTTTTTATCTTTTTTACTCTTTATATTATACTTTAAATGCATCTACCGATAAGCGTAATTCTTCGGCAAGTTTAGCTACTTCCGAGCTTGATATATTGGTCTGGTTAGCTCCCTCAGCAGTTTGTTCAGCGATTGCGACTATTGACTCTAGGCGTTCGCTGATCTCTTGAGATACTTGTTGCTGCTCTTGTGCTGCGGTTGAAATCTCTTCACTTACATCGTGTGCTTGTGCTACGGCTGCTGTGATTGAATCTAAGGCTGTGTTTGCTAAGTCAGATTGCTCAACGCATGATTCAGCTTGCTGTTTTCCTTTTGACATAGCAGCAACCGCAGCTTCAGCACCGCTTTGTAGTGATTCGATCATTGCTTGAATCTCTTGCGTTGACTCTTGTGTCTTACTTGCGAGCGAGCGAACTTCATCAGCAACAACAGCAAAGCCTCGGCCTTGTTCTCCAGCGCGAGCTGCTTCAATTGCGGCATTAAGCGCGAGTAAGTTTGTTTGGTCAGCAATACCACGGATAACATCAAGGATACTGCCAATAGAAGCACTATCTTGGTGAAGCTTATTGATCACTTGTGAAGCAGCGTCAACTTCACGCGCTAGTTGCTCAATGGTCGCTTTATTATGGCTTGAAATACCCTTAACACGGTCAGCTTCTTTGTCTGCATTTTTAATTTCTTTTAATGCTTGTTGTGCACTGTTGCTAACGGTTTGCGAGGTGCTGCTCATTTCAGTAGTCGCAGTAGCAGCTTGTTCAACTTGTGCTTGTTGGTTACGAATAGCTTGACTAGATTCACCTGTAATCGCCGACGTTTCTTCAGATGCAGCAGCAAGCTGTGTCGAACGAGAAATAATACCTTGGATCAAGTTTCTTAAGCTTTCAATTAATGTATTACAGCTACGAGATAACTCGCCAAATTCATCTTTGGCAGTATCATCTAAGCGTTGTGTCATATCGCCACTGGCAACAATGTCAAGGATGCGGTTTACTTCAGCTAAAGGTTTAGTAATGCGGCTAACAGTAATGTAGGCAACTATAATTGCTATCAGTGTTGCACTGATCATACCAATCCAAGTCCAAAGGTTAGCAGATTTAACGTCGGTGCTTACATCTTTTTGCAACTCAAAAGCGAGATTACTTGCTTGATTAACCAATTTGTTAAGCTGCTTTAATGCTGTGGAAGTGGCAACCTCAGCTTGTGCAAGCTCAGCTTGGGTCATTGCGATCACATCAATTAGCTTTTTCTTGTTAATTGAAATGCTATTTCTGCCCATAACGTTGTCATTCAACGAAACAAAATAGGTATTTAGATCGTTAAATAAATCAGGGTTATCTGCTTCTACCGCAGGTTTTAAAAGTTTTAAGCTGCGTTCAATTTCTTCTAAATAATAGACTTGTTCGTTTTTGACGATATCTAACGTATTTTGTGTTTTTACTGTTAGCATATCCGTACTTGTAGTAACTAATGACAAGAAATTATTTTCTAACATATTTGCGGCTTGAAAAGCACGAGCATCTTTTTCTTCTAACCCATCTATGTCAATAATATCTAATACCACAGAGTTAGCATCTTCTGCTGCCAGTTCAATATTTTCTAATTGAGCGTGAAGTTTTTTGTTTAATTCTAGTTGGCTGCTTTTGTCTTTTAACAAATCTTCAACCGATTTGATAAACCCCTTGTATGTTTGTTCTACATCGAGGCTACTTTGATTCAGCTCTGGGTTGTTTCTTACAACATCTTGTAATTGTAAATAATATTTATCAAAGCGTTGTTTTTGAGCAAAAACTGCTTTTTTAATTGGAGCTAACTCTGCAGCAGATGATGTATAAAAACTACCTTGAGCTGCTTTGCTCATTAATATAAATTCAACTTGTAAATCAGAGCTTTTTTGTAATGCTGGAAGCGATAGTTGATTTACTTGCTGCGCTGAATTATTGATATTGGCTATTCTTAGCAGTGAATTCACCCCAATTAATAGAAGCAATAAGGTGATACAAATAAATCCACCCCATATACGTTGACTAACAGTTAAGTTCATATGAATTTCCATAAAAGAGTAGCGACAAGTGCTTATCGGCTTTATTGCAAATAAGTTAAGTAATTAAATCTAATTACTTTTAACATTGATTACTATAAATTTAACAGAAGATGAATAATTTTTCAGTTAAATGAGACAAAATTAGTAGAATTAACACTAAAGCGTTGCTTATTACTTAGCTCTAAGAGGGTCATTTTTCCTCCCCAAACACAGCCAGTGTCTAAAGCATGTATATGTGAGTGCGACGTTTTCCCTTCAAGTGCAGCCCAATGCCCAAAGACAATATCTTTTTTCAATGTTTTAAATCGAGGGTGATTGAACCAAGGGATCATTGCATTAGAGTCAGTAATAGCACCTTTATAACTAAGATCTAGTTGTTCATCGGGGGTTAGAAAGCGCATTCGAGTAAAGTAATTAACGATATAGCGAAATTTTTCAAATTTAGTAAGTTGTTTGCTCCAGGTACCAGGGTGAGCCAAGTACATATGATTGAAGAAATCATGAGCGTGAGCACTTTGATAGCAGTCTGTGGCAAATTGAGCATGTTTGAGAGCTTCTTTAATCGTCCATGCGGGGTTAAGACCAGCATGGCTTATAAATACTTGCTGTTCTTCAAGCCATAATGCAAGGGGTTGCTGTTGTAACATCTTTATGTAAGCTGGGAATTTTTCACTGCGCAGTAAGGGGCCTAACTTATCTTTAGGGTTGGCCGCTTTATTTAAAAAGTAGTTAGCAATGAGGTGTAGATCGTGATTACCTAACGTAACGGTAATACTATCTTGGTATGTATATAGATAATCTAAACAAGCGAGCGAGTCAGGTCCACGAGCAACAATATCGCCAACTAAGTAAAGGTGATCTTTGCTAGGGTTAAAGTCAACCTGTTGCAGTAAGGCGTGAAATTCATTAAAGCAGCCTTGTAGATCACCAATTGCATAGTTAGCCATAGTTGTTAATGTAAAATATTTGGCTGTGCTAAACGAAAAACATTAATTGGCGCGTCAAATTCAGTGCCAAATTCATTCTTCAAGGTATAGTATCCTTGCATGGTGCCAACAGGGGTGTCTAGTACTGCGCCGCTTGTGTACTTATAGCTTTCACCAGGACCAATTGTTGGCTTTTCACCAACGACACCTTCTCCTTGCACTTCGATTTCTTTGCCATTGGCATCGGTAATTAACCAATATCGACTTACCAATTTAGCGCTGCATAAACTATGGTTTTTAATTGTTACAGAGTACGCGAATACATATTTATCTTGTTCTGGCTGTGATTGCCCTTCAACATAAAATGTCTCTACTGAAACCTTGATGGGTGAGCCCAAATTACTGCTTGTTGTCATAAATCCAATTAGCTATATCAATAAATTGTTGTAACGAAAGACATTCTGCACGCAGCTTAATATCAATACCAATACTTGTTAATTCATCAGCCGTGAGTAAATTAGCTAGGCTATTACGCAGCGTTTTACGGCGTTGATTAAAAGCTTCTAAACACACTGTGTTAAGAATTTTAGTACTTTTAGCTGTACGTTGTTCTGGTTTTTTTGGAATTAACCGAATAACCGCAGAATCTACTTTTGGTGCAGGTTTAAAGCACTCAGGTGGTACTTCTACCACTGGCATTGCGTGGCAATAATATTGCGTCATGACACTTAAACGGCCAAATGTTTTACTACCTGGACCTGCAACCATACGCTTTACAACTTCTTTTTGAAGCATGAAGTGCATGTGCTCAATGTTGTCAGCAAATTCAAATAAGTGAAACAATAAAGGTGTTGAAATGTTGTATGGCAAATTACCAAAAACTTTTAATTTTCGCTCATCATTAATGAGAGTAGAAAAATCAAACTTCATCGCATCACTTTGGTGTACGGTGAGCTTTGGACCTAAAAATGGATGTTCGGTTAGGCGTAAAGCCAAGTCTTTATCTAGCTCAACAACGGTTAAGTGACCACTTAACTCGCTTACAGGCTCAGTGATTGCACCAAGACCAGGACCGATTTCAACTAAATTATCTTCAGGTTTAGGATCAATCGCGGTGACGATTTTATCGATGATCATTTCATCAAATAAAAAGTTTTGCCCAAAACGTTTACGGGCGCGGTGTCCTAAATGTACTTTATCTGTCATTGATTTTGTGCTTTTTCATGGGCGAGCTTAATTGCTTCGCGGATCGCTAATTCAAAACTGCCAACCTCAGCATCACCTGTACCGGCTAAATCGAGTGCCGTACCGTGATCTACTGAAGTGCGTATAAACGGCAAACCAAGAGTTATATTCACTGATTTGCCAAACCCTTTGTATTTTAGCACAGGTAAGCCTTGATCGTGATACATTGCCAGTACCGCATCCGCTTGTGATAGGTATTTATCCTGAAATAATGTATCAGCAGGTAATGGGCCAATTAGGTTCATACCATCGGTATTTAACTGTTCAATTGTTGGGGTTATCGTGTCGATTTCTTCACGGCCTAAATGGCCATCTTCACCTGCATGCGGGTTGAGCCCACACACTAAAATTCGTGGTTTTTCAATACCAAACTTAGTTTGTAAGTCATGGTTTAGTATCCCCGCAACTTTTGTCAAACGTTCGGCAGTAATTGCGCGTGATACATAAGCAAGCGGAATATGTGTGGTTACCAGTGCAACACGTAGTCCCTCGGTTGCAAGCATCATGACTACATCGGCAGTATTTGATTGTTGAGCGAAATACTCTGTGTGACCACTGAATGAAATACCTGCTTGGTTAATGATCCCTTTATGAACAGGACCTGTAACGACAGCATCAAATGTACCATCCATATTTTTTTCAGAAGCAATACGCAGGGTATCTAACACATATTGGCCATTTGCATCATTTAAAACACCAAGCTCAACATCAGCCCCTAAATCGACTTGATGAATATAAATACTGCCAGCAGGTGCAATAGCAGGCGCTGCTGATTCATCAAATGGAATTAAGTTGATATTTAAACCTAACTGTTCTGCACGCTGCTGTAATAATTTAGCGTCAGCAATTGCGATTAATTGAGCCGGCCAGTCATGCTGGATTAGCTTTAAAAGTAAATCAGGGCCAATCCCGGCAGGTTCACCGGGAGTTATTGCTATACGTAGGGTCATTTACTGATCCAATGGAAAGATTTCAACATGGGCTTGTTCACGCATTTCTTGCTGCCAGTTAAAACTTTCTTCTTTAAATTTACGATTAAACAGCATGCCATGAGCACGATTACGTTTAGCTAGCTCAGTTTTATCAGCCACTCGCGTATCTAGCAACTGTATAATGTGCCAACCAAATTTTGTTCTAAAAGGGTCACTAATTTCATTTTTATCCAATGATAAAAGTGTATCTCTAAATGCAGGTACATACGTTGTTGGATCTGTCCAATCATACTCGCCGCCTTTTAGCGCAGAGCCTGGATCTTCTGAATATTCTTTCGCAAGTTCGCCAAAGTCTGCTTTACCAGCACGTAAGTCTTTGGCAAAACCATTAAGCATGTTACGGGCTTTTTCTTCACTTAAAATTATAGATGGGTTGATCAAAATATGGCGAGAGCGTACTTCGGTGGTTTCCACTACTTGACGACCACGAATATCTTGAACTTTAATAATATGGAAACCTGCGCCTGAGCGAAGTGGGCCAACAATGGCTTCTTTCTTCGCGCCTTTAACTGCTTCAGCAAATAGCGATGGCATTTCATTGATGCTCATCCATCCAAGCTGGCCACCTTCAAGTGCTTTAGAGCCGCTTGAAGATGAAATAGCAATACGCTTAAATTCTTTACCCTCTTGTAAAAACTCAATGACTTTATCTGCACGAGTTTTTGCACTGGCTATTTCATCTGCTGTAGCGTTGTTTGGAATATCAACAAGAATATGACCAATATCATACTCTTCAGTATTTTGACCTTGGCTTTCCATTATTTTTAATAAGTTGTCCACTTCCTGTGGGCTTATATAAATACGGCGATCAACATTGGCGCGCATAACTTGTTGCGTTGTGATTTCTTTACGAATTTCTTCACGATACACTTGAAAGCTTTCACCTGATGCCTCGATAGTTCGGCGTAAATCTGCAATCGACCCGCCTTGCTCTTTTGCCATACCAACCAATGTTTGATCAAGTTGACTATCTGAAATCTCTAAACCCATACGCCCAGCAAGCTGCATCATAAGTGCTTGGTTAACTAAACGCTCCATCGCTTGGATACGTAAAGTTTCGTCAGAAGGAAGCTCTTGTTTTTGTTCTTTTGCTTGCAGTTTTACGCGGTTAACGATGGTGTCAACTTCGCTTTTTAAAATAACGCCTTGATTGACAATACCGACAACTTTATCGATTTCAACAGGGGCTGCGAAAACGCTGTGAGATAGGCTTAAGCCTAA
Organism: Pseudoalteromonas sp. Ld20; assembly: GCF_045064175.1. Taxonomy (NCBI): domain Bacteria; kingdom Pseudomonadati; phylum Pseudomonadota; class Gammaproteobacteria; order Alteromonadales; family Pseudoalteromonadaceae; genus Pseudoalteromonas; species Pseudoalteromonas sp. Ld20. Next base: position 316,667 of record NZ_JBISHB010000030.1, read on the forward strand.
TAATGCTGATGCTAATAATTTATTTAAATTCATACTTTTTCTAATACTCTTGCTAATACTAGTTATTAAGAAAATACGGTCTACGATAGCCAAAAATACCTTGTTGTAATAATTTTTGTGCATCATAACGGCTTTTACTACCTAATCCTTTCAAGACAATGTTAAAACCAATGCTTGAGTCAAAGGTGGCTTGTTCTAGGCCTATCGCCTGATTTAAATCAGTTTCGATTTGACGACGACCGGTAATTTGAAAGGCCCAACAGCAGGATTCATACTGCAATCCACTGAATGCCTCAATACTACGACCGCTTTCTAAATCACGGTGGTAGCTACTTACAAACTGCCATTGATCACTTAGCGGTATGCTAGTAAACAAGCCAACTTGCTCGATTGTATTGCCTGAGACATCGTTTGCATAGCGATGGTTCAATTGTATCAGCTGATTATCGTCACCTTTATAGTCTAAAGTAACATTTGATTGGATAATCTGCTTGCCATCAGTGTCATATTGTATGCCACCGGATAAATACCAACGACGGTGCCAATGTAACATGGTTTGCGCGGCAAACAAGGCATTATAGTTTGTATCGGAGTTTAACCCTTGCGATGTTGGCTTAGCTGAATCGCTCAGGTAGAAGATTTGTCCTGCACTGAAATTAAACAATTCCTCGCTTTTATTATTAAATAACCGGGTTGTTGCACCGAGTGTAAATTGGTTCGCTGCAGCAATACGGTCAACGCTTGAAAAGCGGCTATCGCGAAACAGACCAAAAAAGTCATCTTGTAGCTTAGTTGTATCGTATAAGCCAATATCTGATTGATCTTTATTTGGTGTGTATAAATATTGTATTTGTGGTTCTAAGGTTTGAATGCCGTTATCAGTAAACGTTGTTGTGTCACGTTCAAAATTTAATTGGCTGTGTAAACGAACTTTAGGAAGCGTACGAGAGACTGACTTAGCGTAGTCAGTACCGTTTAAGTCACCTTCTTGCCTATAGTTAGTATGTAGAAGGCTAAGTTCAGACAAAAATGACCATGCATGTTCTTGATAACCAAAGCTGGCTTTAGGTTCAATGTGTAAGCGAGTAGCCTTTTCAATTACCTCAGTGTCGTTAGTAAAGTGGCTTAATTCACCATCTAAGGTTAAATCAACGGCTTTAAATTGAAATGGTGTTGTTTGTGTAAACGTAATTTGCGGCAGTGCTGCGTAAGATTCTACGTGATCACCAAGCACTTCAAAGTTTTGTACTTGAATATCTGTTCGCCACAGTTCTCCTAAATAAGATAAAGAACCGGTGCGATATAGTTGTGTGTCGGTACTTGCAGCATAGCCTGAATTTAAATCAGTTAAGTAGTTATCATCGCTGACATTTGTAATGTCGATATTTGCGCGCCAATTTTCACCGAAATAGCTTTGTTGTTGCCAGTGAAATAGGAAGCGATCGTTTAGTTCAGGTTCAGACTCATCTTTATTTAAATACTCTAGACCAAGTAATCCTTGGCTTGTTTCGCTTAAATATCTAAATTCAGCCTGCAGTTGTAAGCCTTTATTAGACATATAGCGAGGTGTGATGGTGGCATCGTAGTTTGGGGCAATATTCCAGTAGTATGGCGTGACTGTTTCAACACCATAACGATCAGAACTCGAAATGTTTGGTGTTAATAACCCTGACTTTCTGCGCTCATCAATAGGGAAGGTAAAATAGGGCAAGTACAACACAGGGGTATCCATAATACGCAATACCATGTCATGTGTTTCTCCCCAGCCTTCTTCACGAGAAAGAGCAATTTCCTCAGCTTGAATTGCCCACAATGGCGTTTCGCCTGGGCAGGTAGTAAAGCTTGCGTTCAGCAGGTTTAAGCCAGACTTGTTAACAGTGAGTTTTTCAGCACCGCCATGGCCTTGTTGGTCAGTAAGCTTGTAATCAGCACCCAATAAACTAATTTGAGAGTTATTTAAATCAGCATTTAAACCTGAGCTTTTTACTTCACTAATTGGATCGCGATAAGTAATTGGGCCTGTAGCATTAAGGAGCCCGCGCTGTTTATCAATAAGTGCACTTTGTGCGGACAAACTCATAGTAAGGGTGTTAATATCAACGTTACCGGTAAATTCTGCGCTTTGAGTACCAAGCAATTCAATATCATCTGATTTGATATCGACCATGCCAAAGTCAAGGCCAGCAAGCGGTTGCCAAGCTCTGGTTTGCATTGAATTGCCACAAAGATTGTGTGCCAGTTCAGTTTCGGCAAGCGATGGTGCGCTGATCACACTTAGCATCATTATGCCCCAGGTTTTGCTCATTTATTAACCTTAATATGGTGTCGTTGAATATAGACCTCACATAATAAAGGAAAACAATGGCAAATACAGTAATTGACTTAGTGAAAAATAGATATCTTGTAAAATGAACCGTTATAAAAGTTTACAGCAGTTTTTAAATCCCCACTTTAGTGATGAAGAATACCAGTTAGCTGCTATCACGGGGGATGCGAGTTTTCGCCGTTATTTCCGTTTAAATCGCGGTCAAGATAGTTACATTGTTATGGACTCTGATCCAACTAAACTCGATAACACCCCCTATATTGAACTTAATAAAGTTTTTTCCGAGCATGGCTTCAAACTACCAAAAATATTACATGCCGATGAAAAACAAGGATTTTTCTTATTAAGTGATCTAGGCAATATACACCTCGCTGATATGCTAGAGGACAAAGAACGGACCAGCCACTATAAGCACCTCATAAAACTCAGTGCACAATGGGCTAAAATGCCGCCTGTAGCATACATGAAAGATTTTGACCGTGAATTTTTAGAGCTTGAACTCGGTATTTTCTTACAGTGGCTAGTGGAAGGATTTTTAGGGCTGACAGTGACACCCGCAATTGATGCCCTGTGGAAACGCAGCGCGGAATTGCTTATTGAAAATGTACTTGCCCAGCCAAGTGTTACAGTACATCGAGATTTTCATAGTCGTAACATTATGCGGAGTAACCAGCAATGGGCGATTATTGATTACCAAGACGCGGTTCAAGGCCCTGTGTGTTATGACCTTGTTTCATTATTGCGCGATTGCTATTTTAAACTGCCCCATGATGAACTCGAATATTTACTTGAGCACGCCTATAAAGAGTTTAAGGAGCAAGGTCTGATCAGTGCTAACGTAAGTTTTGCACAATTTAAGCAGTGGTTTGATTTGACCGGTATTCAACGGCATTTAAAAGCCGCAGGTATCTTTTGTCGTTTAAATTTACGTGATGGCAAGCTGGGCTATATGGAAAACGTACTTCCGACATTACGCTATATTGCGGATGTGGCACAAGAACATAAAACGCTGCAACCATTAGGGTTATGGATTGCCAATACCATCATTCCTGCTACGCGTGTCGCGATAAAAGAAAAATTAGGTAATTAATAAATGAAAGCGATGATTTTAGCCGCGGGGCGTGGTCAAAGAATGATGCCACTGACAGCGAAATTGCCCAAGCCGATGTTACAGGTCGCAGGTATGCCGCTTATAGAACACCATATCGAGCGTCTGAAAAGCGCGGGAATTACAGAAATTGTAATTAATCTTGCATGGCAAGGTGATAAAATTAGTGATTACTTTGGTGACGGCAGCGCATTTGATGTAAAAATTATTTACAGCCACGAGCCTGAAGGGGGGCTTGAAACTGCCGGCGGGATCATCCATGCATTACCTTTGCTTGGTGATGACTTTATCGTTATTAACGGGGATATATTTACCGATTACGATATAAGCTCATTAGCGCAATTACATTTAGATATTGGTGAAGGGCATATCGTACTTGTTGAAAACCCTGCGCATAACCCTGATGGGGATTTTACTTTGCGTCACTTGGGCCCTGAAAGTCAAAAGTATACTTTTTCGGGTATTAGTCGGTTTCAGCGTCATTTTTTTGATGGTTTACAAGGCGGCGTATTGCCTTTAGGGCCATTATTACGCATGCGTTTGAACGAATGTGATGTATCGACACAGTTGTACATTGGTATGTGGAATGATGTCGGTACCCCGCAACGGTTAGCACAATTAAATGAACATGTAAGAGGAGCACCTCATGTGGGGTAAAATTTTAGGTGCCTGTTTTGGTTTTATGTTTGGGCGTATTGTTGGTTTGTTTATAGGCCTATATTTAGGGCATATGTTTGATAAAAGCCTCAAGAAAAATTTTGATAAAGCGGGTGGCTTTTCAAACTTATTTAAAGGTGATGATGATATAAATCAACGCCAAGCATTGTTCTTTTCAAGCTGTTTTGCTGTTATGGGGCATATAGCGAAATCAAATGGGAGAGTCAGTGAAACTCATATTCGTGCTGCCAGCCTATTTATGGATGAGATGGGTTTAAAAGGCGATGATCGCAAAGAAGCACAAGGTGCATTTAAAGCAGGTAAAGAAGCTGACTTTTCATTAAAAGAAACGGTTTATGATTTTAAAGAGCGCTTTGCTCGTCGTCATGATTTACTGCAGCTTTTTTTAGAAATTCAAATCCAAATGGCATTTTCTGACGGTGTGCTTGCCGCTCAAGAAAAAGAGCTATTACAAGAAGTCAGCAAGCATTTGGGTATTTCAAAAACACATTTTGCGTTTGTACTTAAGCGGTATCAGGCTGAGTTTTCATTCCGCCAGCAGCAACAGCGCTATCAACAACAGCAAAATCGTCAGCAAGGTCAAAGCAGTAGCTATCGAGAAGGCTCAGGTCATCATGTTCCACCCAATAATGGCATGAGCCGCACTCAAGCCTTGGCGTTGTTGGGTTTAAATAATGAAGCGAGTGAGCGTGATGTAAAAGTAGCGTATCGTAAATTAATGGCGCAACATCATCCTGATAAATTAGTATCTCAAGGCTTACCTAAGCATATGATGGAACTGGCTGTGAAAAAAAGCCAAGATATTCAATCGGCTTATGAGTACTTAAAAAAGGCGGCGTAAAAAACCGTCCACCTCTTTGGTTAATCGCTCATGTTGCTCCGGCGCTGAGCGTAAACCAAATAACTCACGTTGGCGGTAATCATATTTACTATGACGTTTTACCCAACGCTTTCTTTGGGCAATGCTTAACAGCAAGTTGGAATTATCAACGCTGTAATAAACATCCAGCAGTGGTGGGCTAATCGTTGATATTGTTGCATTGAGCTTTTTATTTCGCTCAGTGTTTGGCAAGTAGCTGCTAAGGCTAATAAATGCATCAATATTTGTGCTTGGAAAGCTTGCATAATGCTCTAATAAAACCCCAGCACTGGCACCTTGAGCCACTACGACTATTTTCCCATCTTCATTTAAAGCACTTTCATACAAGGCGTTAAATCGCGAAATAAGGTTAAGCTTATAGTTATCAATAATCGCGTTGCTGATCATAGGAATTGCATCTACATGCTTGGGTGAAGCCATTGGTGCAGGGGCTTGTTCTAGCGCATCATTTGCAGGAGTATTAGTTGGTGCTTCGGTATTTTCTTGGGGATCGGGTGTTGTGGCTTCTGTTTCGTTGACGGTGCTATCGTTGGCGTACCAATCTATATCAGGGACTGTCATTGCAATAGTTGCGTAGCCTAAATCATTTAGCTCAGTACGCAAAAAATTAACACCGTCATTATTCGTTGGTAAATGCTGCCAATCAGGAATAATTAAAACCACACCACGTTGTTGAGCACTCATATGTTGACGGTATAACGTTGTAAACTCTGTTTCGCCAGCGAGTAGGGGTTTTACTTCATCATCAGGCATTAAGCGTGCTAAATCACTGCTAGCAATAGTTGACCATGGTGTTGGCGCAATGAAATCAGCCGCAAGGAGGGGCGCTGCCAACATTAAACAGCCGACAAAGCTGATTAATTGATGGTTTTTTAATTTTTTGCCAATAATCATAGTAACCACGTGCAATGAATCAATATATGGTTATCGGCTTTAATTGTAAAAAGTTTAGCGTAATTTCTATCAATCAAACGATGTAATTAAAAATCAGGTTCAGCTTCAAAGATCATAGTTTGTTCAGTGATAGGGTGGGTGAGTTGCAACATTTGCGCATGTAACTGCAAGCGTGGTGCTGCACTTAAGGCATCAGGATGAGCGTACAACCTATCACCTAAAATAGGGTGACCCAACGATAGCATATGGACGCGTAATTGATGAGAGCGGCCTGTAATTGGCGTTAACTCTACGCGCGTTGCGTGTGCTTCATATTCCAGTACGTTGTAATGCGTCAAGGAAGGCTTACCATTATCATGATCAACCATTTGTTTTGGGCGGTTAGGCCAGTCACAAATAAGGGGTAAATCTACAGATCCAGTTTCAGGTTTAAGCTTGCCGTACACACGAGCAATATAGCGCTTAGCTGTTTGACGTTCTTGAAATTGCATACTTACATGGCGATGAGCGGCTTTATTCATCGCTAAACAAATAATCCCAGAGGTTGCCATATCCAAACGATGAACAATTTTAGCGGTGGGGAATACACGATTAACACGGGCAATTAAACAGTCTGCGTGTTTAGGATCTTTGCCGGGTACTGTTAATAGCTCACTGGGCTTATTTACAATCAGTAAATCATCATCCTGATAAACAATGGTTAAATACGGATCGAGCGGGGGGTTGTAATTAAGTAACACGATAGACCTCAGCGATTCACAAGCGTTGCATTTTAGTGTAGTCGTCCTTATTTCACAATCACTAGGCTTGATTCCTTTTCAAGTAAGCGTTTATGTTGGCTACAATATTTGTTTGAAGGTTAAAAAAGCGTGGTATAAATTAATACACCGCGCTTTTCTAAAGCTTATAGCTTATAGCTTATAGCTTATAGCTTATAACTTTGAGCTAAAGCTATGATCAGTGAGAAACCACGATTAAGCGAATAGCATCAAGTTTTAACTGCGCTTTTTCAATATGCGTGGTTAGTTCAGTGCGTTGCTTGTCGTAAAAAGTCAGCTCTTCTTCACGAATGTTTGGATTAATTTGTTTCAGCGCCGCTAAGCGAGCTTGCTCTTCAGCGAGTGAATGTTGCATTTTCTCAAGGGCAGCTGCACGGATCACTTCAAGTTTTGTTTGCGCCATTGCTTGCGCGGTTTTGATCATTGGATGAATTGCGCTTTGTAATGCTCCGGCTAATTTACTTGCTGTTTGACGGCCAACAGCAGAGAGCTGCTGATTAAATCCATCAAACCCAACATTTTCACCTAAATTATTACTCGCTTTATCAAGCAAAATACGAATCGGTGTTGGTGGTAAAAAACGACCTACTTGTAGAGCTTTTGGTGCCATCGCTTCGCCTAAGAAAATTAGCTCAACAAAGAAAGTTCCCGGTGGTAACTTTTTGTTTTTAAGAAGCGCAACAGAGGCGGTGCCAAAGTCATCATCACAAATCATGTCTAAGGTGCCTTGCACCATAGGGTGATCCCAACTGATAAAGTGAACATCTTCTTGTGATAACGCGGTATCACGGTCGAATGTTACGGTTATACCGTCATCTTTTAAGCTTGGGAACGATGGATTTAGCATGTGTTCTGTTGGCTTTAGGATTATGGTATTCTCACCTTTATCTTCTTGGCTGACGCCAAAGGTATCAAATACATTGATCATATAACTTGGCAATTCAAACTGGTTATCAAGCTTTTCAATATCAGCTACTAATGAATCAGCGGCACCTTGACCTGATGAATGTAGCTCAAGTAAACGGTCACGGCCGCTTTCCATTTGCTTACGCAATTTAGCATTTTGGCTGGCAACTTGCTCAAGTAATGGGTCAAGTTCATCTTCATCGCAGTTGTGCGCTGAAATAAATTCAAGCAGATCTTCACTAAATTCTTTATAGAGCATTTGGCCTGTGGTTGACGTGGTCTCAAAGGCATCTAGGCCTTCGTTATACCAGCGCAGTAGCACTTCTTGTGCAGTGTTTTCAAAATACGGCACATGGATATTGACGTCTTGCGTTTGACCAATACGGTCTAAACGGCCAATGCGTTGTTCTAATAAATCAGGGTTTAGCGGTAAATCAAATAAGACTAAATGATGTGAAAATTGGAAGTTACGGCCTTCAGAGCCAATTTCAGAGCATAACAATATTTGTGCGTTGTCGTACTCGTCAGCAAAAAATGCAGCAGCGCGGTCGCGTTCAATAATCGACATACCTTCATGGAATACTGAGGCTTTAATCGCTTCACGTTCACGCAATATTTGCTCTAAGCTAATCGCCGTTTCTGCTTTAGCACAAATCAGTAATACTTTTTCGTGTTTGAGAGTTTTAAGGGTGTTGATCAGCCAATCTACGCGAGGATCAAACATCCCCCAGCTTGCGCTTTCGCCTTCAAACTCTTGAAATATTTTTTCAGGAAAGAGTGCGCGTTGTGCACTTAACTGAGCATTTTGAATGCCGCTCATATTGCCAAGTACAGACATTGCTGTTTTATATTGTTTTGGTATTTCCATTGGGTAAGCATGGAGCTTACGACTAGGGTAACCATCAATGCCACTGCGACTATTTCTAAATAAGATACGGCCTGTGCCGTGGCGATCTAATAGCATGGCTAAAATTTCTTTACGAGCCGCTTCATCACCACTTTGTGCTTGTTCAAGGATACCTGTGATATCGGTTTCTTTTAACAGCTCAATCAATGTGGCTTTGGCGCTATCATCAAGCGCTTTGTCTTGAAGTAATTGATTGGCTGCCTCTGCAATGTGCTTGTAATTACTTTCTTCTTCTACAAAGGCATCGTAATCATAAAAACGATCAGGGTCGAGTAACTGTAAACGCGCAAAATGGCTACGGTGACCTAATTGATCAGGAGTTGCGGTTAATAATATTAACCCAGGAATGTCTTGGCTTAATTCAGCGATACGTTGATATTCAGTACTTTGCTTGCCATTGGCAATACTTAAATGATGCGCTTCATCAACAATAAGTAAATCCCAATCTGCCATGGTTGCTTGTTCAAACCAGCGTTTTTTCTTGGTTATAAATTCAAGGCTGGTAAGCACTAATTGTTCGGTATCAAATACATTGGGTGAATCAGCAAATGCTTCGTCGCAACGTTCTTCATCAAAAATAGAGAAGTGTAAGTTAAAGCGGCGCAACATTTCGACTAACCATTGATGCTGTAAATTTTCAGGTACTATGATTAATACACGGCTGGCACGGCCACTGATGATTTGTTGATGTAAAATCATACCTGCTTCAATAGTTTTACCAAGGCCCACTTCGTCAGACAATAATACGCGTGGTGCAAATCGTTTACCGACTTCTTGAGCAATGTAAAGCTGATGCGGTATTAAGCTTGCTCTTTGGCCAATCAGTCCTTTAATGGGGGATTGTTGGCGTTCAAATTGATGTTGCCAGGTTTGGTAGCGCAATGTGTAACGATCAAAACGGTCAACTTGGCCGGCAAATAGGCGGTCTTGTGGTTTATTAAATTTTATAAAGTGATCTAAAAAAGTTTCTTTTAATTGTGCTTTTTCACCGTTATCGACACGAGTGCCATGATAACAAAGTAGATCACCGATAGGTTCAATTGACTCGACTTCAAGTTCCCATTCTTCAACGCTTTTGATCACATCACCAGGATTAAATGCCACGCGAGTAACCGGTGCTTCTTGCATTGAATAAACACGGTTTTCGCCACTGGCTGGGAATAAAATGCTGACCTGTCGGCCTTCAAGGGCAACGACCGTGCCTAATCCTAAATCTGACTCTGTATCACTGATCCAACGCTGACCTAAGGAAAAATTCATGTATGTCTCGTCTATGAAGAAAAAGGCGGCTATGTTACCTGTAACCTAACACCACTGCAAGGCGCTAACTAGCTCACTTTTAATTAATTTAGTAACTGCGCATTATTCCTATTAACGCACATGTTTAATTGACTAATTTCAAACTAAAAAAGCTTTGTCATAAAAGGGTCTTTTATGACAACTAAGCTAAACTTACAATATACCTTAGCAATTAAGTGTTATGAGCTTAGCGTTAACTCGTTTTACTTAGTTAGTTGGGTATAGCATAAAAATCATAAAACGTAAGGAAAGTGCTATGGAAAAAGCTTCGAACCTTGATAGTAAAATGTATGTGCTAGATACCAATGTATTGCTTCACGAACCCCTCGCGTATTTATCATTCCAAGAACACGACGTCGTTATTCCAATGACCGTTCTAGAAGAACTGGATCATATTAAAGACCGTAAGCATGATGTTAGCCGCGATGCACGTGTGGCCATTCGCGGTTTAGATGAAGTACTCAAAGACGCCACGCCAGAACAAATGCTCAAAGGCGTTGCGTTACCCAGCAATAAAAAGGCCAAAGTAAGTTCTAATGGCACGTTGATTATTGTGAACGACCATTTATTTGTTGATTCGATCTCTGGTTTACCGGGAAATGAAAATGATCATCGTATTATTAATTGTGCCGTGCATTTACAAAAGCAGCACCCACATGTCAAAGTTGTATTGGTCACTAAAGATATCAATATGCGCTTGAAAGCCAAGGGGGCAGGGCTTAAATACGTTGAAGATTACCGCACCGACCAACTCATTGATGATATTGCACTCTTAAGCAGTGGCTATCAAAAAATCACCGGTGATTTTTGGCAACATGTTGGTGAGTGTGAAACGCAGCAACATGGTAGAGATACTTTTCATAAAGTAGCAAAAAGCCTCATTCCAGGTGTGTTTTGTAATGAGTATTTATTTGATGACAACGGCCATTTTGCAGCGCGAGTTAAATCGTATGATGATCAACACATAATGCTCAAAGATATTGGTGTTGAACGTTTGATGCATCAATCTGCGTGGGGTGTTAAACCAAAAAACATTTACCAAGGTATGGCCCTTGATGCGTTGCTAGACCCTAATATTGAGTTAGTCATTTTAACTGGCCCAGCAGGATGCGGTAAAACCTTATTAGCACTGGCCAGCGCTCTTGAAATGATTATTGAAAAAGGTATTTACGATAAAGTAATCGTTACTCGCAACACCCCTGAAATCGCAGAATCAATTGGCTTTTTACCAGGTACAGAAGAGGAGAAAATGGCGCCATGGTTAGCTGCAATTACAGATACGTTAGAAGTGCTCCATAAAGGGGATGAAAACCCAATATCAAGTCGTAATTACATTATGGAAAAAGCGAATGTACAGTTTAAATCAGTTAACTTTATGCGTGGTCGTAGCATTCAAAATGCAGTGGTTATTTTAGATGAAAGTCAAAACCTGACTGCGTCACAGCTAAAGACGATTATCACCCGTTGTGGTGAAGGGACAAAGTTAATTTGTTCAGGCAATCTGGCACAAATAGATAGTAACTACTTAACCCCTGTCACATCTGGTTTAACGTACATTGTTGAACGCTTTAAAGACTTTGAAGGCAGTGCTACCGTGAACCTCAATGGTGTTGTTCGAAGTCGCTTAGCTTCATTTGCGGAAGAAAATTTATAACTTGCGCGAATGTACTTGGCTCGATAATCTAAACTCTGATTATTGGGTCAAGAAATAGGCAGTCTGTTGGACTTTTTACCATTAAAACACTATTACCGCTCATTAGCCGTTGCGCTTATAGTGCCACTGCTAGTGGCTTTTTTACTCTGCTTACATTTATATTCTATTAAATTAGATCGAACGGTTGCTAAACGTGAAGCAGACTTTATTACACTGGCAGCACAACTTGAATATCGCATGGAAGCTGCGGAAGACTTAGTCAGCACTTTATTTTTACAATATGAACAACCCTTATCTTATCAATTTGACGGCCAGTGGTTAGAAGACGTTAATCAATTAGAAAACTATTATTATCGCAAAATTCCCTCTGGTGGAGGGGAGATTGTAGGCCAAGAACAATTTTCCTCAACACCTAATGCGCTCGCAAAATGGCAGCATGTAATTGCGCTAGGGCCTGCTTTTAATACAGCACTGTCATTAATTCAGTCATTGGCGGCTGTTGCTTATGTAAATGAGCAAGGTTTTGCGTATGTTAAGCGTCGGGATGACGATAGCAGTATCTTATTAACACAGATACTTGATGGTGGTTTGCGTCCTGATTTTAGAGAAAACATGCTTTCCTCAAGCCGCATTATTAAGCTTGATGATAAAAAGTATTTTGCGATAGGTAAGCAGCGAGAGCAAGGTAGTCAAGACTATATAATTTTAATCTATGATCTGGGGGCTGTTTCTGATTGGTTAAGAAAAATATCATCAAAAAACGGTGAGTATATATTTTTAACTGAGGCGAATACGGTTATTGCCAGCTCTGTGAATGAGATTGGAAATGTCTCTGAGCTTGATCAGTATTGGTCATCTTCAAGACCGGTAAAACCAATGCAAGGAGAGTGGGACAGTCGTGATAATTTAGTTGTTTTTCAAGATAAAAAACGGCAACCCGTTTATGCCGCATATTTTGAATCTCATTACCAGTTGGTGCCGCCTATTCGCTATGAGGTCATTATAGAGTTTGTTTTTTTAAGTGTTTTTTTAGTGATGATGTTCAGTGTGGTGTTTTGGCTAAGTCGTCGTATTTTTGTTAAGCCAATGACGTATTTAATGGCTTTCCTTGAGCAAAATGATGAGCGCTATAGTGACAATTTAGATTATCGTATACCCATAAATTGGCAGCCTTGGTTTAGCAGAATAAAACGAGTGCTTAATGAAAATCAGCAATTAGTAGAATCCTTACAGCTAGCAAATACTGAACTAGATGCTCAAGTAAAAATAAAAACGAGAGAGTTGGCACGTAGTTATGAAGCAAAAGAACGCCATTTAGCATTACTTAATACTATGCTAAATAGCGTACCTGACTTAATTTACTTTAAAAATATCGACGGTTCATTTTTAGGGTGTAATCGTGCATATGAAAAATACATAGGCATTGAGCAAGGTCAGCTGGTGGGCCAGCAGCTTTGTGATATCAGCGATGATAGCCATCATATTAATGAGTTAGAGCAGCATGTTTTAAAAACGAGAAGTAAAGCAGAACAACGAATAAAAACACCGCAGCAAACGTTTCAATTAACAATCGCGCCTTTTTATAATGATCAAAACCATTTATTGGGGACCATGGGTATTGGCCGTGATATTACAGCGCAGCAACAGGCTTTATTAGCATTAAGGGCTTCTGAATCAAAGTTTAGAAGCGCTATTGAATATGCTGCAAACGGTGTTATTTTGCTTTCACTTGAGCATACCGTATTACAATTGAATAAAACTGCCCGTAAGCTTTTTAAGATTGAGCAAGCTGAGGAGGCAATGCCTTTAGCTGATTTATTTGGGGCAGGCCAATGGCAGGAAATTGAGTCACTGCTTGCATTATTATTGAGTGAAAAAAAGAAGGTTTACCATCTTACTCTTGCGCAACAAGAGCTGCAAAGCTGGTGGCAACTCAGTGTGTCGTTAGTGTGGGATGCTCAGCAAGCTCCTTATTATTATGTTATTCATATTCAAGATATTAGCGCTTTGACACAAGCCAAACAGGATGCTGAGCGGGCAACCGAAGCTAAAAGTCGCTTTATCGCTAATTTGAGCCATGAAATACGTACGCCTCTAAACGCAGTTACTGGGTTGATTGACATGATCACTCAGCAGGGGATCACAAACCAACAACAGCAATATGCAGTGCAAGCAAAAAATTCAGCACAAAGCTTATTAACGATGTTAAATCGAATGCTCGATTTTGCTCGTGTAGAAAATAGCTCAGTCCGCCTAGAAATGGTCACGTTTGATCTCGTAACATTAATTGATAGCTGCGAAAGCTTATTGACCGGGCTATGCCAGCAAAAAGGATTGACATTTAAGATCGAGGTTGACCCAGATATATCAGCGCAATTGATTGGTGATTATATTCGTTTAGAGCAAGTTCTGGGTAATCTGCTGACAAATGCAGTTAAATTTACAGAGCAAGGATGCGTCACTCTCAAGTTGCAAAGTAGAGAGACTGGCTCTGCACTACAGCGTATTTGCTTTAGGGTGATTGACACCGGAATAGGTATTGGTAAAGCTGACCAAAGTCGGTTATTTGACGCATTTACCCAAGGTGATGAATCTCTGACACGTACCCACCAAGGTGTAGGCTTAGGGTTAGCCATCGTAAAGCACGAAATTGCATTAATGGGTTCTGAAATTGCGCTAAAAAGTGCAAAAGGAGTGGGGAGCGAGTTTTATTTCAGCATTGCATTCAATGCTCCTGATACAGAGGTGCCAACTCTGTGGCGTAACACCTTAGTTGTTTACGATCTGGCTGAAACGAATTTATCGAATGCGCTTGCACCAATGACAGACTTACATTTTAGCCGTATCGCGGACGTAGGTAAAAATGTAATGCTCACTGATTACCAGAAAGTTATAATCAGCGATGTTGACGTATCAACGTTACTGAGCTGCGAATACCAAAAAACTGCAATAATCACACATAATATATCCCTTTACGTTATTCAAACTAGCCAAACGATAACACTGTCCTCTATTGCTAATATTCCTATTTACATTATTAAAAGTAGTGCATTAGTACAGCGTCTTATGCAACCAGTGGCATTATTTAGTAATGCCGGAATAAAAGCGCCGATACAAGCTCCCCCCCTAAATATTAAAGGGATGTTAGTGCTTGTGATTGATGATAATCAGCTTAATATCGATATTATTAGTAATGTTTTAACTCAAGCTAATATTAATGTACTTACGGCGACAAGTGCTTTGTTAGGCTTGGAGTTAGTCAAGAAAATAATGCCAGATCTCATTCTAATGGATATACAAATGCCAGAAATGGATGGCTTACAGGCAGCGCAATTGCTGCGTAAGCAATATGATCAACAGCAGTTGCCGATTTTTGCGCTAACGGCCCATTGTGAACAAGCAGACGAAGATCGTTCATTAGCTGCAGGAATGAATAAACACCTAACAAAGCCCGTAATAGCCCCTACTTTATTGCAAGCAATTAATGATCTTGAAATTGAAATCCCCAATTTTTATGATGAATCTTTTGCATTGGAACAATTCTCCGGTGATAGTGATTTATTACTGGTTATGCTGGGGAAGTTTGCTAAATTATGTAATGATCACCTAAATAAATTAATAACATATAATCAACCAAGAGAACTGGAACGGTTAGTGCATAGCATTAAAGGCGTATCAGGAAACCTAGGATTTTGCAGGCTCTCAGAGTTGGCTAAGCAACTAGAGCATAAGTTACGCGCCTTGAAAGAAGCCGATCCATTATTACAGGATCAACTTATACAGGAGTTAAAACAAGCCATGGCTTATATCCAGATACAAGGACTAGCAGATGTTAAAAAGAGCTAAAATACTTATTGTTGATGATGATCCTCTAAATCGATTGGTATTGGAGAAAACACTTGCAAGTGAGCATGATACTTTCTTGGTTGAAAATGGTGAAAAAGCACTCACTTTTTTAAAATCGACAGCGGTTGATTTAATTATACTTGATATAGTGATGCCTGGTATTAGTGGCTATGAGGTATTAATTCAGTTAAAAGAAAATCCATCAACTCAAGCTCTCCCCGTTATTTTTATTTCGGCCAATACAAGTCATGATGATGAAGCTAAAGGGTTTGAACTAGGTGCTATGGATTATATTGCAAAACCTTTTAGCCCTACAATTGTAAAAGCTCGTATCAGAAACCAATTACTTATAAAACAGAAAAATGACTTACTTGAAATGCTAGCATCCATTGATGGTTTGACGGAAATCCCCAATAGACGTTATTTGGATGAAAGCTTATCTCGGGAGTGGCGACGAAGCCGCCGAGCTGGAACCCCATTATCAGTTTTACTTATGGATATAGATCACTTTAAACGTTACAACGATTGTTATGGCCACCGTGCTGGAGATGACTGCTTGAAACGTATTGCGCATGCATTAGTGGGCGAATGTGAGCGTGTAAGTGATTTTGTTGCGCGTTATGGGGGAGAAGAGTTTGCTGCAGTTTTACCCGATATGGGAAAAAATGAAGCGTTGCAGTTTGCAAATAAGTTAAGAGATGCAGTCAACGGATTGAATATTCCGCATAAGGCATCATTAAATGCTGATCATATAACAATAAGTATTGGTGTTGCGACAACAGAGTGCGGCCAAGTATATGGCGAACATACACTGTTAGAAGAGGCTGATTTAGGGTTATATCAAGCGAAAGATGCTGGTCGAGATATCATTGTTGCGCGTGTCATTCGAACGCAATAATAAAAGAGCGAGTTAGGTTTTTAAAAGCTTTCAATGTTGTAGTTAGTTAAAATAAAATCATGGGTAGATTGTTATCTACCCAGCGCAATATACCCAAGGCACCTCAAGATGCAGAGTTCAGCGTTTCACAGGTGCCTGTGAACCGCCCAATGGGTTAGTTTAAAAGCGATTTATACTGCGTTACTTTTATAAGGGGTTGATTTTAAAAATAGAACCACTATTACTTGCAACTAATGTCTTGTCTAAATCGCTTTTAATTCCAACGACCCTCGCATCTTGAGGTGGTTTAGGCAGATAATACCAATCTGCATAAATATTTGAACAATTTAACGAATTAAATCACGCTATAACGTCGTTAAAAATTTTTTATTTAGAACAACTAGGGCGTGTTGACCTTTGTGGATTGAAATTTGTTCAATCTAGGGGCGATTTAATCGCGGCGCGAGGTTTGTAACCTAGCGGGCTAAGTCAAAACCGAGCAACAAAGAGTCAATCGCCCCTAGGAAGAACCCTTTGGGCAGCGCATGTTTGGCATTTATACTGCGTTATCGCCTATTTATGGGGAACAACCACACTGCATAGGCGCTGTCTTGCCTAAATACCAAACATACTGCTGCAAAATTAATCACGAAAGGTCAACACGCCCTAGATATAAAAATTTCTGCCTAGGTATAGCGCAATTTTCTTGTCGTTAAATAGACCCCATATCTACGCAGATTGGTATAAATGTTAGTTAAGTGATTTATAGATGGTATCGCCCACCCCAATGAGTTTCTCATTTTTAAATACAAGCGCAGTGCACTCATCTTTGGTCATTTTACCGTCAGAGTGAATGCTGTGAGTGGCGTAAAATAACACCTGATACACATCATCATTCTTTTTTAACAGCTCAGAGAAGTTAGGCGTTTTAAGTTTACTTAAAACAGATTGATAACTGCTATCTAAATCAATATTTGCAATAGCCTCTCGATTATATTTG
Organism: Pseudoalteromonas sp. Ld20; assembly: GCF_045064175.1. Taxonomy (NCBI): domain Bacteria; kingdom Pseudomonadati; phylum Pseudomonadota; class Gammaproteobacteria; order Alteromonadales; family Pseudoalteromonadaceae; genus Pseudoalteromonas; species Pseudoalteromonas sp. Ld20. The sequence goes on from NZ_JBISHB010000030.1 coordinate 333,821, forward strand.
TGGTGCTTTTCCCAGCTAGATGTATCACCGCCTGCCCAATGTGTTTCTGCTTCACCATCTGATACTGCAATAACGCATCCAGTTAAAAATGGTATTGTAAGTGCTGCGATTAAAAGTGTTTTTTTCATTATATTTGCCCTGATGCTAAGTACGGTATTTATTATTGAATATTTAGCAAATAGCTGGCCAAGTTTTTAGCTTGTTTAAAATCAGTGAGTTAGGTTTTTTGAAACCATATACCATGTGTGAATAGCATATCGTATATGGTATTTATAACTAATAATTAGTCTATTAGACCAGTCTATTACGGCTCTCACCTTGGCTAAATGCACTGATATTCAAGCTTATCTGTTTAACTAGGCGAATGATTGACTCTTCACTGGCCCATGCAATGTGAGGGGTTAAAATTAAGTTGTGGCCTTGATAACCTGCTAGCGGGTTAGTGTCAGTGGCAGGCTCCTTCGTTAACACATCAACCCCAGCTGCAGCAATTTGATTCTCAGCGAGTGCATGGGCTAAGTCAGCTTCATTTACAATACCGCCTCTGGCTGTATTAATTAAAATAGCACAGGGCTTCATCATACTTAGCTCTTCTGCGCTAATTAGATCTCGGCTTTCATCAGTTAAAGGGCAATGTACGCTAATAATATCAGCGCTTTTTATTGCTTGATAAAATTCAGTGCGGCCTTGCCTAACGGGATGGTTTTTACGCTCAGCAAGAATGACGTGTGCGCCAAATGCATTGGCTACAGTTGCAACGGCTTTACCTAATGAACCATAACCAATAATCGCTAATGTTTTACCCGCAATTTCGTTAAAACTATAATCAAGACGGCAAAACATTTGGCTTTGCTGCCACTGCCCCTGTTGGCAATCATTAATATAGCGATGTGTATTACCGAGCAAGTTAGTAATTAATGCAAAAGTGTGTTGAACAACGCTAGGTGTAGAATATCCAGCTACATTGGCGACTGCAATGCCAAGCTCTTTCGCTGCGATTAAGTCGACATTATTTGTGCCAGTTGCTGCAACGCAAATAAGTTTAACTGCGGGGAGTTGTGCGAGCGTCTCGCGATTAAGTACAACTTTATTAGTGATCAACACATCGGCACCTAGGCTATGAGTAATAACTTGCTCAGTGCTCGTTAGAGGGTAGCTTTTAAACTTACCAAGCTCTTGAAAAGGCTTAAGTGAAGTGCCTGCTAAAGTATCGCTATCGAGTAGAGTGATATTCATACTCTTTCCTTTAAAATAAAAATTATAAATACTTGACCTTAGTGTGTGCTCTAAGGTTTATAGTAAGTAAAAGTTGATAAAAATTCATTGGAGACGATGATGAAAATAGGCGAATTTGCAAGCCAGTTAGGTGTCTCAACAGATACATTAAGGTACTACGAAAAGCATGCTTTGTTAACGGCTACATCGCGGACACAATCTGGGTATCGTGATTATAGCCAGTCAGACTTAAAACAAATGAAGTTTATTTTACGCGCAAAGAATGTCGGTTTTAGTTTGTCAGAAATTAAAGAGTTACTGCAAATTAAATTTCATAAACAGCAGCATTCATGCCACGAAGTTAAAAATTTAACCTTACAAAAGCGAGATCTTGTTGCAGAGCGCATTGCTGAATTAACGCGCTTTCATCAGTCATTATCTGTTTTAGCTGACAAATGCTGTGGCGGTGAAGAGCCCGCAGATAACTGCTCTATATTAACTACTTTGGAGGATATCGATGGACTTACTCAATAATTTTTGGCAGCTATTTTTATTATCTGCGCCTTGGTTAATGCTTGGTTTGCTGATCGCTGGCATGCTTAATGTTTATTTACCCGTTAACTTTCTTAACAAGCATTTGGGGAAAGAAGGTTTCTGGACCACGGTTAAAGCCGCACTGATTGGTGCGCCAATGCCTTTATGTTCATGTGGTGTTATCCCTGCTGCCATAGGGTTAAGACGTGCGGGCGCGTCAAAAAGCGCAACAACTGCATTTTTAGTCTCAACGCCAGAAACTGGGGTTGACTCGGTATCTGTATCATACGTTTTATTGGGTCCATTTATGGCCGTTATTCGTCCAATCGCAGCAATTTGTAGCGCAATCGTTGCAGGTGTTTTAGTTGGGCGAGATACAAAGGATGAGCAACCAATTGATCTAAAAAGTGATGAGGGCTTAGCGGGGAAACCAAGTTGCTGCTCAAAGAAACAACCTGAACCGACAGTAAAACCTAGCTGTTGTTCATCAAGTACAGGTTCAATAAAGGTAGAAAGTGAGACATGTTGCGCACCAAGCACAGAGACAGCCAAACAAATTAATGAACCAAGTTGTTGTGATACGACAGACACGGTGACTGATACGCAATGGGAGAAGTTTAAACAAGCAGTAAGCTTTAGTTGTAATAAGTTGCTATCAGATACAATGAAATGGCTCATGATTGGTTTATTTTTTGCGGCATTGGTTCAAACTTTCGTACCTGAGTCATTTTTAACTCAGTGGGGGAGTGGTATTTTGGCAATGCTAGTGGTGATATTGATTAGTATTCCAATGTATATTTGTGCCACTGCCTCAACCCCTATTGCGGCTGGATTATTATTAAGTGGTGTTGCACCAGGGGCTGTTTTGGTCTTTATGTTGGCGGGCCCTGCAACAAACATAGCTACTCTTGGCGTTGTAGCAAACGAACTTGGTAGGCGAGCGGTTGCAGCCTATTTAACAGGGGTAATAGGCGTTGCATTACTGTTTGGCTTTTTAACTGATTACCTTGTTGCTGAATTTGGTTTTGTAGTTACGCCATTGCTAGGTGAGGAGCACCAGGTATTGCCGCATTGGTTAACTTTGCTCAGTGGGGTCATTTTACTGACATTAATGGTACGTTTAGTAGTCAAACTTGCTATTGATAAATATGGAACTACTGGTAAGAGCATTACATAGCTAATTGTTATTAAAGGGTTTTGATGATTTTGTTTAACATCAATAGATGACTAAATTAATGACTTAGTTCGCATTTTCAATTGCCTGAGTTATAATCGTCAACAGAATATAAACGGTACGCGATTGCGTGCCGTTTTTTTAACTTTAAAGATGCACAAATGAGTGAGTTCGTGGATAAGTACGCCGATATAAGACCCTACAATGATGATGAAGTGGCCGCATCAGTGGCACGCTTAATTGATGATAATGCGTTTGTTGATGTGTTAGCTAAATATAATCTGCCGCGATTTTTATCTACATTCTCGATTGTTTCTCGTGCGCTTGTTAGGCGTCAATTACGTAAAAAGTGGGGCGCTATATCCACTGTTGAGGAAGTTCAACAAGAAGTATCTAGATATTTAGCAATGTTAGTTAAGCGGACAACGTCAGAGGTAACATTTTCTGGACTTGATAAACTAGATCCAAAACAAGCTTATTTATTTATTTCAAATCATCGCGATATTGTATTGGACCCAGCGTTAGTTAATTGGGGGTTATTTAGCTATAAGATGAAAACAGTGCGTATTGCTATTGGCGATAACCTACTGCAAATCCCTTATATTACAGAGCTAATGCGCTTAAATAAGAGTTTTATTGTAAAGCGTTCTATTAAAGCTCCAAAAGAGATGTTTCGTGCTTTGTCACACCTTTCTGCTTATATTTATGATTCATTAATCGGTGGTAATTCAATTTGGATTGCACAAAAAGAAGGGCGTGCAAAAGATGGATTTGATCAAACAGACCCTGCATTGCTGAAAATGTTGCAATTACAGGGGCGGAAGCAGAAAAAAGAATTCTCTGAATATATTCGCGAATTAAAAATTGTACCTGTGTCTATCTCTTACCAATATGAGCCGTGCGCAATAGCCAAGGCTAAAGAGCTTTATCATAAGCTACATCATGGTAAATACACCAAATCAGCAGGTGAAGACATAGCGAGTATCGTTGAAGGGTTTAGTGCGGCCAAAGGGCATGTGCATCTAGCATTTGGACAGCCGGTTGAAGATGGTTGCGACTCACCTGAGCAGCTAGCAAAGACAATCGATGAGCAAATCATTGATTCATTCTTTTTACACCCAGGAAATTATATTGCTGGTGGGTGTAAACAAGCCGTTATAGATAAAAAAGATGCCGCAGAGTTTGAGCAGCGTATGGCGTTAGTTCCTGAAGAATTAAAGTCATTAGTGTTGGCAATGTACGCAAAGCCTTTTGAACGTAAAGCTGAGTTAAACAGTAGCGAAAGTTATAAATAAATTAAGTCTCTATCAAGTCGTTTAGATAGATTAAAGCCGTTTTTAGTAGACGGCTTTTTTTTCGTTTAAAAAACGGGCTATACTTAATTTAGTGTTTTTTATTAACTGTTAACCATGCAACAAATTGAAATATTTGATATTCCAAGTCCTTGTAAAGGTATATGCGAGGTGAATAACCGAGGCTATTGCAAAGGGTGTTATCGTAGCCGGGATGAACGGTTTACATGGAATACATTCACGAATGCGCAGAAGAGAAAAGTGATAAGCCTCTGCCAGCAGCGATATAAACGTTATCAGCAAAAAGTGCCAATGACGAATGATTCGATAATACCTAATCAGCAAACTGATTTTGATTTTTAATTAAGGTTGTACTTATTTTTTAGCAAGTGCACTGTGCCATTTTTATTTAGTTTATTTAATTGGGTTTCTAATTTTGGAATTAATGCTTGATGACGTGAATGTAAAAAATGAAAGCTTTTAATTGGGATTAATACTTCTTTGTGGAACTGATTTGCATCAAAACTTGGGTGGGCAGTATCTAATAGGAAATCGAGTAAAATAGCCCCTTGAACTTTCTTTTGGGTAAGTAAGTTAAGCTGCGCAGTGACACTTTTTACACGTATAACATCGCCAATATATGGGTGTTGGTCAAGGTAGTTTTGCGCTGCAGGGTAACCAGATTGAATCGCGATATTAGCTATTTGCTCAAAGTTACATTGTTGACAATTTTTCAATAAAATCAAATCAAATTCAAATAATGGGACATTGACTAATCGTAAGTTTTTATATTTTTTATTGATACTTGCAACTCGACCTAGTTGGCCATCGAGCGTACCGTTATTTGCAGCTGCAAGCGAGCTCTGATGGTTGAAGTCTATAATATGCAGTTCGTAGCCAAGCTCTTTATATGCCATCGTCATTAACTCAATAACATAGCGTGCTTGCTGTGTATCGGCGGGTCGATTGAAAGTCATATATTTAGTTTCAGCCATACTACGGCAAGGGGAAAGTAATAGAATGAATATGAAAATCTGCAAGATATATTTAATCAACATGTCTCCAGGTGAGGACGAAAAAACGCCACTAATTTACGTTTAAATCCCTCAAAGAGCAAGGTTAGCTACTACTTTTTGCTCGTTTTAAATTATTATTTGATATACTAAGCTCACTTATATGGTTTGTAATAATAACGGGTAATTGATGTCATTTAACTTATGTTTACTCCCTAGAGAGCAAAAATATCAAATTCAATTAGACTATGAAGCATCGTTTTGGGCGTATCAAATAAAACGTGGAAAAAGCACTCGCGAACAAATATATAACACCATACATAGCCGCCCTGTTGCTGACCAAGTGTTTCTTAAGCAACAATTTGAGCAATATTTAGCAGTTATGCTGAGTTAACCATGGCATTTAGGTTTGAATGTTTAGATCCTGTAAAAACGCCTTTAGTAAATAAATTTTATGATTCAAATGGCGCGCGAGGACGAGCAAACAAACAAGATGCTGTGTGGGTTGCCTATGCAGACTTTGACATAATCGCAGCATGTAGAATTCAAAATCGCGGTGATCACTTATTTTTATCTACCTTATTAGTTACACCATCTTGGCGTGGTAAAGGGATTGCAAGACAGTTACTTAGCCAGGTCATAAAAAGTCAACAGCAAGAAGTTTATACATTTGCATACCAAAGTTTAATTGATTTTTATCGGTCAATTGGGTTTAACTTTGTGTTAACATTACCAGAGCCTTTAGCGACACTATTTTGTTTTTACCAGCAACGAAAAATAGTAGCAATGAGCATTAGGTCGAGTAATTATTTAAAATAAAACTTGGGGTTATGAATGAGCAAATGGTTTAAGGTTATGACTTTTTTTTTCTTAGCCATCAATATCGCTATTAGTCACTTAGCTGTTGCACAAGTAAAACGATTATCACCAAGTGAAGGGCTATCACAAAGTTACGTCAGTAACATGTTGATTGATAACAATGGATACCTTTGGCTGGCAACCGAAGGTGGGCTCAATCGTTATGATGGTTATCAAGTACTGCACATTGCAGGTCCTAATGGGGAATTGGATGAAGCTGTCATTGATAGTATTTATCAAGATTCAAATGGTTATATTTGGATTTCATCCATTCTAGCTGGTTTGTTTCGCTATGATCCGAGTACCGACAGTTATCAACAGTTTTTATCAAAACCCATCACTGCACAAGAGATACTTAGTCAATCTGTTTTTAGCATGATTGCGGTTGATGATAAATCACTGTGGATGGGGCGAGGGTGGGATTTTGCTAGGTTAGATATTGCGAGTGGACAAATAGAAACGATTTTTGAACTACCAGAGCGCACTCGTAGCACTGTCATCCGAGAGTTACTCCATTACCAAGATTATATTTTTATCGCCACGAGTATTGGTGCGTATGTGTATCATATTCCAAGTGGTGAATACCGCCCACTAGAGCACCTAAGCGGTGACCCCGATCATGTATATCAAAACTATGTTAAGTCCTTTGCGTTAGGCGAGAGTGGCCGTTTATTGGTTGGGGCTGTTCGCGGTCTATATGAAGTAGATATTAGTGATTTACCAACCATGTTTGAACGTCCGGATATCCCTTTTAAAAATAAAACACTACTGGCTGATTTAAATATATGGAAAATTATTAATGAGAATTCATCAGTAGAGCTAGGTACAGACAAAGGCTTATTTAAGTATGACTTAGCGAGCGGTGAGTTATTTAAAAGCAAGAGAATAAATGATAGCGATTACTCACTTTCTGACGCAAGTATTATCGATATAGTTAAAGATAGTAATGGTGCTATGTGGGTGGCAACAAAAAGTGATGGTGCATTTTATTTGCCATCAGATCATTACCATTTTAAGAATGTTAACAGCAATATTTTGAAAGGAGATGGCTTATCACACCCCTCTATTTGGGGAGTTGCTGAGTTTGAAAATAAAGTATGGTTAGCAACTAATAATGGTTTAACTGCGGTCGATTTAGAAACCTTGCAAGGGCAGGTGTTTTTGAAGGACTATCAGGTTGATTTGTTTACAACAGAGTTTAGCATCTACAAGGTTATGCCTTATAAAGGTAAGTTGTGGCTACACAGTAATCGAGGGGTATTTAGCTTTGACCCAAAAACATATGAAGTAACACCAGCAAAAAGTGCGCAACCTAGTAAACAACATTTAATTGATGGTTGGGTTCACGGAACAACACTAATGCCCAATGGTGATCTTTTTTACGTGCACTCAGATCATGGTATGTTTACCTTCAATTTAGATAGTCAGATTATTACGCCATTAGAAGGTGATTTTAATAGTTTTGAACCTTTCTTAGTTTATGGATTTTTACCACCATTACCAACAAAGCCAGACGCGCCTTTATTTTATAATGCAGGTATTTTATACCACGTTGACCCGCAAACCTTTGCGTTATCAAAAATTTACTCAGTGCCAAAACAGCATGAAAATGTTGCTATCAATGTGATGTCATATATTGTTGATAACAATAATATATTGTGGATTTCATTTTCAAATTACGGCCTTATTGGATTAGATGCCAGTAACTATAAGCTGCTTTATACGATAGATCTTGATAAAAATAAATTAGGTACCTTGCTCTATGACATGGTGTTGGATGAGGCGGGAATGATTTGGATGAGTAGCCACAAAGGTATTTGGCGATTGAATCCACAGAATCAACATTTTCAGCAGTTCACAACATCAGAAGGACTCGTTTCAACTGAATTTAACAGTGGTGCATTTACACGTCTAAAAAGCGGTGAAATTGTTTATGGAACATTAAAAGGCTTTACTTACTTCTACCCGAATGAAAATTATCCACAGCATGGGCTAATTGATAAGGTCAATATTACTAATATCGATCTAATGTCGCGAGAGCTATCTGAAGATCTAAAACAGCCAATTAATCAGGTTATTTTAAATCATGATGATATCGGTCTTGAAGTCGCTTTTTCAGCCATGGCGTTTAATTACCAAGAGCGTATTGTTTATGAGTATCAGCTTTCTGATGGTCAAAAATCATATACACGAAATAATAATCGTGTACTTTTTCCAAAACTTAATCCTGGTGAGTATCAACTAAAAATCTGGGCTAAAGACCCTTTAACTGGAGATTATACTACGCCCGCAGTATTAGATATTATTGTGAAGTATCCACTGTGGCGAGCGCCTCACTTTATGGTTTTTTACGCGATAATTTTGTTTGCTTTAGCCGGTGCTTGGAATATGCGCCGTAATCGTATACAACAATTATTACTTGCTGCACATAGAGAAAGCCAAGAGAGTGAAGCGCGCTTAAAACTAGCGTTGGAGGGAAGTCATTCTGGTGTTTGGGATTGGCAGTCTACGAGCCCTATTATCTATCAACCACGGCTTAAAAATGAACTCGATTATGATATGGACGCTGTTAATTTAGACGATTATTTAGCAAAAATACATCCGCAGGATAAACAAACATTTCGGTTAGAGTGGCTAGAATTTCTTTCTACGGATAAAGGCTATTTTAATTGCACTTACCGTTTACGCCACAAAAATGGCGATTGGCGTTGGTATAAAGATTTTGGCAAAGTCGTTGCTTGGCAAGGCAGTACACCAATAAAGGTTGCGGGCACTTATACAAATATGACACGCGAATTAGTTTTTGAGGAGCACGCGCGACTATTTGGTGCTGCATTTGAGCAAACACGAGATTGGGTGTTTATTTTAGATAAAAACTTACGAATTTTAGCAACGAATAAAGCACTGCAAAATGCATTTAACTTTCCGTCAGAGTACCGTTCTAGTCGTTCGCTTAACTTAGGGCTAGCACGAACTGTGCGCGTGAATTACTTACGTATCATGAAAAAACAATTGGTTGGTGAGCATTATTCTGCAGAAGAAACAGTATATTTAGCAAGTGGTGAAGCACGCCAAGTACTCATAAAAATAAGCGCTGTTGCAGGAAGTGATCAGCGTTTAGAAAGCTATGTAATTATTTTGACAGATATTAATGCGCAGAAATTAGCTGAAAATGAATTGTTTTTGTTGGCTAATTATGATGCTTTAACAGGTTTGCCTAATCGCACATTATTTAACGACCGTGTTGAGCATGCGCTTGAACAGGCTAAATCTCATGATTGCAAAGTTGCATTACTAAATATAAATATTAAACGTTTTAAGTACTTTAATGACTCATTAGGGCATGGCGTAGCCGATGAAATTATAAAATCAGTAGCCTTACGATTAAAAGCCACAATACGTCCTCAAGACAGTATTGCACGCTTTAGTGGTGATGAATTTATGCTGCTAGTTGAAGATATCAATCAAGTAGAAGAGGTATTGTTAGTTTGCGCTAAACTGATGCAGTGCGTGAGTGAAAATATTGTCGCCAACGAACAAGCACTTAATGTTAGCCTTAGTATTGGAGTTGCTATTTACCCAGATGATGCCAGCAGTGATAAAAGCTTAATTAAAGCGGCTGACATCGCTCTTTACCACGCTAAAAAAAGCGTAGAAGGATGTTACCAATTCTACAAGCAAGAAATGAATGTTCATGTTCAAAAAGCCTTACATTTAGAGTCTCAGTTGACCAAAGCATATCAAGAACATGAATTTTGTAATCACTACCAAGCTATTGTAAATGCACATACCCAGCAGGTTGAGGGATTTGAAGTATTGCTTCGTTGGCCTGAGAATGATGAATATAAGACTCAAGAGTTTGCTTTAGCCGCTGAAGGGATAGGGTTAATCACTAAAATTATGTTACAAACTCTTGCGCGGGCTTTAATTGAACTAAAGCAATGGCGACGAATTTCACCGCAGCTATATATATCTATTAATTTATCTGCGTTGGATTTTGAGTATAAAAACTTGGTGAGCGAAATTCGTCAAGCCTTGATCACCGCAGGTGTACAACCTCAATCCGTTGTATTTGAGATCACTGAATCTGTGTTAATGCATGATTCATCGTATGCACAAGAAAGCATGCTTAAGCTTAAGCAGTTAGGCTGTAAGTTATATATGGATGACTTTGGTACTGGCTATGCCTCATTAACTTATTTAAAGCGCTTTCCAATTGATGTACTAAAAATCGATCGTAGCTTTGTTAATGATATAGGGGTGGATAGTGATGACGAAGCAATCATAGAGTCAACGCTTGCACTGGCTAAAAGTTTAGGAAAAGAATGTGTTGCTGAAGGGGTTGAAACACCAGAGCAATTAGCTTTTTTACGACAGCTGGGATGTAATTTATTCCAAGGTTATTTATTTAGCAAGCCAGTCCCTGGCGATGAAGTTGCGATGTTATTAGAGCATGATTGGCGAGCGCTACTGGGTTAAAATAACGTACTTTAATCTTGGCGCTCACCACAATGGCGACAGTATAAGTGTTTTGAGCGAGAGCTAAGTTGAACTTTAATTGCTTTATTTGCTTCTTGTTTACTTAAACCTAATTTACAGCGTAGATTTTCTAGGTACTCTGCTTGGTCGTCATCAATTTGACCGTCATGTAGGCGCTCATGTACTGCATCGCTAAACATGATCCTACGTTTTCGTAGTTGTTCAGAAAAGCTTGACGCTAATAAGCCAGTAGGTATTGCTACCATGCCCATGCTTAGCAATGTGATTAGACCACCAAAAAAACGCCCTAGTGGAGTAACGGGCACCACATCGCCATAGCCAACGGTTGTCAGAGTAGCCATTGCCCACCACATAGCAGCGGGAATAGAGCCAAATTTATCAGGTTGAATATCATGTTCAATTAAGTAAATCCCACATGAAGCTAAAATAAGCACCACCGCCATAATAAAAAATGCAGCCATAAGTGAGCTGCTTTCATCACGAAATGATTGTAAAAGCAGCTGCATTGCTCTTGAGTAACGAGTGAGCTTAAAAACACGTAATAGTCTAAATACCCGCAAGAAGCGTAAATCGAAAGTAATAAAAAACATTAATAAGGTGGGTAGAATCGCTATAAGATCAATTAATGCCAATGGTGAAAATACATATTTAATACGGCGCTTTAAATTACTGCATTTCATACTCGTGTATTCGATACGCTCAACACACGACCACACTCTTAATAAATACTCAATGCTAAAAATACTCACAGAGATCAGTTCTAGTAATAAAAACTCATGTTTATATTGCTGCGCTAGACTGATTACAGACTCAAGCACAATCGCAACCACATTTATCATGATCAATGATATTAGAAATACATCAATGTAATGACCCACTTTACGGTATTCACCGTTGCCTTCGAAAAATAGAGCTGTGCGTTTACGTAAATTATTCAAATTAAATCCGTGTGTTCAAAAATATTGTTGTTTCAGTTTTAGTTATTATATGCAAAAAATATACGACTATACGTTGTAATAATGATACGTTGTAATAATGGCAGCCCCTTTTAATTCCAACAGAACCTCGCATCTTGAGGTGGTTTGGGTATACACATTATAAAACCTCTGAGCAGTATGTGATTATTTTTTGCTTAATATCAGTACTCGAAATATCAGGGGTTTGTGGTGCAAACATAACGTCAATATTATGCGCTTGTAATGCATTCGCAGCTTCATTCCAGCGCTCACTGTTTTGCCATTGCCCACCAACAACTACTTTATTAATTCCCCATGCTTTTATCCACCTACAAGCGCTCTGGGTCTTTATAATTGGACTTGGTACTAAGGCCACATGATCCACGATCGCCAATGCGCTTACTATGGACATTCTTTCATGCTGGCTGATGATGGGAAATGTTTTTTTATTTTCAAAGCACAAGTCATCTGGCGCAACAGCAACAAATAGTTCACTGCCTTGAGCTTTAGCAAACTTTAAGTAATTTAAATGACCAATATGAAATAAGTCAAACACACCCAGGGCTAAGCAGCGTGTATTATAGTTACTTTTATTTTCTGAGTTTAGGGTCATGTCTGCATACTTTTGGCTTTATCGGTGAGTTTATTTATTAATATGTCGTGTTTATCAAAAAAAGAAAGTTGGTTTAATGTGTGCTCTAATTTTCCCCATTCGCTCATTAGGCATAATTTATAAAGTCTTGAATACACAAAGCACTGGGTTAATAACGAAAATGATCGAATGTTTTTTGCACATAAAATTGTATCAAAAAGTGGGTCGGGTGTTTGCCAATCTCCATAAAGTGCATTTAGCGTTAGTTCAGGTTGGGCTAGATGCCATACATTGCCATGGGGAGTTATTTTTTCGACTAAATTTATAGTTGGATACTCTGTAATTCTATTCCACTCAAAGGGAATATCACTCATCCAAAGCCCGCAAATAGTACGCTGACTGACGGTATCAACGCCAAAGCCACAAAGATCCATGGTCACCCCATCGGGGTGGGCAAAGCAGCGAGGGTTAATTAAATCATAGGATCGCATATGCTCATGCCAACCTTGGCTTTTTAAAAGTGTAATGGCTTGCTCCATTTGCCCCCAATCAACCCCAATATCAATGTCTTTATCAAAAGGCAGGATTGCGCCTTCGCGTATTATGCCTAGTAGGCTACCGGCGGTGGCAAAGGATTTAATATTTGCTTGACGAAAAAGAGCAAGGGTTTGCCATAGTAAGCTTTCATGTATTTCGGTATCGAATTCAACGTTTGGTTTTGGTTTATAACTATGATTAGGTGGCGTGTTTAACAGCACCTCTAGTGCATGGCGATATTGCTCAACTGCTTGGGGCAGCTCGCGTGCTTGTTGGTAGCACATGCCTAGCGTATGGCTAATCTCGCTTGATGTTGGGTGTGCCGCTAAGGAAGCTATCAATGATTCTATGTGATTTTTTGCTGTGCCTTCTATCAGTGCGATTTCGGCCAAATAACGATGTGCAATCAAACATGAGTTATCTTGGCTCAGTACATACTCAAACTGCCCCCGCGCTAATTGATATTGGTTTTGTTGGTATAACTCAACGGCCTTTATTAACTCGGCATGTATAGTACTCAATTGTTTATCTTCCGTAGGCATAAACTTAATTCACAGTCCTTTTACAATAGAACATGTTTTTAATAATGTATTGTTTTTAATGCTTAAAGGTAGAGTGCAGCTTGGGGCGATAATGACTCTATTAAAATCCAAATGGCGGCTGCAAGATGAAAAAATTCGTTCAATTTCTTTTGCTTTAAGTGGGCGAGGTAATAATAATTTATCCAATAGCCCTACAAATGTAATATCAGGAAAGCGAGTCAGTAAAGCCTTTATAGCTATAACATCATCACAATCATCAATTGATAGTAATGAGAACTTCTTACTATCAAGGAAATCAAAATAAATAGGTGCACTGCAATGATAATGAATAAGGTGGTGCTGGTGGGTTAATTGCGTTATACATTGTTCATCATATGGGGCTACGAGAGTTTTAAATTGCTCATAATTGCAAAATGCAGCGCTCGCATGAAAGCTGCAGTAGTAAATTCTAACATTTTTGATTAACAGTAAAGCGTCAATATATTGCGCTGTAATATCAGTTAATAAAGATAACATTTTTTTATAAGATGTGTGCTCTAATTGGGCTGCTGTTAATGCTCCCCCCAACATTGAATTTAAGTGATAAAGCGGAGAGTAAACCGTTGCAAAACATGCTTTATTGATACTGCTAGGGTGTTCGCTAACACGTTTGTGTGCTTCAATATTTATGAGTAACTGCGGGCAATCGTTTAATTTTTTAGGGCTTTTTTCATCATTTAATAAAGCTGATAAATTATAAACATAGCTGTTTTTTTCAACTGACCCCAAAGGGTTGTGTTGAAAGTGTCGTTTAATGCCAAATGCACTGCATACACTATTACTATTACAGCTTAGTTTAATAAAGCAATGATCATGAATATCTTGATAGGCAATAACTGACTCAGCGAGTAAGTCAGCATCTAAGTCGATATTTGGCCAGTGTCTCCAAGTCGTTACTTTCAACTAAAGCGCCTTATAGTGTCAGTACCATGTTTATACTGCCTTCTTCAAAATCACGGGTTATCTTAAAACCAAGTTTACGAGCAAGCTCGATCATGCCGGTATTTTCAGGCAGCGTGATCCCTTCAATAAATTGCACCCCTTGGCTTTGGCAATAACCAATCGCAGCACGCATAAGCATTCCTCCTAATCCGAGTCCTTGGCAATTAGATCGCACTACAATAGCAAACTCAGCATGAACTTTATCAGGATCCATTAAAACACGAGATACACCTAAAGTAAGGTGTTCGCCCGATTGCTCTTGAGTGACGATAAAGGCCATTTCACGGTCATAATCAATCTGCGTCATTTTAGCGAGTTGGTCATGATTAAATTGTGGCAGTTCTCCAAAAAAGCGTTTATAACGATCTTCTTTACTCAATGATTGATCAAATGCCTGATGGGCTTGCTCATCTTCAGGTTTGATAGGTCGTAATATGGCGGTGCTACCATTTTTTAATGTGACATGTTCAACTAGTTCAATAGGGTAAGGGCGGATAGAGAGTCGTTTACGGTGCGACTGTATTTTATAACGATTCAAGGTCATGGTTGCATCAAGGACTAAAAATTGCCCGTTACTGGCTAAAATAGGGTTTAACTCAACAGAAGTGATGTCAGGTTGATCAATAACTAACTGAGAAATACGCGTTAAAAGTGCGCATAAGCGATATTTGTCAACCTTCTCTGGCAGAATGCGATCTTTAAGCACACCTTTATCATGTGCCGCAGCAATTAAATATTTTGCTAAGTTCATATTTAATGGTGGCAGGGCGACCGCTGCTTGAGCAAATTCTAAGCCTGTGCCTGCTTCACCAAGAAGTATAACAGGACCAAAGTTAGGTTCAGTTTTTACGGCAATTCGCAGTTCATTCGCGCCAGCTCTCGGTGCCATTTTTTGTAACGAGAAACCTTCAATAATTGCATCGGGGTAGGTGTTTCGTATTCTTAATAACATCGCAAATGCGGTTTGCTCTACCTCTTGAGCATCATTTAAATTCAGCACCACACCACCGACTTCTGATTTAGAGGGAATGCTTGGACTAATTAATTTAAGGGCGACAGGAAAACCTAATTCAATTGCTTGCTCTTTGGCTTCTGTGGGGGTGTAAGCCACTTCAGTTTGAATACATTCAACGCCATAATGAGTCAATATTTGACTTGCCTGATGAGTTGATAAATAGCTTTGCTGCTCTTCTAAAAACTCATTGACGGTTTCTTTAGCTGCTTGCTTATTTATTTTCGCATCGTCCGTATTTGACTCAGGCGTTTGCGTTAAATGCTTTTGGTTACGACGATAGCTCACTAAATGCATAAAGGCTCTGACAGCGCCCTCTGGGGTACGATAGGTTGGAATGCTATTGTTACTACATAAACGCCTAGCAGCATAAGCAGCATCTTCACCCATAAAGTTGGTGATCACATAAGGGCGAGCCATTGGCGGGAGTTTGTTAAGAGTCTGCGCAATGATATGCGCATAGTCTTCACTGGGTGCCAGTGCCGATGGTGTATGAATGATTAATAGGTTTTTCACTTCTTTAGCGTGTAGTAATATTTCTAATGCTTGTTGATAGCGTGCGGGGGCTGAGTCACCAAAAATATCAACTGGATTTGAAGTCATATCTGATTGTGGAATGACTTTATTAAGCGCGGCGCGTGTCTCCTCGCTCAGTTGTGTGAGCTTTCCTGAGCTTTGTAATAGGCTATCAACAGCCATTACACCAGGGCCGCCGCCATTAGTTAAAATGGTCAGCTGTTCAACTTTTAATAATTTAGGGTGCATGGCGAGAGTTTGTGTTGCTGCAAATAACTCGGTTAAATCATTAACTCTTAACATGCCGGCACGTTGAAATAGTGCATCATACACGGCATCAGAACTTTGTTGTCCGCCGGTGTGTATTTCAGCCGCGAGTGCACCTGCGGCTGTTTTTCCCGTTTTAATCGCTATAACGGGTTTGCTAAATGCCGCAGCCCGCGCAGCGGAAATAAAGCTGCGGATATTCTCAATGTTATCAATATAAAGTAAAATAGCTTTGGTTTTGGCGTCCCGTCCTAAAAAATCCAGCAGCTCTGCAAAATCAATATCAAGGCAGTCACCTACGGATACAAAATATGAAAATCCAATTTCTTTATGCTTAGCCCAATCTAAAATAGTTGAGCATACAGCGGCTGATTGAGAAATAAACGCCAGTTTACCTGGGCTTGCTACTGTGTGTGAGAAACTCGCGTTAAGCCCCAAGTGAGGAATAAGCAAACCGAGGCAATTAGGGCCAAGTAAAGAAACGCCAGCGGTAAGTGCCGCTTGTTGCAGAGACTCTTTTTGTTCTTTATTTAAGCCCGCAGCAATAACAATGGCATTTTTACATCCTAGCTCACCTAACTCATTAATAATATTTATTAAAGTGTTCTTGTTGGTACAAATAACCGCAAGGTCAGGTATTTTTGGTAAGTCAGTTATGGATGGATAAGCAAGCACACCATGCACTGCAGAGTGTGACGGGCTAACGGGCATTATCGGCCCTTTAAAGCCACCTTGTAATAAATTTCGCATTACAACAAACCCAGCACGGGTTTGATTGTTTGAAGCACCAATAACGGCTACGGAGGTTGGATTAAAAAACTGACTAATGCGCTTTACACTCATTGCTTTTCCTTTGCTGTACAGGACGAGTTAAGTTTAGATACTTACACTCTAATATCCCAATCTATACTCATTAATGTAACCTGTTTATCACGAAGTTTCGAGTGGCAATGAGTCTTAGCTAGATCTATATCAAGGAGTTATAAATGAATAAATCACAAAGCAACAGTTTGACTGTGGCTGCTGCAGTATTAGCCGTTGGGTTATTAGGTTTGGGCTTGATCTTAAAAAGTGCTGCAATTGATGTAAAAAATATGGAGCGTACTGTCACAGTGAAAGGGCTTGCAGAAATAGAAGTGGCAGCGGATACGGTAA
This sequence comes from Pseudoalteromonas sp. Ld20, assembly GCF_045064175.1. NCBI lineage: Bacteria > Pseudomonadati > Pseudomonadota > Gammaproteobacteria > Alteromonadales > Pseudoalteromonadaceae > Pseudoalteromonas > Pseudoalteromonas sp. Ld20. The sequence goes on from NZ_JBISHB010000030.1 coordinate 350,965, forward strand.
TTTGGCCATTGCAATTTAGTGATGCTGACAACGACCTTGAAAAGTTAGTAGCGCGCATTGAGCAAAAAAATGATGCCGTTATTGCTTTTTTAAAGCTACATGGCTTTGATGATGACGAAATTAGTCGAGGCGCGCAATCAATTGTAGATAAACAAGCAAGAGAATATGGCGCTGAAAACCAGCAATTTAGATATATAGCACGCGCGAGTGTAACCGTTTATTCATCACAGCCAGATAAAGTTAAAAATGCTTTAGCGAAAGTAGGGCAATTGGCTAAGCAAGGGATTGCCATTGTGCAAGATAGTTATGACACACGTATTGAATATTTATTTACGGGGTTAAACGATGTTAAACCTGCCATGGTGCAAGAGGCGACTGAAAAAGCGCGTGAAGTTGCGATTAAATTTGCCAAAGATTCGCAATCAAAGTTAGGTAAAATTAAAACAGCACGCCAAGGTCAGTTTAGTATTTCGAACAGAGATTCAAATACGCCACAACTTAAAAAAGTGCGTGTCGTGACGAGTGTAGAGTACTACTTGTCAGATTGAATATTGTTACCGAGTAAAAGGGCAACAGGCGTATTCATTTTAAACAGCACTAAGCTGATTCTACTTAGTGCGCCTAATGCAAAACCGATACTAAATGCAACAGCAACACCGGTAATACCGTAATCGTTTTTAAGCCAGCTCGCCAAGAGCAGTGTGATACTGGTTGCTGCTAATAAAATATATAGGTTATGTAGAGGGTTGCCCCTGAGCTTTATAATATTACTTGCCAATACTCTGGCGGGTAATAGCAATTGACCAATGAGTAAAATAATTAATAAATGATGGCCTTCTTCAAGCTGCTTTTCACCGTACAAATAAAGTAGAGGGTGAGCCAGCAGTAATAAGAAAATTATTGCAATAGTATTTACTCGCCATAATAACCTCATAAGTTCAACTATCTGCTGATCGTTAGCTTGTTCACTAAGTAAAATAGGTTTTAAGTATTGGCTTGCAGCATTGGCAAGAATGGTTAATAAGCCTACGATCACAATTGCAGGAAAAAATACGCTCACTCCAGTGGCACCAAACCAATGATGCACTAAAAGCACGTCTAATTTTGCTGCTATTACAGTGCCGGCCCCACTTGCAAGCATAATTAGCGAATATTTACACCAGCTTTTAGCTTTATAGCTTGCAGGTGTAGCTAAAAGAAGCGGTTTTATTAACCAGTATTGATAAACAACAACACAGAGTAAAGCGGCAAAAAGTAGTTGGCATATCACTTCAAGTGACAGTTCTTTAAAAAACAATACAACAAGTAAACAAAAAGCCGTAGTGAGCAATTCAAAAAGGCATTGCTGAGTTAACAACCCAAGTTTAGTTTTATTTAAGGCAATTAAAAATGCTGCTTGGCTTTGCATTACAGCACCAATTGGAACAATTAATAACAAATAGAATACATGCTCTTTGGCACTTTGATGGGGTGATATATGCGTAAAAATAGTCACTACGCAGGCAACAAATAATACGCCGAATAAGCACGATGCAGCTAGGTAAGTATGCTTTAAACCTTGAAGTAAATCATGTTGCTGATTTTTAAAAAGAGGGTGGCTCAAACGCATTAAAGATGATGAAAACCCCATACTTGCTGGTAATAGTAAAATTTCACATAAGGCCAGCAATGCCGCAAAAGTACCAAATTGTTCTGTTGATATTAATCGCGCTAAAAATAAAGTGAGTATAATGCGGCTAAAATGATTCAGAGCAGTAAAGGCACTCAACGAGAAGAAATGTTTATACATTACACAGTTAGCCATTAAGCGTGTTGTTGTAAGTAGCTTTCAATTTTTTCTGTCTTACAACGCAGGTAAGCGCTTGCTAACAATACCGTGTATTCATTAAGTGTGTGGCTCGAAAGAGTGTTTTTTAGGTTGATCAGCGCATTTAAAAATGCAGCCGTATTGATATTTTCATGTTGCTTAAACTGCGCTTCCATCAGCGCGAGCAGTGCGGAGAATTCGTGTTTTGGCAAACTAGTTTGCTCAATATTACACGTAATGTAACATGCAACAGGTGTTAGTCCGGCACTATTTGCCTGGGTAAGAGCTTGTAAGAGGCTTTCGTTACTTTCAAATAGCATTAATGATCGAACATAATTAAAGGGAAGTTTATTAGCTGCGCAGTGGCTAAATAATGTGTGAATCACATTGTTTTTTTGCTCATTTTGCAGTGCAAAGCCATTGTTAAATTTAAGCCCCGGGGTGAAAAAACTTAATAAATCAGTGCTTTTAAATTCACTAATTAAATCTTTAGGAAATGGGTGTTCTGTGAGTATGCGAGTCGCTACATTTTGCAAATAGCTGTATTTAACATCCATCCGTTGTGCACTTTGGTATAAATGTACCAGTTGCATGCTTTGTTGCTGTGACGATAGTGTTGGGAAGTCATCGACAACGGCTTGGAGTTGGTGGTGCTGTAACTGTTGGGTGAGCTGCTTTATGCATTTGTCCATTGGTAGTCCCTCATTATCGTTTATTCTATCCTAGCTGAAATCACTTACTGGTCAAGCTGTTAACGAGCTAAAATTTAGGTTTATGAACAACAAAAAGGCCGCAATTGCGGCCTTTAATATACTTATATAGGTGTTGTTAAGCAGCTGATTTACTTGCAACCCATTGGTCAACAAATGTTTCTAGTACGTTTAATGGTACTGCACCATTTTTTAGTACAACGTCATGGAATTCACGAATATCAAACTTGTCACCAAGTTTCACTTTCGCAGCTTCACGTAGCTCTAAAATCTTAAGCATACCTACTTTGTAGGCTGTTGCTTGTGAAGGCATTACAACGTGACGTTCAACCATTTTTACGCCATCTGAGGTCGCGTTTGGTGTGTTATTCACGTAATAGTCGATACCTTGTTGGCGAGTCCACTTCATTTCGTGGATACCGGTATCTACAACTAATCGACATGCACGCCATAGTTCCATAGCAAGACGGCCGAAATCTGAATATGGGTCTTCATACAGGCCCATTTCTTTTGGTACTAATTCAGAGTATAAACCCCAGCCTTCAATGTACGCTGTGTAGCCACCGAATTTACGGAATTTAGGGACACCTTCAAGTTCTTGCGAAATTGCTATTTGCATGTGATGACCTGGAATACCCTCATGGTAGGCTAATGCTTCCATTTGGTAAGTTGGCATCGCTTCCATGTCATAAAGGTTTGCGTAGTAAATACCAGGGCGTGAGCCATCTGGTGCTGGTTGTTGGTAAAACGCTTTACCAGCTGCTTTTTCACGGAATGCTTCTACTGCTTTTACTTTTAAATCAGCTTTTGGCTTAACAATGAAAAGCTCGTCTAAACGCGTCTTCATGTTATCGATCATTGCTGTTGCTTCATCAAGATAACGCTGCTTACCTTCAGCTGTATTTGGATAATAAAATTGCTTGTCAGTTTTCATAAACTGCATAAACGCTTTTAAATCACCTTTGAAGCCCACTTTATCTTTAATTTCGCGCATTTCATCATGAATGCGAGACACTTCAGCAAGACCAATAGTGTGGATTTCTTTTGCTGTTAAGTCGGTCGTTGTTGTACGTGCTAATGCGTTGTTGTAGAACGCTTCACCATCAGGAAATTTCCACGCACCATCGCGATCGTCAGCACGCTTTTCAAGCTGCGCTAAATAATTAATTAGCTTAGAGTAAGACGGTTTTATAGCTGACTTAAGCGCTTTTTCAGCGTCATTGATTAGGCTGTCTTTCTGTGCTTGATCAATTTCCAATGCCGTTACTTTACGTTTAAAGTCAGCAAGTAATGTTGAATCTTCGCCTTTTTCAAATGGCGCACCGAGAATGATGTTTTTGCTTGAATCAATCACGTGTGGAAACACAAACTTAGGTGCAATAATGCCTTTGCTAGCACGTGTTTCTAAATCTTTAATTAACTGATCGATAACCGTTGTTACGCCATTTAAGCGAGATATATACGCTTTTGCATCAGACACATCACCAATTTGGTGTTGGTTGATCATAAATGCTGGGATCATCGAGTGAACACCAAACATTTGGTTTACTGGGTAGTTATGATAGCGCCATTTAAAATCAGCAATGTTATTTTCAAGATCTTGTTTTTTAAGATCATAGCTAACTTTGGTGCTGTCATCTAACAAATCACGATTAATTGCGTTTAACGCGACAAGATCGTCTTTGGTTTGTTGTAGGTCTTTTAGGGCACGTTCTTCGCTGCCATCATCCCATTTGTCGTAATCTTGTTTGATACCCATATAAGTTTGGTAAACCGGGCTGCTCATTACATCGCGGTTAAAGGTATCTTCGAAAAACGCATTGGCTTTTTCTATTTCGCTTTGTACAGGCTGTGCTTGTACGCTTGGTGTACTTTGTTGCTCAGGTGTTTGCTGGCAACCACCTAGCAGTGCAATACTCACTGCAGCGGCGATAAAGGTAAGTTTACGCATGTTTTCCCTTTTGTTGTTAGAAACCATTAAAGGTTGTTCGTTATTATTAGTGTGTAATTGTTCATTAAATTTGAACAAGTAATTACACAAACAATTCTAGCAGGTCATTTAAAAAACGATGACCTTTTTGGCTTACCTGCCAATGTGTGTCCATATCCACCAGTAGGCCTTTATTTATTGCTTGATTCAAGGCATCTGACTGGCTTTGTAGTGATAACTTTGTAAGCGCATGTAAATCATTTTTTGGGCAGGCTTCAAAAAGCCTAAAACGATTCATAAAAAACTCAAATGGTAAGTCGTCTTGTTCAACCGGCCATTGCTTAAATAAATAAGGTTTAGATAAATCCATATAACCACGCGGATGTTTTACCTTCATGGTTCGTGTAATAAGGCCGGAGGTTGCATCAGTAATTTTACCATGTGCGCCGCAGCCAATTCCTAAATAGTCGCCAAAACGCCAATAATTCAAGTTATGTTGGCATTGAAAGCCGGCTTTGGCATAGCCTGATATTTCATATTGTTGATAACCTGCCGCACTGAGTAGCGCTTGGCCTTGCTCTTGAATATCCCATAAAGTGTCATCAGGCGGTAAAGTTGGCGGCTTTGATGCAAATGCTGTATTTGCTTCAATGGTTAACTGATACCAAGAGATATGCGGCGGGTTAAGCGCAATGATTTTTTTCAAATCATCGAGTGCATCGTCAAGTGATTGCCCCGGTAAGCCATGCATTAAATCAAGGTTAAAACTGTTTAATCCCGCTTCGTGTGCTTGTGTTGCTGCATAGATAGCTTCGTCAGCACCGTGAATACGACCCAGTGCTTTTAACTTATCATCTTGCATGCTTTGCACGCCAATCGAAATACGATTAATGCCAGCGGCTACATATTCTTTAAAGCGACCAGTTTCAACTGTACCCGGATTGGCTTCGAGGGTTATTTCGCAGTTATCACTCAAGCCTATTAAAGAATCAACGGCCTGCAATAAGTTAACGTATGCCTCACCTGTTAATAAGCTAGGTGTGCCGCCGCCAATAAATATGGAGTGAATTTTACGCCCTTGTACCAAGTGTAAATCAGCTTTTAAATCATCGATTAAATGCTGTACATACTCTTTTTCGGGGATTTCGCCTTTTTGACCATGGCTATTAAAATCACAGTATGGGCACTTTTGGACGCACCAAGGCACGTGCACATATAAGCTTAGTGGTGGCAAATTCACAGGCCGCCTTTGAGCTTAAGCTCGATAAGTAAATTTTGGAGCGCTTGACCACGATGACTTACCGCGTTTTTTTGCTCTTTAGTCAATTGAGCGCTGGTGCAATGAAGCGCTGGTACATAAAACACAGGGTCGTAGCCAAAGCCACCTTGGCCATCTTGCGTTAATGTAATTTGACCTTCCCAGCTTGCACTGCAAATGAGTGGCGTTGGGTCATCAGCGTGGCGCATTAATACTAAAACACACCAAAAACGTGCAGTACGAATAGGGTTATCGCCAAGCTCTTTTAAAAGTTTGTTGATATTATCTTGATCGCTGGCACCGACACCCGCGAAGCGAGCGGAATACACGCCAGGTGCGCCGTTTAGGCCATCAACTTCCAGCCCTGAATCATCAGCAATCGCGGGCAGGCCAGTTTCTTTAGCCGCATGACGCGCTTTAATTATCGCGTTTTCAACGAAGGTAGTGCCAGTCTCTGCAACATCACTGACGTGAAAGTCACTTTGCGGCACAACGTTTATTTCTAGTGGGCTTAGCATTTGTGCTAATTCTTTAACCTTTCCATGGTTACCTGTGGCTAAAACTAAGGTTTTTGTCATGATTTAATCTACATAGAATTTTTGTTGAAACTGCAGCTTTTGAAATTGATTGCTTTGTTTAATTTCAATATCAAAACGCAAAATTTCTTCGTTGGTAAATTTCACTTGTGCAAGGTAGTAAACAGACTCACCTTCAATCACTTCTTTAAATGTGAGGGTTTGTTTATTGCCAAGTAAATTTTTAGCTGTGCCACTAAGAGTCGCAATTTGCGCTGTTTTATCTGCATTGTTTTTTAAAATTGAGATATTAACAATGCCTTTGTAGTTACTGCGTTCGAGATCATACGCTTTTGCAATTTGTGGTTGAATAAACGTGGATGGGAATGCAATGTAGTGTACTTGCCAAGGGCCAAGTTCTTTATATTGAGCACCTTGTATTTGTTCGCTGTGAGCACTAAAGGTAATCCCCGCAAGTGCGAAGAATAAAATACTGGCTAGTTTTTTCATAAATGACTCTTAAAAAAAGAGGCCACAATGGCCTCTGGGAAATGAGGTTATTAGCCAATGAAATCCATAAATAGAATTTGTATGAATTGTAGGCTGATAATAAGCACTACAATTGATAGGTCAAAACCACCTAAAGGCGGCAGTACCCTACGGATTGGCTTAAGCATAGGTTCTGTTAGTTGATGGAATACCGCTTCAATAGGGTTATAACCTTGGCTTACCCAGCTTAATAGAGCGCGAATAATTAACACCCAAAACATTAAGTTTAAGCCTTCTTTGACAACCGTTACTAATGCAGTAATAAATACCGTCTGTGCAGACCAACCGCCATAAATGATCAATAGCAATGTTGAAACCTTTGCGACTGCAACGATGAATGCCAATAATAGAGAGGCTAAATCTAACCCTCCAAAACCAGGAATAATCTTACGTAGAGGATTAACAGCAAAAGAGGTTGCTTTGACAACGAATTGGCTCAAAGGGTTATAAAAATCAGCTTTAGCCGTTTGCAGCCAAAAGCGCAGCAACACGACCATTAAAAATAGATCAAAAACAATTCCGATTAAAAATTGCATGGCATTCATAATATTACCTTAAATATAAAACTGAGAAATTTTAAAGTTCTTGTTCCATTTGCTCTGCGCGGGCAATACAAGCATCCATGGCATCAGCGACGGTACCTGTTAAACCTTGTGCTTTTAAATGTTCAACAGCAGCATGTGTGGTACCACCTTTAGATGTGACGTTAGCGCGCAGCTGAGAAATACTGATATCAGGTTGTGATACTGCCATTTCAGCAGCCCCTAGCGCGGTTTGCTGCACTAAGCGGCGTGCATCTTCATCGCTAAAGCCAAGTGCTTTGGCTTTTTCTTCTATGGCTTCCATAAATAAGAAAAAGTACGCTGGTGATGAACCGGTAACCGCAATGATATCGTTAATTTGAGACTCTTTTTCAACCCAAACCGCAATACCTGTACATTCAAATACTTGTTGTACAAAAGCATGCTCATCGGCCGTTTCACCGTCGCCAAATAAGCCAGACACACCACGACCAAGCAATGATGGTGTGTTAGGCATACAGCGGATCATTTTAACGTCCTGACCTAACATTTCACGTAAGCGTTTAACTGTTAAGCCTGCGGCAACAGAAATAAATAGCTTATCGCTTAAGTCTACACCTGAATCTTGGAATGATTTGCATAAATCCCCCATCATTTGTGGTTTAACAGATAGGACAATCACGTCGGCATCACGAAGCGCTGCGTTATTATCTGAGGTGGTGTTCACCCCGAAATCCGCTGCTACCTTAGCGAGTTTTTCTTGGTTACGATTTGTTGCAATAATATTGGAGGCAGCAAATCCTTTTTTTACCATGCCACCAATGATGGCATAGCTCATGTTACCTGTGCCTATGAATGCGATTGTTTTATCTGACATATCTTAGTTATCACCTTAGCTTCGTTGGCCAAAAATATCCGTGCCGATGCGTACCATGGTTGAGCCTGCAGCTATTGCAGCTTCTACATCGCCACTCATCCCCATCGACAAGGTGTCTATATGGGGATATTGGGCCTTAAGTCTATCAAAGCAAGCACGTAATTGCTCAAAATATTGTATTTGTTGCTGTGGGTCGTCAGTTTTTGCTGGGATTGCCATTAGCCCACGCAGAACTAAATTGGGGCTGTCGTTAACGAACTGCGCTAATGCGGCTAGATCATCTGGGTGGCAACCTGATTTGGAGTCTTCCAAGCTTATATTTACTTGAATTAATACTTTAAGAGGGGCCTTATTTATCGGCCTTTGATCATTTAAACGTTTGGCTATTTTTTCACGATCAACACTTTGCACCCAGTCAAAGTTTTCGGCAACAGCGGCCGTTTTATTTGATTGAATAGGACCGATGAAGTGCCAAACAATATCGCTATAATTTGCTAATTGGGTTATTTTATCGACAGCTTCTTGAACATAGGACTCACCAAACTCTCGGTGACCTTGTTGATAAGCCGCTAGAATGAAATCAGCAGGTTTTGTTTTGGATACTGCTAGTAAGCAGACATCATGCTCATTACGATGATATTTTTTTGTCGCTATGGCAATTCTAGCATAGGCGGATTTAAGTCGTTCTGCTATTGTAACCATATAATTATCAGTTAGTTGTGGAGTCATAAATGGATATTACCGAATTGTTGGCCTTTAGTGTGCAGCATAAAGCATCGGATTTACACTTATCATCAGGGGTTGCGCCAATGATCCGTGTCGATGGTGATGTGCGACGTATTAATATACCAGCACTGGAAGACAAAGATGTAAACAGCCTAGTTTACGACATTATGAACGATAATCAACGCAAGGACTATGAGCAAAACCTCGAAGTGGATTTTTCTTTTGAAGTCCCCAATCTTGCTCGTTTTCGTGTTAACGCATTTAATTCTAATCGTGGCCCTGCTGCTGTGTTTCGTACTATTCCAAGTGAAGTATTAACGCTTGATGACTTAGGCGCGCCAGATATTTTTAAAACTATTTCGGATAACCCACGTGGCTTAGTGTTGGTAACTGGTCCTACGGGGTCGGGTAAATCAACCACATTAGCGGCGATGGTTGATTATATTAATCGTAATAAGCATCACCATATTCTTACGATCGAAGATCCGATCGAATTTGTGCATGATAATAAGTTATGCTTAATAAATCAGCGTGAAGTTCACCGCGATACGCATAGCTTTTCGGCAGCTCTACGTAGTGCGCTGCGTGAAGACCCTGATGTAATTTTGGTTGGTGAGCTTCGAGACTTGGAAACAATTCGCTTGGCAATGACCGCAGCAGAAACTGGCCATTTAGTGTTTGGTACGTTGCATACCACATCAGCGCCAAAAACCATTGACCGTATTATCGATGTATTTCCTGGTGATGAAAAAGACATGGTACGTTCGATGCTCTCGGAATCATTGCGTGCGGTAATCTCGCAAACACTGCTTAAAAAAGTAGGAGGGGGGCGTGTTGCTGCGCACGAGATTATGATAGGTGTTCCAGCCATTCGTAATTTAATTAGAGAAGACAAGATTGCGCAGATGTATTCATCAATTCAAACAGGTGCATCGCACGGAATGCAAACCATGGATCAGTGTTTAATTAATTTAGTTAATCATGGTGTTGTTACTAATGCTGAAGCGCGTGTTAAAGCACAAGATAAAACAAACTTTGGCAGTTAGGCAAAGCGATAAGGAACTATAATGACACATTCTCTTAATTACTTTTTGCAGCTGATGATCGATAAACAAGGATCCGATTTATTTGTTTCAAGCCAGCTTCCTGTCAGTGCTAAAATTAATGGTGAACTCATTGCGTTAGGCGATGAAAAAATATCTGACGAAGAATCGCTTGCGTTCGTTGAATCAGCGATGAGTGACAAGCAAAAAGCAGAATTTCATAGCTCGAAAGAATGTAATTTTGCAATCGCGACAGAAGAAGGTCGCTTCAGGGTATCTGCTTTTTGGCAGCGGGATCGCGCTGGTATGGTTATTCGCCGAATCGTTACTCAAATCCCTGACGTAGCTGATTTAGGGCTACCTTCAACACTTACTGATGTGATAATGGCTAAACGTGGCTTAGTGTTGTTTGTAGGTGGCACAGGCACGGGTAAGTCTACCTCACTCGCTGCATTACTTGGTTATCGTAATCGTAATCAACGTGGGCACATTCTTACAATAGAAGATCCGATTGAATTTGTGCATGAGCATCGTAAAAGCATTATCACTCAGCGAGAAGTGGGTCTTGATACAGAAAGCTTTGAATCAGCTTTAAAAAGCTCTTTACGCCAAGCACCTGACGTTATTTTAATTGGTGAAATACGTTCGCAAGAAACAATGGAATACGCATTAAGCTTTGCTGAAACAGGTCATTTGTGTGTTGCTACATTGCACGCAAACAATGCTAACCAAGCAATTGACCGTATTATGCACTTAGTGCCTAAAGAAAAACACGATAAGTTAAAATATGATCTGTCGTTAAATTTACGCGCCATTATTGCTCAGCAGCTAGTGCCAACAGCTGATGGTAACTCGCGTGTAGCTGCAATTGAAATCTTATTAAATACGCCAATCATCGGCGAGTTAATTAAAAAAGGTGATATAGGCGGTATTAAAGAGGCGATGGCAAAAGCCAAGGATATGGGCATGCAAACCTTTGACCAAGCCTTGTTTGAACTTTATAAGCAACAGCGTATCAATTACGCTGATGCCTTGCATCACGCCGATTCACCAAATGATTTACGCTTGATGATTAAACTTAGAAATAACGAACAGCAAGGAGCTGGTTTTCTACAAGGTGTGACAATCGACGGGTTAGATCAAAAAGGTTCATAGTATGATCAATAACATTAAATGGTTATTCTTTACGGTACTTATATTTTTATTGAGTATGCCATTTAGTGTTAGTGCATTGCGCGATGATGTAGCGATTTCTGAGGCAATAAAGAACTTTAAAACTACGGATAATAACGTTGTAATTTATATTCGCGATGATGTCTATCATGATTACATGCGCTTTTTAAATGGTCGAAAAGTCCAAGATATCAATGATTTTAGTGGGCAATTTATTCGTCGAGACGTTGTTGATATGATTCTTGCTCAACAAGCTCTGTTACTTGGTGGATTTAATAAACAATTTAGTTATCAAATTGGCAAAGTCAACTTTAGAAACACTAAATTATTGGAGCAAGGTGAATTATTACTTAGTTTTGATAGTTACTGGAGTCAGGATGCTAATGCACTGAGTGATAAAGTGTTTATTAGCGATCCAGTGATACGTAAAGGAGAGTATTTTTCGGGGGTGTTTACATCACCAAGTAATCGTAAAGTATTTGAAATAAAACACCTATCTGATTTTAGTCAATTAACAAGTGTATCAACACCGCGTTGGCGTACTGATTGGGATACTTTATCCGCTTTGCCTTTAAAAAGTTTAACGCGTGAGGATGAATGGTTAAGCCAAGTTAGAATGGTGTCAATGCAATGGATTGATTTTATGCTAATGCCACTAATGCCTGAAATAAATAATCACTACATACTTGAAAATATTAATTTAAAAGCCGTCCCCAAGGTGCTGATGTTACTAGATGATAGTCGCCATTATGTAGTTTCAAAACTTCATCCTGATGGCAAGCGGGCTTATAAATCACTTCAACAAGGCTTGCAATTATTACGTAAACAAGGGCTAATTGAAAAAGCTTATCGTCAAGCTGGTTTTATTCCAGATTTGACTGATAAGCTTATTATAAATTTACCCGTTAGCCATAAGCCTGCTCAAAGTAGCTCTCTAAAATAATAACCGCAGACATATTATCCACGTTACCTTTACCTAAGCTGCGGTAGCCGCCTTGTTCAAATAGGCGTGCTTTTGCATCAGCGGTCGTTAAACGCTCATCCTGAGTCTCTACAGGTAGTCCATAATGGTTATGCAAACGGTTAGCGAACTTTTTGGCTTTAAAAGTGACTTCTTGATTGGTTCCGTCCATATTTAACGGTAAACCAACGACAAGTAAATCAGGTTGCCACTCATCTACATGCTTTTTAATAAAGTCCCAATTTGGAATACCATCTTTGGCTTTAATTGCTGTCAGGCTCGTTGCAGTACCGGTTAGTTCTTGGCCGATAGCAACACCAATGCTGGTGGTGCCAAAATCAAAACCCATAACGGTACGTTCGCCTTTGGGTTTGAGTTGTTTTTTACTCATGTTGTCTCTATGAAATTAAAGCCCAAATAAGGGCTTGTTATGCGTGGCCTGCTTCAGAGCTTAGTTGGCTAATATCAAAGCCGAGCGTTGCAACAGCTTTTTCCCAGCGTTGTTCTATGGGAGTATTAAAAATAATATCAGGGTCAGCTTTTATAATTAGCCATGAGTTCTCAAGCAATTCTTTTTCAAGTTGTCCTTGTTCCCAGCCGGAGTAACCTAACGTAATAATAAACTGCTCTGGTGCGTCAGGAGTTGTCAGGCTTGCGAGCACGTCTTTTGATGTTGTGATCATTATATCGCTGCTAAGCTCTTGGCTTGCAGCATACCCAGGTGTGGGTGAGTGCAATACAAAACCACGATCGGTTTTTACAGGTCCGCCAGCAAAAACAGCAACGCTTGCAGCGTGTGTAGACTTATCGTTATCAATTTCAATTTTATCGAGTAAGTCCCCAACCGTTATATTAATAGGCTGGTTGATCACCAGCCCCATCGCCCCGTCTTCATTGTGCTCACAAATGTACGCAACAGCACGTTTAAAAAAAGGGTCTTGCATTGATGGCATAGCGATTAAAAAATGATTTTCTAATGATTGCATAACGATACCCCTTTAGTATGTTGAAAATTAAGTATGGCTCAGTTTTCTCTCTATCGCATCAAATAAGCGCCCTGTGATTGAAATATCATAGGCTGCTTCAATTTCTTTTACGCACGTAGGAGCAGTAACGTTTATTTCAGTTAACTTATCGCCAATAATATCTAAACCAACAAAAATAAGTCCTTTCGCTTTTAATGTTGGCGCAACTGCTTCGGCAATTTTGCGATCTGAGTCACTAATTGGGCGAGCTTCACCGCGGCCACCAACAGCTAAGTTACCACGTGTTTCACCATTTTGTGGGATACGAGCAAGGCAATATGGAATAACTTCACCATCGACTACAAGTACACGTTTATCACCTTGCTTAATTTCAGGGATATAATTTTGCGCCATTGCAAAGCGGCTACCGTGTTCTGTAAGTGTTTCGCAAATTACGCCAATGTTGGCATCATTTTCAGTCACGCGGAAAATAGATGCGCCACCCATACCATCTAAAGGCTTTAGAATAATGTCTTTATGCTCAGTCAAAAATGCACGAATTTGGTGCTTGCAACGTGTAACTAAAGTGTCAGGGGTATGCTCACTAAACCAGGCGGTGAATAACTTTTCGTTTGCATCACGTAGGCTTTGTGGCTTATTAATAATAAGTGTACCTTCAAGTTCAGCACGTTCTAAGATATAAGTTGCGTAAATGTATTCAGTATCAAATGGTGGATCTTTACGCATTAAAATAACATCTAAATCAGCTAGGGCAATAGTGGCCTTTTCTTCAAGCTCATACCAATGGTTTTCATCATCAAATACGGTTGCTTTAGCTGCGGTTGCATAGGCTTTGCCTTTACGTAATGAAAGATCGTTCATTTCCATGTAATAAATGTCATAACCACGGCTTTGGGCTTGCATCATCATTGCAAATCCGGTGTCTTTTTTGATGTTAAATCCGCTGATCGGATCTGAAATTATACCTAACTTAATTGCCATGTTCGCTTGCCTTACTGAATATGTTGCTATTGATATGAGGGTAGTTCTACTAATTTCAATTAGCTAAATCGCCAAATTGTAGCTGTAATGCACTTAAGACCGTTAAAGCGGCAGTTTCTGTTCGTAATACGCGAGGACCAATCCGAATATCAACAAATTCTTGTTGTTTGGTTTGGGCTATTTCATCATCAGTAAAGCCACCTTCAGGGCCTACTAAAAAGCGTACGCCGCTACTAGGCACTGTAATTGTTTTAATGCTGTGCTCTGCGCGAGGGTGTAAAGTAAGTTTTATTTCGTTGCTACTTTGCACAAGCCAATCGCTAATATCAATAGGTGGGTGGATAGTGGTAATACGGTTACGGCCAGATTGCTCTGCAGCAGCAATGGCTATTTTTTGCCATTGTAAGTGTTTTTTTGCTAGTCGTTCAGGGCTTAATTTAACACCACAGCGCTGGCTAAAAATAGGGGTGATTTCAGTGATCCCTAACTCTACAGATTTTTGAATGGTAAAGTCCATTTTATCGCCTCGAGAAATTCCTTGGCCTAAATGGATGCTCAATGGTGACTCTACATCTTTGTCATGAAACTCTAGCGGCATTGCAACCACTGTTTTTTTACCCACTTCAATAAGCTCACAAAGGTATTCACCACCTAAGCCATTAAACAGCGATATACGCTCACCTACTTTCATGCGTAATACTCGACCAATGTGGCCTGCGGCATCGTCGTCTAAAGTAAGAGGAGTTGAAATAACTATGTCGCTTGCTTGATAAATATGAGGAACTCGCATGATGACCTTTAACAGAATGGGTTAATGGCGTTATGGTATGTAAGTCACCTCTTAGGTGCAAATATTTATTGCGGCGTGACTGTAATTAGTTATTTAGCTTTTCGTATAATTTGGCTAAATCTTGAGGGGTTTCCGCTATTTCAGTTTGGCAAGAAAGGTGGTTGTTTTGTGCTTCGTCAGTGACGGGCTCAAAGTGGTAACCTCCTTCTTTTTCTGAGACTAAAAAACGAATTGAGTGTAACGAGTTAAATATAAAGCGTTGCTTTTCATCGGCGAGCAAATAGTCAGTTTGGTTAAATAATACCCCTGCAATATCGTGATGCTCATGCAGATAACTGGCAAGTTCTGATACGCTAATTTCATTATTAAAATCGCAATAGCAATAGTCTTTGATTAGTTCATCAAACATCAGCTTTACTAAGTGACGAGTATTAGCACCTGCGATAACTAATGTGCTTGGGACCTTTGCGTTTGGTTTGGCAAAATAAGACTCAGTAAATTGCCGACTGAATTCACTATCGTTATCTATCAGTAGATAATTCTTTACTTCAAACGGCATAGGGCCCCACATATTTTGGAACTTTTCATGGCTAAATTGAAAACATACTTATTAGTAAATAGCCTATAGCGCTGAAAACAGCAAATTCAATACAAGCAATTCCAATGTTATCTTGATGATCAATTTCAAGTGCCGTATCAATATTTGGCAATGAAATAAATTTAATGATACTAGTTAGTAGATACAGTAATAACCACATAGTGCCGCAATGTAAAGCTAATGTGAATAAATTCTCTACCATTTTACCGCTATGAAACGTTGCACTTGCTAAACCTGCATAGACGGCTAAAGCAAGACCAATAGATTTACCCGCATAACGAATCCCAATTGATGTGTTTTCTAAATTAAAGTTACTTTGCAGCGATGCGCCTTGATTTGCGTGAGCAAAACGATATTCACGTATTTTGCTATCTAACGCAAAAATGCCCTGTAATAAAAAGAAGCTAACAAACACAATAAGTAAACTGCTATACCCTTGAGTATGTGACCAACTGTATAAGCCTAATGTGATAATACAATTAGCCAATAACATACCTGAATCAACCAAAGCAGCGCAGACGTTTTGTTTTAATATGGCTGCTTCTTCATTAAATCTATGGAGAATCCATTTTCGGTGAATTAAGTGCCCTAATTTAATAAACGCAAATAATAATACTACTAAAAAGACAACTTTTAATGGGTTGGATTGTGCTGCACTGAGGCTAATTTCATCGAATAAAAAAGCAATGGTTGTAATTACGACCGTAATTTCAGATGCAAAGCTGATCCCCATTGCAAAGTTGTCATGTTGGGCAAGCTCTTCTTTGAGCGCTTGTTTCGCTTTGAGCTGACTTACGATGCGCAGGAAAATAACGGTTAAACAAATAACGATAAAACTAATAGCAATCGCGAGTAAACTAGTGTTAGATAAAGACAAATATGACATGTAAAACCTTAGTTGGTTATTATTATGTGATTCATTTTAGTACGGTTATGGCTTAGATAAAAGAGAGTATTTGATGACACTTGGCAAGCAACTCCCAACACCACTTTACACCCTCGGTAGCGAGCGCTTTTTTGAGCTATATCCAGAACAGGCACCGAATGAGTTAATTATTAACTTACTGGGATTGAGTGACTTTGCCTGGCGTGCTCTACAGTCACAACCAGCGTTAAGTGATATGTTAATTAACGACGCAGAAATGGCTTTGCGTGATGCACCAAATCCATTTCAAGATTTAATACTAAGCGACGTTGATGAGGCGCAGTGTCATCGAATATTACGCCATTACCGTGAGCGCTATTGGTTAAAAGTAGCCTGCTTAGATTTATGTTATAAAAATGAGATTGCCGATAGTATAGGTTATATTTCTAAGTTAGCCGATGAACTCATCAACAGTGCTAATAATTGGGCGTTTACGCAAGTATCTCAAGTCAATGGTAAACCCTTAGATGAACAGCAGCAGCCGCTGGCCATGATGGTCTTGGGAATGGGCAAACTAGGTGGACAAGAGCTTAATTATTCATCAGATATTGACTTAATATTCTCTTATCCACGCAGTGTTAAAACCCAAGGTGGGCGACGTTCTTTAGAGGCGCAGGTTTTTTATAATAAAGTTGCACAAAAACTGATTGCAGCACTTAATCAAACAACGTTAGATGGGCAAGTATTTAGAGTGGATATGCGCTTACGCCCGTTTGGTGAAAGTGGTCCTTTGGTAATGAGTTTTAATGCCATAGAAGACTACTACCAAGAACAAGGGCGTGAATGGGAGCGCTATGCGATGCTAAAAGGTCGCTTGATTGGCCCTCAAACTCGTTATAGCGATGAGTTTTATCAACTACTCAAGCCGTTCGTGTATCGTCGCTATATTGATTTTTCAGTGATTGAATCACTAAGAAAAATGAAGCAAATGATAGCGCAAGAGGTACGCCGCAAACGATTAACTAATAATATTAAATTAGGAGCGGGTGGTATACGCGAGGTTGAATTTGTAGTGCAGGCACTACAAATGGTGCGTGGTGGTCGTGATGCAAATTTACAAACCCAATCATTGTTAAAAGCACTAAAGCAACTGAATCAAATAAAAGTTATCGGCGAAGCTGAGGCTAAATTATTAGAGCGTAACTATTTAATACTTAGGCGTATTGAGCAGTACTTGCAGATATTCAGTGATCAACAAACGCAAACACTGCCCGATGACGAGCTTAATCAATCGCGTTTAAATTATCTACTTAATCAAGTTGATTTTAGCCATTGCTTAGTCTTTATTGAAAAAATAATGGCGGGCATTCACAGTGAATTTGAATATGTCATTGGTTATGAGAGTGAGCCTGTTGATCCTTGTGAAGGGGCATTTGTTAGCGCGTGGGAGCATACAGATATTAGTGTGCTTAGCGAACCTAATGAAGATTGGCAAAGTGCGCTTGATGATTTTAAATCACGATTAACCAAAACAAAGATAGGTACGCGTGGGCGTGATATTTTAGATAAATTAATGCCACTTTTACTTAAGCAGCTTACTAACGAAAAAGCCAGTGGCGCTGTATTTGGTATGATTTGCCAAGTATTAAATAAGGTGATTTCTCGAACCGCTTATTTAGAGCTGTTGTATGAAAATCCAGGTGCACTAAAACAACTCGTTTTACTATGTTGTCATAGTAAATGGATTGGCGAGCATATTTCACGTTATCCAATTTTGCTTGATGAGTTAATTGACCCAGCAGTGTTGTATAAGCCAACGCCTTTATCTGCTTACAAGGATGAAATTCGACAGTACTTTTTACGTATAGACAGTGCTGATTTAGAATTACAGATGGAAGCATTGCGACAATTCAAACAAACTCACCAATTACGAATTGCTGCAGCTGATGCAACGGGTGTCTTAGATGTGATGAAAGTCAGCGATCATTTAACAGCACTTGCAGAAGCGATTGTTGAGCAAGCAGTAAATATTGCATGGCATCAAATGGCACAGCGCTTTGGTATACCACCAAATACAGATGACGAAAATAAAGGCTTTGCGGTAATCGCGTATGGTAAAACGGGTGGTTTTGAAGTGGGCTATGATTCAGACTTGGATTTAGTCTTTGTGCATAATCATGACGGGACAGATCAAACAAGCGGAACCAAAGCTATCGATTCTCGTCAATTTTATTTAAAACTAGCACAGCGCTTATTACACTTATTTAATACACGTACAGCATCGGGGATTTTATATGAACTAGATACCCGATTGCGCCCTGAGGGTGCTTCAGGGTTAATGGCAATCAATCTAGAGAGTTTTAATCATTACCAGCAAACTCAAGCGTGGACGTGGGAGCATCAGGCCTTGGTGCGTTCTCGCATGATTTTAGGGCAAAGTGAGTTACAACAACGTTTTGCACAGATTAGATTAGGTATTTTATGCGATCAAAGAGAACCACAAAAGCTAAAAGATGATGTAATCAACATGCGAGAAAAGATGCGCACGCATTTGGCTAAAGGTGATAGTGAGCTGTTTGATTTAAAGCAAGATGCTGGGGGGATGGCTGATATTGAGTTTATCACTCAATATTTGGTGCTCAGTAATGCCCATACATTTGAACAACTGACTACTTATTCGGACAATGTAAGAATTTTAACGGATGCCGCACGCCTTGGGTGTATTAGCAATGACACAAAAGAAGGGCTTATTGCAGCCTATATTGACTATCGTTCGTGCTACCACGTATTAAGCTTAGATCAACGAGGCCGATGTGTCACAAGAGATGAGTTTGCCACACATATTTCGTTTGTTACTCGTACGTGGCAGCAGATATTTCAACTAGCTCTTTAGGCGCCTACAGTTTTGACGTACATATTCAGAGGGCAGTTCGGTGATCACCGCTGCTCGCTGTCTATAACAAAAAAAAGTATACACTTCGTTTTCAAAATCATCGTTAATGGCGCGACCAACCTGATATAACGTCGAGTTGAAATTACTATCAACACGAAAATGATCTTTAACAACATAATCTTTGCTTAAATACCAATACAGCACGATATCTTCGCTGCGAGCATAGTCAGAAAGCACTTTTCTTAATGTTGAGCCGTTTTCAAAGCGACGTGCAGTTACAGCTCCTGACCAGCTAGGTGAAGAGGGATCAACCACTTTTGCACGATCAGTTAATACTTCATCAATCCCCATTTCAGGCGTTGGCAAAGTAAGTACGTATTTGTCACGTTCATTACTTTTATTTACCTGATTACGTAAAGATGCATAAAAGCGTGATAAACCTTGAGCTGCAGCATTTTGTGTCTCTTTTATATCGACAACTGGACCATGACCAAATAAAAAATAGATAGCTGCAGCTATTAAAATAACAGCTAATGATAAATGCTTAACCCAAAACCACATGGCTAATACCCTTGTATTGATATTTGTTTATAAAAGCATATTAACGAGAAATTGTCACTTGTAATAAGAGGGCGCGTTAATATCTGGGCGTGTTTTAAATCGTCGGTGTAACCACATATATTGTTCTGGAGCGGCATTTACAGCTTGTTCAATGCGTTGGTTAACACGCGTTACATCTGTTTTATCATCACTACTGGGAAAATTATCTAAAGCAGGAAGTACTTCTAAGTGATATTTACCATGTTTATCACGACGACTGATTAAACTGACTGTTTCACAATTTTTGCTTGCAGCAAATAGGAGTGTACCCGTGGTAGTGGCGGCTTTTGAGACTGCAAAAAAAGGAGCGAACTCACAGCGATTTCGACCATAGTCTTGATCGGGTAAATAGTAACAAACCTTTTTGTTTTTGAGTGCTTTTAAAAGACCTTTCACATCACGTTTGCCGATTAAATATTCGTTTGAACGTAATCGGCCACGGGTCATAAAAAATTCCATCAACGGATTATTGTGAGGGCGATAAAAGCCAACGCCTTGATGATGAATTCCCATTACACGACTCGCCATTTCAAGATGCAAAATGTGTGGTACCAGTAATAATACACCTTTCCCGGATTGTTGAATTTGGTCAAAATGTTCAAGGCCTTTTACTGAGCCATAAACACGCTTAATACGCCAATTTGGCCACCACCACGCCATGCCTGTTTCAAGTGTTGCAATGCCAGTGTTTTCCATATTCTTTTTAACCAGAGCTTGTTGCTCTGTATCGGGCATGTCAGGAAAACATAGCTTAATATTGACCTCTGCAATATGGCGGCGTCTTTTCATCGTCCGATATACTAAACGGCCAAGTTGTTTCCCTAACCAAAGCTGAAATTTAAAAGGTAACCAAGATATAGCGTATAAAAAAAACACGCCAATCCAAGTCAGCCAATAACGCGGGCTTAAAAAAGATAATTTAAATGCAGATGTGTTGACCACGAAAGTATCTCAAATCGAAAAGAAGCTAGTTTAACTGTATGAATGTAAAAATACAAAAAAGCCAGCAAGTTGCTGGCTTTTGAAGTATTTATCAATCATTACCTAAACGAAGGGATTAGATTGCTTTTAAACCTTTGTTGATCGCTTGTAAATCGTTGCTTGTTAACGTACCAGCGGCTTGTTTTAAGCGCAGTGTTGATACGACATAACGATAGCGTACATCAGCAAGATTACGTTTAGCGTTGAACAGGTTTTGCGTACTGTTTAATACATCAACAATGGTACGCGTGCCTACTTCAAAACCAGCTTCAGTGGCTTTTAATGCACTTTCTGCTGATACAACGGCTTGTTCAAGGGCTTTAAACGTCGCAATATCAGAAACCACTTGGTTATAGGATGTGATTACTGAACGAGTTACGCCGCGTAAGCTAGATTCTAAATCTTGGCTCGCTGATACATAAAAAGCACGGGCTTGCTCAGTTGCCGCCAATGTAGCACCGCCTGAGTAAATCGGAACGTTAAAGTTCAAACCAACAGTTGTGCTATCGCCACGTGGTTTCATATGGTTACGGTTTGAATCACTAAGCGTATCACCATAGCTGGCTTTTAAAGTCAGCGTTGGATAATGACCAGCTTGCGCTAAATCAATTTGATCCTTTGCAATATCAACGGTTACTTTTGCAACTTGAAGGTTCAAGTTGTTTTCTTTTGCGACTTCAATAAAATCAACCGATTTCTTGCTTGGGGTAACCGTCGAAAAAGTTTCAGTGTTCAAAGTATCAAGTTTAGCGTGGTATTTACCTGTGATTTCACGTAGTAATTCTCGGGCTGTTTCAACACCGTTTTGAGCAACAATTTCACGAGCAACTGAATTATCAAATTGTGCTTGGGCTTCATGAACTTCAGTAATAGCTGTTAAACCAACAGCGTAGCGTTGTTTTGTTTGCTCAAGTTGACGTTCAATTGCACGCTTTTCAGATTTTACGAACTCTAGGTTATCAATAGCACTTAATACATTAAAGTAGCCATCAGCAACACGGACAATCAGGTCTTGCTGAGCAAAATCGTATTGTGCATTTGCTTGTAATGCTTGCTTATCTGCAATGCCTAAAGAGTTCCAAGCACCTAAATCGAACAGCGTTTGGTTTAAGCTTAAGCCGCGGGTGAATGAGTCTGAATCACCTTTTAATTTTTCATAGCCAGTCAAGTCAGAACCATCATAAGAAGTACTATCGCTTTTGCTATAACCCATGCTAAAGCCGATTTGAGGTAATAAAGCGCTCATAGCACGGTCACTGTTATAAGATTGCGCGTCCGCTTGGGCTTTTGCCTTTAATACAGTTGGATCGTTAACCGTGGCAATCTCGTAAACTTGAATTAAATTTTCAGCATTTGACGCTGTAGCAGTTAATGCGCATGATAAACCGATCAGCGCAGCAAGAATGTTCTTTTTCATTATTCGTTCAGTCCTTAGACAATTTGCATACTAAAAGCATGGTAACCTGTTTTAGCAAATAACAAAAAAAAAATTGCATAAAACACCGTGATCAAATGTAACAGAATATAATTATTTGTATGCACAGTATAATGATTTATTTTGTTGTGCTTACTAATTTAAGGAAAGTAGAATATGGGCAAGCAACTTGCAAAATTTAGCAAACACGATGTTAAAGTCGCACCAATAGAGTCACTGTATAAAGGTTTTTTTAATATTAACTTGTATCAGTTTGAACATGCTCTCTTTGCCGGTGGTCAATCGGACACGATTCGTCGTGAAATACTAGAGCGTGGCGACGCCGTGGCTGTGCTACCTTATGATATTGCTTTAGATAGTATTTTATTAATAGAACAAATTCGAATCGGTGCAATTAAAAGTAAGCCATCGCCTTGGTTGTTAGAGTGTATAGCAGGAATGACGGATGGCAGCACTGATTACGAGAATGTCGCTAAGCGTGAAGCGTTTGAAGAGGCAGGGTTAGAGCTTACTGAATTAGAGTTTATGTTGTCCTACCTTTCAAGTCCCGGAGGTTCCACTGAACGTTTGTATCTATATTTAGCTAAAACCGATTTGAGCCAGCTTAACAGTGGGATTTATGGACTTGAGACCGAAGGTGAGGACATTAAAACCCACATAGTGAGTTTTACAGATGCGATGGCGCGTTTAAAAAGCGGTGAGATAGATAATGCTGCTACGGTTATTTCATTACAATGGCTTGCACTAAATCGCGAGCGTATAATAGCTGAATGCGTAAAATAACAGTTCATAGTGTTGAATAATCTAAAGTACATTTAAAATTGATTACGTTTAATTTCTAATTTAATGGCGGCAACTTGACAGCATTTGCAGTGAAACAACGATATATTCAAAATCTACCTAAATACCTTACGTTATGTGAGCACAATTACTTACGCGCTTTAAAACTATTACCTAGTGATAGGGAAGTCGGGAGTGCTCGGGACGTTCAGTTGGGCAATAACCAATTTACGATTAAAGTGGATGGTTGCGCAAAGTACACAATGGATATTTCAATCAGGCAATTAACAGGAATGCTAAAGGGGTTTAATCCACTCTTTTTAACTGTGCGCTTGTATCATGATGCTAAGGTCGCAGAAATAGTTCACCATGATTACCATCAAAGAATAAAGCCATCTTATGGTTACCCTAATCCACAAATGCACCAAAAAGATGAAAAGTACCAACTTAATGCATTTTTGTATGATTGGTTAGTTGCGTGTGTTGAAAGTGGCCGCGCAGTTCTCAACTGGGATGTAGATAATGGCTTGGTTTGATGAGGTTGCAAAGTTTAATACTCCCCAGTTACGTTTAGCCCATATCACCGACTGCCATTTATTTTGTGATATTGACGGTGAGTATTTTGCCGTGAATACCGCAAAGCATTTTTCTAGCGCGCTGACACATATGGCGCAGCAGCCTCTAGATGCTGTAATTTTTGGTGGCGACTTAACGCAAGACCACAGCTTTGAATCCTATTTATTATTTGCCCAGTTAATCGCTGATTCCCCTTTAACATGCCCCGTATTTTGGGTGCCAGGTAATCATGATGAAATAAGTTTAATGCAGCGTATTTCTGGTGGCCAAATAAAAAGTGCTAAACGCCTTATTGCTAGTGGCTTCGATATTTTGTTGGTTAACTCTAAAGGGCCAACGCCTGCAGGTTGGGTGAGTGAGCAACATATCAATGAACTCTCAGAGGTATTGGCAACATCGCAACAGCCTGCAGTGGTTTTTTGTCATCATAATCCATTGCCTATAAATGGTTATTTAGATAAACACATGCTAGAAAATGGCCCTCAATTACTCAATGTATTGCATAACAGTGGCCTAGTTAACCATTTGTTTCATGGTCATGTACATAACGATTATCAGTTTAAATTTAGAAGTGTTGATATTTTATCTACACCAGCCAGCTCGGTGCAATTTACTAAGCATAGTATTGATTGGCAGCAGCAAAATATGGGTGCTAGCTACCGTTTAATAACACTTGAAAGGCTAAATACAGCTGAACCACTGTGTGTGAAATCGGAGTTGATATGGCTCAACGAGTAATTTATATTCACGGTTTTAATAGCAGTGAAAAGTCATTTAAAGCTGTGCGCTTTGGTGAGTATATGGCACACTATGGTGTTGAATACTGCGTACCGCGGTTGAGTCATGAACCGTTTCACGCAATTATTCAAATCGAGCAACTACTCACGCCAAATACAGTGTTGTTAGGTAGCTCTTTAGGTGGTTTTTATGCCACTTATTTATCGCAAAAATATCAGCTGCCAGCTGTAGTGATCAATCCTGCAGTTACGCCTTTTTTATTGTTGAGTTCATTCTTAGGGTCAAATTATAATCCATATCAGGATACCCACTACGAACTAAATAAAAGTCATATTAGTGCGCTAAAGTCACTGTCTATTTCAGATTTACAACAGCCATCGCTACTGTACTTATTACAGCAGACAGGCGATGAAGTATTGGCGTTTCAACAGGCAGTTAAATATTATTCACAATGTAAGCAGCATATAGAGTTTGGAGGCGATCACAGTTTTGTTAACTTTGAGAGCACCTTTGCGAGCATTGTCGATTTTCTTAAAATCACGAAAAATAGCCAAGCATATAAAAGATAAAAACTATGAGTCAGCAAAATTATAACGCCGAAGCCATTGAAGTTTTAAATGGCTTAGAACCAGTAAAACGCCGTCCGGGCATGTATACCGATACTACTCGTCCTAACCATTTAGGGCAGGAAGTAATTGATAACAGTGTCGATGAAGCAATGGCCGGACACGCCACAAAAATTGACGTCATTCTGCATGAAGATAATTCTTTAGAAGTCAGTGATGATGGTCGTGGTATGCCAATTGATATTCACCCAGAAGAAGGTATTCCTGGGGTTGAGTTGATTTTCACTAAACTGCATGCGGGTGGTAAGTTTTCAAATAAAAATTACCAGTTTTCGGGTGGTTTACATGGTGTAGGTATTTCGGTAGTAAATGCACTCTCTACTCGCGTAGAAGTTGTTGTTCGACGTGATGCGCAGCAGTACATGATGGCATTTGAACATGGCGATAAAGTTGAAGACTTAAATATTATTGGTACTGTTGGTAAACGTAATACGGGAACCACAGTCCGATTTTGGCCAGATGCTAGCTATTTTGACTCGGCTAACTTTTCACTGACTAAATTGCATCACCTATTAAAAGCCAAAGCCGTACTTTGCCCAGGTTTGCGTATTAAATTTGTTAATAAACAAACTAAAGAAACCCAAGAGTGGTATTACGAAACTGGCTTAAAAGATTACTTAAATGAAGCAGTAAAAGGCTATGACGTTTTACCTAAAGACCCATTCACAGGTGTATTTTCAAGTTCAACCGAAGGAGCAGACTGGGCTGTAGTTTGGCTGCCGGATGGTGGCGAATCAATTGCTGAAAGTTACGTAAACCTAATACCAACAGCTCAAGGTGGTACGCATGTTAATGGTCTGCGCCAAGGTTTACTTGAAGCCATGCGTGAGTTCTGCGAATTCAGAAACTTACTACCGCGCGGAGTAAAGCTGACACCTGATGACATTTGGGAACGCTGTAGTTACGTTTTATCAGTAAAGATGCAAGATCCACAATTTGCAGGTCAAACTAAAGAGAAGCTCTCATCGCGTTCATGTTCAGCGTTTGTATCTGGCGTAGTTAAAGACTCGTTTAGTTTATGGCTGAATGAACACACGGATACAGCAGAGCTGTTGTCAGAGCTGTGTATTTCTAATGCCCAAAAACGCCTACGAGCAGCTAAAAAAGTAGTACGTAAACGTGTTACCGCAGGCCCCGCATTACCAGGGAAATTAACTGATTGTAGCGCTGCAGATAATGACCGAACTGAATTGTTTTTAGTGGAAGGTGACTCTGCTGGCGGCTCGGCTAAACAAGCACGTGATCGTGAGTTTCAGGCTATTATGCCGCTACGAGGTAAGATTTTAAATACGTGGGAAGTTGAGTCAGGACAAATTTTAGCATCACAAGAAGTGCATGATATTTCTGTCGCACTGGGCATTGATCCAGACTCAAGTGATTTATCAACTTTACGCTATAATAAAATTTGTATTCTAGCGGATGCCGATTCGGATGGTTTGCACATCGCAACTTTATTATGTGCGCTATTCGTACGTCATTTTACGACATTGGTAAAAGAAGGCCATGTGTACGTTGCTATGCCACCCTTGTTTAGAATTGATATAGGCAAAGACGTTTACTACGCGCTTGATGAAGATGAAAAATCAGGTATTTTAGCGCGCATAGAAGCCGAGAAAAAACGTGGTAAAGTTAACGTACAACGCTTCAAAGGATTGGGTGAAATGAACCCTTTGCAATTACGTGAAACGACCATGGATCCGAATACCCGCCGATTAGTGCAATTAACGCTTGAAGATGAGCAAGCGACCTTAGAAATGATGGACATGCTACTGGCTAAAAAGCGCTCATCAGATCGTCGCCAATGGTTAGAAGATCACGGTAATCGTGCCCAAGTATAAAAATCAGGAAGATTTATGATGCACATACAGCAAAGGAAAAACGCTATATTAGCTGTTTTGCAAAGTTTAATAGTGAGCTTTGTTGTATGTGGGTATTTGTTTTTAAATACCGTAAGTGCAAAAACTACCTTTGATGAACAGTGGTTAACCACGCAATTAGCCACTGCAGAGAAAAAAAGTATTCAAGACCCAACTCAAGCAATTACCTATCTTACGCAACTATTATCTAAACATGAAAATAATGTAACGGCGTTACAACGTTCAAAATTACAAATATATCTAGCAGAAAACTATCTGTTAAATGGTGAAATGACACCCGCAATTGAGCTCGAAAAGCAAGTTTCCGTTCATTTAGACTTATTAGATAATTTTACCCACATAGATTACTTACTTGTACAAGCGAATATTTATAATTCTATAGGCGATCCTAAAAATGCGTTAACCGCATTATTAGAGGCAAAGAATAAAGCTGAGCTATTTGGCGATGATGATTTGAAAGGTAATGTGTACAGCTCGTTAGCAAGTTATTATGTTTACAATCATGACGAAATTCGCGCGATTGACTATTTTTATAAAGCGTATGAACTAATCAGTCGTGGTGGCAATCAACTGAAGTTAGCTTATATAGAGTCAACTATGGCAAAATCATATGAGTTCTTGTTTGATTTTGAAAAAGCCATTGAGCTGCAAAATAAAGCGCTCGCTTACTTTTTAAAAAATGACCTATCGTTTGATATCATGGTGTCATATTTTCATTTAGCAAAAATTTATTTAAAGTTATCACGTAGTCAAGATGCCATTGATAATGCAAATAAAATGCTAAAAATAAACTATGAAGTGGCAAATCCTAGCTTTGACTATTACGCTTACATCATTATTGCAGAAGCTAACTTACAACTTGATAATTTAGACAAAGCAATCGATTACCTAAATTTGAGCAATGTATATTTTCATGAACTTGAAGATGTGCACAATATTATTAAGCATCTGTATATTCAAGCCGAGATTGAACTCAAAAAAAATAACTTAACTAACGCAAGTAGTACACTTGAAAAGGCGCGACAGCTACTTGCAAATATCCCTGTTGAAAATAGTGTGACATTAGAGTTGAAATTAGTTGCACTGCAAGCGCAATTAGCGATACAGCAAGGTAATTACCAACAAGCAGTTTCTTATCAGCAAGCTCATATAGAGCTCAGTGCACAATACTATAATCAAGTACGAGAATTATCTCGATCACGTCATAAAGTGCAATTTGATATAAAAAAGGTCGAGCTTGAAAAGCAACTTCTTGAAAAAAACAAAGAATTAAATGAGTTTGCTTTACAAGAAATAAAGCAACAACAAACACTTCAAAAAACAGCAATGTTAAGTGTGCTATTACTCTTTTTGGTGTTATTAATATTTACGTGGCGACAGTATCGTTTACGACGAAAATTTAGCTTGCTTGCAAACACTGATTTTTTAACCGGTGTAGCTAATAGACGTAAGATTATGGATTTAGCTGAATTACAGTGGTTACAGCTTAAATTAGATAATCAAAAATTTACACTTATCTGTTTTGATTTAGATCACTTTAAGAAAATTAATGATAACTATGGTCACCCGGCAGGCGACCTAGTTTTAAAGGCTGTAACTCAAATATCGCAGCGAGCTATTCGAGAAAGTGATTTTTTAGGGCGTATAGGCGGTGAAGAATTTCTAGTTGTATTGAATAATACAACATCAGTTGAAGCCACTGAAATAGCTTTCCGCATTAAAAGTGATATAGAGAAAGAGCATATAATTAGTGATGGTCAGATCATTAAAATAACGGCAAGTTTTGGCGTTGCACAAAAAAGTTCTGAATTAACTTCATTTAAAGATTTACTGAAAAAAGCAGACAAAGCCTTATATACTGCAAAAGAGCATGGCCGAAACAGGGTAGAAATCAATGAATAAATTACTAACATCATTACTCGCATTGAGTATGTTAAGTACACCATTAGCAGCAAAAAATATGCTAAAAGAGCTAAGTGTTGCTGACGGCTTTAAAATTAATATTTTTGCCCGCGACGTCGAAAATGCACGTCAGCTAGCAGTCTCCAAAAAAGGCATCGTGTATGTTGGCTCACGTAAAGCTGGCAATGTGTATGCGCTGATTGATCACAATAGCGATGGTGTTGCTGATAAACAAATACTGGTGGCCAGTGGCTTAACAATGCCATCAGGTTTAGCAATTAAAGATAATGATTTATATGTAGCAGAAGTGCACCGTATTATTCGCTTTAAGAATGTTGACACACAACTTAAAGCACCTAAATACGATGTAGTGTACGACGCATTACCAACTGAGCGCCATCATGGCTGGAAGTTTTTACGGTTTTCGCCATCGGGTGAGTTAATAATACCTGTGGGAGTCCCTTGTAATGTGTGTGCTGAAGATGAACGTTATGGGCGTATATTTTCTTTAGATATCAACACCAAACAAATGACAACATTAGCGCAAGGTGTTCGTAATTCTGTGGGGTTTGATTTTCATCCCAGTACACAAGCATTGTGGTTTAGTGATAATGGCCGAGATATGATGGGCGATGACATACCACCTGATGAGCTAAATCGGTTAACAAACGAAGGGGAGCATTTTGGTTTTCCTTACGTACATGCTGGTGCCATCTTAGATCCTGAATTTGGCAGAGATAAGAGTATTACTGACTATAGCCCGCCAGCATTAGCATTGGGGGCGCATGTAGCTCCTTTAGGGATTCACTTTTATAAAGGCAAGCAATTTCCTGCTGATTATAAGCAACAGCTTTTCGTGGCTGAGCATGGATCGTGGAACCGAAGTAAAAAATCTGGATATAAAGTGGCGCTTGCCACCATTGAGCAAGGACGTGTGGTAAAATACACGCCGTTTATTACGGGCTTTATGAAAAACGAAGAAACATTGGGTCGTCCGGTTGCTTTTGCAGAACTTGCCGATGGCAGCTTATTGATCTCCGATGATTATGCCAATGTGATCTACCGTGTAAGCTATAAAAAAAATTAGGTAGGCTTTGATGAGTGATACAGATACCTTGCTAATGCAAGGAATTGAACAACAAACAATGGGACGTTTTACCGAAGACGCCTATTTGAATTATTCCATGTATGTGATCATGGATAGAGCGTTGCCACATATTGGTGATGGCTTAAAACCAGTACAGCGTCGTATTATTTATGCGATGAGCGAACTTGGTCTTTCGTCTGCGGCTAAGTATAAAAAATCAGCGCGTACAGTCGGTGATGTGCTAGGTAAATACCATCCACATGGTGATAGTGCTTGTTACGAAGCCATGGTGTTAATGGCGCAGCCGTTCTCTTATCGTTATCCACTAGTGGATGGGCAAGGCAACTGGGGTGCAGCAGATGACCCTAAGTCTTTTGCCGCGATGCGTTACACAGAAGCACGATTATCTAAATTTGCAGAAGTATTACTTAAAGAGCTTGGTCAAGGCACCGTCGATTGGACGCCAAACTTTGATGGCACCATGGATGAGCCACAAGTATTGCCAGCGCGTTTACCGCATATTTTACTCAATGGCATTACAGGTATTGCAGTTGGTATGGCGACGGATATCCCGCCGCACAATGTGCGTGAAGTCGCCAGTGCATGTTGTTTATTACTAGATAAACCAAAAGCAGAACTTAACGAAATACTAGAGTTAGTTCACGCACCGGATTACCCAACTGAAGCGGAAATAATCACCCCCAAAGCTGATATTCAAAAAATTTATCAAACAGGTCGCGGCTCGATTAAAATGCGTGCGGTGTATACCGAAGAGCATGGCGATATTGTTATCACCGCGCTTCCGCATCAATGCTCAGGCGGTAAAGTTTTAGAGCAAATCGCAGCGCAAATGAATGCTAAAAAACTGCCTATGGTAGCTGATTTACGTGACGAATCTGATCACGAAAATCCAACGCGTATTGTGATTATTCCTCGCTCAAATCGCATTAAAGCAGAACCATTAATGGCTCACTTATTCGCCACAACCGATCTGGAAAAAAACTACCGCGTAAACTTAAATATGCTTGGCCTTGATGGTCGTCCGCAAGTCAAAGACTTGCGTACCATTTTGACTGAGTGGTTAGTGTTTCGCCGCGAAACAGTGCGTAGACGTTTACAGTATCGTTTGGATAAAGTGTTAGCGCGACTACATATTTTAGAAGGTTTATTAGCTGCCTTTTTAAATATTGATGAAGTAATTGAAATCATACGTGCTGAAGATAAACCAAAGCCAGTATTAATGGAACGCTTTGGTATTTCAGATATACAGGCTGAGGCAATATTAGAATTAAAACTTCGCCATTTAGCTAAATTAGAAGAGTTTAAAATTCGCGGTGAGCAAGATGAGCTCGCTAAAGAACGTGATAAGCTAGAGCTAACGCTTGGTTCTGATCGTCGTATGTCGACATTGCTGAAAAAAGAAATTCAAGAAGCGGCTGAGTTGTATGGTGATGATCGTCGTTCACCAGTAGTCGAGCGTTTAGAAGCGAAAGCATTAAGTGAAAAAGATTTAATACCATCAGAGTCGGTAACCGTTGTATTGTCTGAAAAAGGCTGGGCACGTGTTGGTAAAGGTCATGATCTGGATGTAGCAGGGCTCAGTTATCGTGCAGGTGATGAATACAAAGCCTCAGCACGGGGTAAGAGTAACCAACCATCAGTCTTTTTAGATTCTGCCGGACGAGCCTTTGCAACTGACGCACATAGCTTACCATCAGCACGAAGCCAAGGTGAGCCTATGACAGGGCGCTTTAATTTATCAGCCGGCGCAACGTTTGAACATGTGGTTATGGGGGAGGATAAGCAAGTACTGCTTATGGCCTCTGATGCTGGCTATGGATTTATCACCGATTTTGCTGACTTAGTCAGTAAGAACAAAAATGGTAAAGCGTTAGTGAGTGTACCAAAAGGCGGGCAGTTGCTTGAGCCGATTCGCGTTAATGATGTAGCCAGCGATTACTGCATGGCGATATCAAATGAAGGGCGTATGTTGTTATTCCCATTACGTGACTTACCAAAACTAGGTAAAGGTAAAGGTAACAAGATTATCTCCATCCCAAGTGCCAAGGTTCAAGCACGTGAAGAGTTTGTAAAAGTGCTTGCGGTGGTGCCAAATGGCACAAGTGTTACTTTACATGCTGGTAAGCGTAAATTGACGCTTAAGCCGAGCGATTTAGAGCATTATCATGGCGAACGTGGACGCAGGGGTAATAAATTACCTCGTGGATTACAGCGTGTTGATGAAGCCGTTGTTGAGCTTAACCCTGTTGAAGAGATAGATGTAGATACGAGCGATGAATAATCGCGTAACTACTTAATAAAACGGCCTGCATTTGCAGGCCGTTTTTGCTTGAGGTGATTGGAATAATTTAGGATACAGGCTAAAGTTTTATTAAGTGAGGGCATTAAAATTGAAACCGATTGGCTCGCTAGTTCGTTGAAATGAAATATGAAAATTAATTTAAGCTTACAAGTGTGCGCTTAACTCTCGTTTAGCGACTAAAATAACGATATAATGTGCTCTGAATTTTTGAGGAGAGTCTCTTTGTTAGCTTTTTTTCGTATAATAATCATGGCTTTATTTATTGTTTTTAGCTGTGTTTTAGGTTTGTTATTGTGCCTTGTAAAGCCATTTCATAGTAATAATGTACACATTATTTCTGGTTGGTTTGGTTCGATGGCCAGAATGCTTGGGGTGAATTTAGTGATCACTCGCCACCCAGACCTATTAAATAGCGGA
This sequence comes from Pseudoalteromonas sp. Ld20, assembly GCF_045064175.1. Taxonomy (NCBI): domain Bacteria; kingdom Pseudomonadati; phylum Pseudomonadota; class Gammaproteobacteria; order Alteromonadales; family Pseudoalteromonadaceae; genus Pseudoalteromonas; species Pseudoalteromonas sp. Ld20. Next base: position 383,490 of record NZ_JBISHB010000030.1, read on the forward strand.
CCGGCGGTGTATGTGGCTAATCACCAAAATAACTATGATATCTTTACGTTACCCGCGGCGGTACCAAAAAGCTGTGTAAGTTTAGGTAAAAAAAGCCTGAAGTGGATCCCGTTTTTTGGGCAGCTTTATTGGCTTTCTGGCAATATTTTAATCGATAGAAGTAATCGCTCAAAGGCTGCCGGTACTATCTCTAAATCAGCTGACAAAATAAAGCAGCAACGTCTATCTGTATGGATGTTTCCTGAAGGAACGCGTAGCTATGGGCGTGGCTTATTACCATTTAAAACAGGTGCATTTCATACTGCATTAAACGCCGAAGTGCCGATTGTGCCTGTCTGTATGAGTACAACTGATAAAACCATTAAGCTAAATCGTTGGGACAATGGTACAATCTATATAGACATGCTAGCGCCGGTGCACCTCGATAAAACTATTGGGGCACGTGAACACGCAACACGTATTCACTCTATAATGGCTGCTAGAATAACTGAATTAGATGCTCAAGTGAGAGAAAAGTAATGGAAAATTGGCGTGAAATTAGTGAAGACATTGTAACTTCGTTACTAGAAGACGGATCAGATCCAGAGATCCTTTATGAAGTTGAGCATCACTTTGTATGCGAAGATTTTGTAAAGCTTGAGCAAGCAGCATTAGCCGCATTTAAACTTGGCTATGACGTTGAAGAGCCTGCGGAACTTGAGCTTGAAGACGGCAGCAAAATTTGGAGCTTTGATATTGTTGTGGAAGCAGAGCTAGATGTTGAAGTTATTATGGAAGACGTTGATAAACTAGCTAAATTAGCTGTAGATACCGACGTTGAGTACGATGGTTGGGGCACTTACTTTCAAGAGTAATGTGTTAATCGCTAGGTCCTAGCCACTAGGGCCTAGAACAATTTCCTATTGTTTAGTTAATAACGATTCTTGACCTCACCAGCTTATTAATACCTATTTCGTATTCTTTATCTTTGTTATAGACATTTGTATTGAATAGTTGATAATTAAAATCATCATTTAGCGAAATAAATTAATTCTTATATGCTCATTACCCTTCCTATTTCAGAACTTATTCCTGGTATGTTTGTTGACAGTGTTAGCAAGCAATTTGAGGGTATTGATAGCATTAAAATTAAAACCCGGGGTTTAGTTCGCGATAAATCGATTATTAAACGTTTAGTATCGGAAGGAGTACAGGAGTTACTCATTGATTTTACGCAAAGTAATGTCGGGGTTCCGAGTAAATATCAAGAAAAGCCAAAAGCAACACCCGTTATAAAGCCCACCTCCAAAACTCAAACAGGCAAAATAAAAAAGATAATTACACTAGAGCAAGAGTTTGCAAAAGCTAGCACGAGTTATGAGCAGCATAATCGTAAACTACAAGGGTTATATGGCGATATAACGTCGGGTTTAAAAATGAATATTTCGCTGCTTGATGACATAGCAAAAGACATTGTTGCGTCAGTATTTCGTAATTACAATGCGATGACAATTTTAACGCGCATTAAAGATAAGCATATGTATAACTGGCAGCACATGATTAATTGCGCCATTTTTGTCACTGTGTTTGCAAAATACCTAGGGTACAAAGAATCAGTAGTACATGAGCTGGCTATGGGGGCTTTACTGCATGACTTAGGTCAAGCAAAGCTACCACAAGGGATATTCTCAAAGTCCGAAGATGTTAATAAGCTTGAAATGCAGGCAATTAAAAAGCATGTAGCACAAAGCTTAGGGCTTGTTAAGGGGGAGAAGGGTATTACTCCATTGATGCTAGATATGATAGTAAATCATCATGAGCGTTTGGATGGTAGCGGCTATCCGCGTGGTATAGAAGGAGAGAAACTTAGTCGACCTGCTAGGATCATGGCAATTGTGGATGTATACGATGCAATGACATCCGATCGGCCGCACCAAATTGGTGATGAGCCAATAAATGCATTACGTCATTTGTTAAGTAATAATTTGTTGTTTGATAATGAGTTAGTGCAGCGATTCATCAAGTGTTTAGGTGTCTATCCAGTCGGTACTATTGTTAAATTAACCAATGAACGCCTTGCTTTGGTCACAGAAGGAAACCATAAGAATCCAATTCAACCTAAAGTAAAAGTATTTTATAACGCTAAGCATAACCACCATGTCACATCAAAAGACATTGATTTAAATACGTCAGAGCAAGGGCTAAAGATACTCGCGAGTATCAAACCGCTAGATTATCAACTTAACTTGGCTCGTTTGTTAAAAGAGCATCTGGTGGTTTAACACCTTTTTTAGTGATGGATTTATCACAACGTCTTTTGGCTGATTGCTTGGCTGATAGTAATGCACCGCTAAAGCAACTACACATCAGCAATAACCATAATAATGTACCGTTTTCTGAATGCAGTGCAGCACAGCAGCAAAGTAATGCGACCATCGCCGTTAATATTGCTCCTAGCCAATAGTGGTTTACTGGATTATCACATTCACCCGCTTTAGTGCAGGCGCAGAAGTTAGCTTTGCAAAAACAGTAAACGCTAGCACCACAAAATGCTAATGCAGCAATAATTAATCCAATCTCCATAGCGATCATCCCCTCACTTGATATGTTTGCCAGTCTAAATGCGCTTAATTATCAAGTCAATCTAAATGATAATTAATTGCAAATGGTTTTGCCTTGCTCTCATCCGATGTGTTTTAAAAAGTTGTTACTTAGCTGTTAAATATTCGCTTAAATGTGTGTTTTTAACGCTTTGTTACAGTTTTTCGTAAAAAATTGATGTAGTGTATAAAAGTTTTGAATAGAGTAATTACTCATAATAACAACATACATGAGAACCCAAGCGTCGTGCTTGGTTAAGGACACATAATGAAACTTACAAAAACACTTATCGCGGCATCACTTGCTGTAATGTCGGCTGATAGCTTTGCGGCAGCTTTTCAACTTGCAGAACATAGTGCGTCAGGCCTTGGTCGGGCATATGCAGGTGAAGCGGCTATAGCTGAAGATGCGTCTGTAATTGCACGTAACCCTGCCTTAATGTCAGTATTTAAAGAAAAGCAGCTGAGTATAGCTGGTATTGCAGTCGTTCCAGATGTAAGCCTAGAGGGTACAGGGGCAAGTAATGCTGCTGTAAATCCAAATGCACTGAATGATAGTAGTATTGCTCCTAGTGCGTTTGTGCCTGCTGGTTATTTTTTAATGCCAATTAATGATAAGTTCGCGGTTGGTTTTGGCGCATTCTCAAACTTTGGTTTAGCGACTGAGTTTGATGAGAATTACCCTGCGGGTCAGCTTGCGGGTGAAACTGAGATCGTGACTGTAAACATGAATGTAAGTGGTTCATATAAGATCAATGATCAATTTAGTGTTGGTCTTGGCTTAAACTACATTTATGCTGATGCGAAAATTGTCCGAAACTTTGGTGCTAACCCATTTGGTTTACCTGCAGAGACTGAGGCAACTCACTTAGAAGGTGATGATGCTGGCTTTGGTTGGAATGTTGGTGCTATGTATCAGTTAGATGAAAATAGCCGTTTTGGTTTTAACTATCGCAGTGAAACCGATATCACCTTTGATGGTGAGTTTTCAAGTGAGTTGCCGCCAACAATGGGTGGCACGAGTGGGGCTAGTCTTCCAGGCAGCGTAGCAATAACGCTTCCTGCGATTGCAGAGTTTTCAGGTTCTCATCAATTAGATGATAAAACAGGTTTACATTATAGCGTTATGTGGACAGGTTGGAGTAGCTTTGACAAATTAGAAGCAGATGTTGAAGGTCGTGATCAGCCAGGTTTTTCTAAAGATGAAAACTTCTCAAATGCGATGCGTTACTCAATTGGTGGTGATTACCAGTTTAACAAGTCAGTATTATTACGCGCAGGTATAGCCTACGATGAATCACCAGCCGATAAAAATCATATGTCTATTTCAATCCCAGATACGGATCGTTTTTGGTACTCGTTTGGTGTGAATTACACGATGAGTGAGCAATCAAACTTAGATATTGGTATGAGTATCTTACGTGGTAAAACACAAAAATTTACTGAGAATGACAATATTGCTCAGCAATGGTCATTTGAATCAAATGGCCACGCATATTTATTTGGTGCGCAGTATAACTACACGTTTTAACTTAAATAACCGAACTTAGGTTAAGGTACTTACCAAGCTCCAGCTGGAGGTGGATGTATTATCCGAAGCTCGGTTAACTATTTAGTTAAAATAAATGAAAGGGCAGTTTTAGCTGCCTTTTTAAAATTGATAACCTAAGTGTATGCCCATTGTTCCTTCTATTTTATCTGTGTCTTTTTTTTCACAAAAAACAAAGCAATCACCGTCATCTTCTTTTACGCCTGCGCTTAAACCTATTACCCAGCTAGCACTATCAACACCTTGAAAGTAATAATTAAACTTGGCAACTAGATAACCATCTTCAGCAACAACAACTTGCTGGCCTAATGCAAGCCCGGCAGTAACATGCTCAGAGAGCGTGTATTCATAGCCTAACGAGTAACCTATAAGACCTGCTGAAGCAGATAACTTATGTGTGTCATCAATTGAGTATCTATATTTAACACCGGTATGACCACCAAACTCATAGAGCCCGACTCCAGTGGAAAACTTACCTTGTGCAAGTGCTGATTGTGACATTGAGGTTATAGCTAGTAGGGCTAAAGCGAGAGAGATTTTTTTCATTTTGGGATGGTTCCTGTGATTTATAATTATTTATCAGGCAGTATAGATGGCTGGACTTAAAACAGAAACAAAAACGCGAGCTAAAAAGCTCGCGTTTTCAAGTAGCTAATTGAAGTTTTATAAACTTTCAATTTTAGCTTTTTGCTCCAACAGTTTTGCTTTTGCATCAGAGAACTCAGCAAGCTTCTCGTTTTCTTTAGCTAAAACAGCTTCTGGTGCGTTGTTAACAAACTTTTCGTTAGCTAGTTTATTTTGCACTTGGGCTAGGCCTTTTTCAGCTTTTTCAAGTTGCTTAGCAATACGTGCAAGTTCGGCTTCAACATCGATTAGGCCGGCCATTGGGATCATGATCTCAAGGTTGCCAACATATGAAGTTGCACACGCAGGGGCTGTGTCTTTGTTATCAAGCAAAGTAAACTCTTCAATTTTAGCAAGTGATGCTAAAAATGATTTATTGTCTTCAATACGACGTACATCATCATTCGATGCATTAGCTAGTAATATTGATAACGGCTTACTTGGGCTGATATCCATTTCACCACGAATGTTACGAATGGCTAGAATGAATTGTTTAACCCACTCCAAATCATCCATTGCTTTAGCGTCAACGTTTGCGTCATTAAATAATGGGAAGGCTTGTACCATTATGCTGGTATTAGCTGTTTCAAGACCCGCTAATGGTGCAACACGTTGCCAGATAGTTTCAGTGATGTATGGCATCATTGGGTGCATCAAACGTAGCAAGCTTTCAAGCACGGTAATAAGCGTATGGCGCGTGCCACGTTGTTGCGCCTCGTTACCTTTAAACAATACCGGTTTAGTCAGTTCTAAATACCAATCGCAGAATTGGTTCCAAGTGAACTCATAAAGCGTATTAGCCGCTAAGTCAAAACGGTAGTTATCTAAGTGCTCAGTATACGTTTTAATCGTTGACTCAAATTGACCTAAGATCCAACGATCAGCGAGTGAGTATTCTTTCGCTGCGTCGTTTGCAAAACCACAGTCTTGCTCTTCTGTATTCATAAGTACATAACGGCTGGCGTTCCATAACTTATTACAGAAGTTGCGGTAACCTTCAAGGCGGTTCATATCCCAGTTGATATCACGACCAGTTGAAGCCATTGCCGCTAATGTAAAGCGCAGGGCATCAGTACCATGTGCTTCAATGCCATTATCGAACGTTTTACGGGTGTTTTTTTCTATTTTTGCAGCGACCTTTTCTTGCATCAAGTTACTGGTACGTTTAGTCACTAAACTCTCAAGGTCGATGCCGTCAATCATATCGATTGGATCTAGTACGTTACCTTTTGATTTTGACATTTTATCGCCATTTTCATCGCGAATAAGGCCAGTTACATACACCGTCTTAAAGGGGACTTGTGGTTTGCCATTTTCATCTTTAACAAAGTGCATCGTCATCATGATCATGCGAGCAACCCAGAAAAAGATGATGTCAAAACCAGTAACCAACACGTCAGACGGATGGAAGGTTTTTAAGTCATCGGTATTTTCAGGCCAGCCTTGGGTTGAGAATGTCCACAGTGCAGATGAGAACCAGGTATCAAGTACGTCGTCGTCTTGGCGAAGTGCAACGCCATCCGCGATGTTATTTTCACGGCGAACTTCTGCTTCATCACGGCCAACAAATACATTGCCTTCGTTATCATACCAAGCTGGAATACGGTGGCCCCACCAAAGTTGACGTGAAATACACCAATCTTGTACGTCGTTCATCCATGAGAAATACATGTTCTCATATTGCTGTGGTACAAATTTAATGTCGCCATTTTTAACCGCGTCTTTTGCAGGTTCTGCCAGTGGTGCAACACGTACATACCATTGATCGGTAAGCAATGGCTCAATCACCACGCCAGAGCGGTCGCCATAAGGTACAGTTAAAGCGTGATCTTCAATTTTTTCAAGAAGACCAAGTTCTTCAAATTCAGCCACAATCGCTTTACGCGCATCGAAACGATCAAGCCCATGTAAGCGCTCAGGAATTGGTGCATCAAATTCAAGCTCTTTACCGTCAAAGGTGTAAGTTTCACCTTGGCTTAAAATTGCTGCATCTTTGTCGAAGATATTAATCATCGGCATTTGATGACGCTTACCTACTTCATTATCGTTAAAGTCATGAGCTGGTGTGATTTTTACACAACCCGTGCCTTTGTCTTTATCGGCATGTTCGTCAGCCACAATTTTAATACGGCGATTTACAATCGGTAATAAAATATCTTTGCCGATCAAATCTTGGTAGCGTTCGTCATCAGGGTTTACCGCAACACCTGAGTCACCTAGCATGGTTTCTGGACGTGTTGTTGCTACAACAATGTAGTCTTTACCGTCTGGTGTTTTTACGCCATCAGCCAATGGGTAACGTAAGTTCCACATGTGGCCTTTTTTGTCTTTGTTTTCAACTTCAAGATCAGAAATTGCCGTATGAAGCTTTGGATCCCAGTTTACTAGGCGCTTACCACGATAGATTAAATTTTCTTTGTGAAGACGTACGAAAACTTCTTTAACCGCGTCTGATAAACCATCGTCCATTGTAAAGCGCTCGCGATCCCAATCAACCGATGCGCCAAGACGACGAAGCTGTTTAGTGATCGTACCGCCAGATTGCTCTTTCCATTGCCAAATTTTATCGATGAAGGCTTCGCGACCTAAATCGTGGCGTGTTTTACCTTCTTCGGCAGCAAGCTTTCGCTCAACCAGCATTTGTGTAGCAATACCGGCGTGGTCAGTACCTACTTGCCATAATGTGTTGTTACCTTGCATGCGCTTATAGCGTGTTAAGGTGTCCATTATAGTGTCTTGGAATGCGTGGCCCATGTGTAAGCTACCGGTGACATTTGGCGGTGGGATCATAATTGAATATGCGTCACCTTTGCCTGATGGCTTAAAGTAGCCTTTTTCTTCCCAGTCTTGATAGAGTGACTGTTCAATATCTTGCGGATTGTAGGTTTTATCCATTACACAGAACCTTAAATAAGTACTTAAATGAGTTGGTTTGCTATTTTACCTTGGGCATCTTAGCGATTTATATCTTGCGTGGTGATGTTTGCACCGAGTTGGCGTAGCTTTTTAAAGCGCTCACGGGCGGCTTGTTTAGCTACAGATTCTACGGGTACAAAATCAAAAACTTGGTTAAACCGCCGAATAAAATCCGGAAGGTGTGCAGCCAAGTTTATTAAAACTTTACGATTTCCAACCGGTGGGGTTGTGCCTATTTCAACTGGCGCACCACCTTTTGGGCCTTCACCTTGAAGGTTATGTGGCACAAAACTGTCGGGGTCAAATGACCAAATCGTTTCATCAATGGCGTGGGCAGTATCGGCGTTATCTACAAAAATAAAAACACGCTGGCCAAGACGATACTGTTCAGCTGCAATATCAGCAGCTAAGCTAAAGTGATCATCAGCCTTCGCTTGCGATTCATCTTGTTGCTTTAGAACGAAAAACTGGGCGTTCATGTTCATAGTATCGGGACTTCCCATTGCATTGCATGTTATACGAGTTAGTACACATAAATCAGAGCAGGGATTTTGCCATAGAACGGGGTTTGCTTCAATTAATACACTGCGTTAGGTCTTAATAAAAAAGGCGCTAAAAAGCGCCTTTTTTAATGTTGGTATTAAACTAACTCATTAATCTTGTGCGGCTTCGCTTACACCAGCACGATTTAATAAGTATTGCGTTAGCATAGGGACCGGACGGCCTGTCGCCCCTTTATTTTTACCGCTGCGCCATGCTGTACCGGCTACATCTAAATGCGCCCAGTTATACTTTTTAGTAAATTTAGATAAGAAACACGCCGCAGTAATTGTGCCGGCTGCGCGTCCGCCCAAATTGGTAAAGTCAGCAAATGGGCTTTCAAGTTGATCTTGATAGTCATCCCACAGCGGTAGTTGCCAAGCACGGTCGCCACTTTGCTCAGATGCTTTAAGTAAGTCATGAGCAAGCGGGTTATGGTTTGATAGCAAACCCGTTGCATGTGCCCCAAGTGCAACAATACAGGCACCGGTTAAGGTCGCAACATCAATTACCGTTTCAGGTTCAAAGCGTTCAACATACGTCAGTGCGTCACATAACACTAAACGCCCTTCAGCATCGGTATTAAGTACTTCAACCGTTTGCCCTGACATAGTTGTTAAAATATCACCCGGGCGATAAGCATTTGAACTTGGCATATTTTCACAGCCAGCTAAAACACCAATAACGTTAATCGGTAACTGCATTTGTGCTAATGCGCGCATTGCACCAATAACACCAGCAGCGCCACCCATGTCGTATTTCATTTCATCCATGCCTTCGCCTGGTTTAAGCGAAATACCACCAGAGTCAAAGGTTAAGCCTTTACCTACCAGTACAATAGGGGCTTGTTCTTTTGCGCCGCCTTGGTAATTAATAATCGACATGACCGATTCGTTATCGCTACCACGGCCAACGGCTAAGTAAGAGTTCATACCTAGCTCAGCCATTTTTTCTTCACCGATAATATCAACAGTGATATTGTCAAAGTTAGTCGCAAGCTCTTGTGCTTGTTCACCTAAATAAGCTGGGTTACAGATATTTGGTGGCATGTTTGCTACATCTTTACAAAGCTTACTACCTGCTGCAATCGCTAAACCATGTTCAATTGCGCTTTCGCCAATTGTGAGCTCACGACGGGTTGGTACATTAAATACAATTTTACGCAGTGGGCGACGAGGGTCGCTTTTTTTACTTTTTAATTGATTAAACGTATACAGGCAATCTTGCGTTGTTTCTACGGCTTGGCGTACTTTCCAATAAGTATCACGACTTTTAACGTGTTGCTCTGTTAAAAAGCAAACTGCTTCCATCGACCCTGTTTCGTTAAGGGTATTAATGGTTTTAGAAATAATTTGTTTATATTGTTTATCATCAAGTTCACGCTCTTTACCACAGCCTACTAGTAGTATGCGCTCACTTAATACGTTAGGTACATGATGTAATAACAATACTTGTCCCGGTTTACCTTCAAGGTCACCACGACGTAATAAATTAGAGATATAACCATCGCTGATTTTATCGAGTTGCTCACCAATGGGGGATAAGCGACGTGGCTCATAAACGCCAACTACAATACATGCGCTACGTTGCTTCTCAGGACTACCACTTTTTACGCTAAATTCCATTGTCACTCCTAATTTTGAGTCATAGCTCCCTTTAATAAGGGCAATAAAATAAAAATCTAGTTATTGGTTTAATACTAGCTTATAAAGCCTGACTCATTATGTGTATTTGAACTTTATACTTTTGTCGCTATCAATACCACTAAAGCAACAATATATCGAGCTGCTAGGTATGATATTTAATGTTGATGACATATAATAACGAAGTAAAACGCTAAGTTTACTCACATTTTCTTACTATTGAAGTGAAACACGATGTTTAACAGGGGCGAGCATTGCTAATTTTCCGTTATTTGACCACTGAAGTTTTAAAGTCACAGGTCGCCGTATTCCTAACCTTAATGACTATCTTTTTATCGCAAAAGTTTGTAGGTATTTTAAGTGACGCCTCTGAAGGTGGAATTCCTGCCAAGTTAGTGTTGTCGATGATTGCATTAAAACTACCGCAACTTGCATCTTTAATCTTACCTTTGAGTATCTTTTTAGGGATCATTCTCGCGTATAGCCGTATTTATGCCGACAGCGAAATGACTGTACTTAAAGCGTGCGGTGTAAGCGAATGGTATGTGGTGCGCGTTACGCTAATTTCAAGCTTTGTCTTAGCGTTATTAGCGGGGGTACTCACATTGTATGTCGCGCCATGGGCGAGTGAGCAAGAATATCAACTAAAAGAGCAAGCTAAAGCAGATGCGGGTTTATCGGCACTGCGGGCTGGGCGTTTTCAGCAAACGGGTAATGAAAAAGCGGTTGTATTCATTCACAACATTGATAACGGTGGCAAAGAATTAAATAAAGTATTTGTAGCGCAACTACCAGACAGTAAAAAAGATAATTTAGCGCGTTTAGTGTATGCAGAGCGCGGTGTGGTGGTTGAACAAGAAAATGGGGAGCAACAATTGGTGCTCAGTGATGGTAAACGTTACGAAACCGATGGAAAAACGCCGGCTCTCAACCTAACTGAATTCGATGGCTATAGCGTACAAATACGCGGGCAAGAGATCGAACACCAACGCCGCAAACTAGAAGCCATACCAACTATTGATTTGATGGCTATGAATACCACAGAAGCAATAGCACAATGGCAATGGCGCATGGCTATCCCGCTTTCTATTCCGTTATTAACCTTACTTGCAGTTCCTTTAAGTGTAGTAAACCCTCGCCAAGGAAAGTTTGCTAAGTTAGTGCCAGCAATCAGTTTGTATTTAGGGTATTTTATTTTACTTAATGCGGCTAAATTTGCAGTAGAGGATGGCAAAATACCGCCATCAATTGGCCTGTGGTGGATCCACTTTACCGCATTATTTATCGGTGGCTTTTTGATTATAAAAGGGCGGCCTTTAGGTGCTTGGCTCAAAGCAATTGTTACTAAGCGGGAGTTAGGCGCATGATGAAAATGCTTGATTGGTACTTAGGCCGTAGCATTTTGCAAACCACGGGCTTTGCTTTAATGGTACTGGTTGGTATTAGCACGCTCATCAAATTCATTGAGCAGCTTAAGTCTGTAGGGCGCGGTAGTTACGATATTTCCAATGCGTTGTTATATACCTTATACAGCATGCCTGGTGACTTAGTGGTATTTTTCCCTATGGCCGCATTAATAGGTGGTTTAACTGGCTTAGGTGCACTGGCATCGAATAGTGAGCTGGTGGTTATGCAAGCAGCTGGTATGTCACGCTTGCAGATTATTGTCTCGGTGATGAAAACGGCAATATTTATGGCACTGTGCATGATGGCATTGGGTGAGTGGGGCGCACCGGCTGCACAACTTAAAGCTAAAGAAATGCGTAACCAAGCGATTTATGGTGGAGATGTATTTAATGCGCAGCAAGGCGTCTGGGCCAAAGATGGCAATAATTTTATTAATATAGAAGATGTTGATCAAAATGGCGTATTACATGGCGTGAACATGTATCACTTTGATAAATCATTGCAATTAACCCAAATAACAAAAGCTAATCAGGCCGTAGGGCGCAAAGATGGTTGGCTACTGCGTGATGTAAATAAAGTGCAGCTTGGCGAGCAGCAAATAACGACACTACAGCTAAAAGAAGAGTTTTACGAATCACAATTAACCGCTGAAAAACTCGGTGTAGTATCAGTAAAACCTGAGTCGTTATCGTTTACTGGTTTGTGGTCTTATTTGAGTTATTTAGAGCAAAATGAGCAAGACACCAGCACATATGAATTAGCGTTATGGCGTAAAATCATGCAGCCGGTTTCTATTGCGGTGATGTTATTAGTTGCACTGTCATTTATATTTGGCCCGCTTAGAACAGTAACAATGGGCGCACGAATTGTTATGGGCGTTGTCACGGGTATTGTATTTCACTTAACAAATGAAATATTTGGCCCCGTGGTAATGGTGTATCAAATTCCTGCGGTGGTTGGCGCCACCTTACCAAGCGTTATTTTTATTGGCTTTGCGACGTATTTACTTAACAAGCGAAACTGATAGCTAGGAGCTAGAACCCTAGCTCCTGAGTAACTTAGTTTTAATCTAAAGATTGATAAATACGCTTATTCTCTTCTTTAGTTAGCGATACCATGTCTGTTTTTGATATGTAATCTTGCAGAGCACGTTTATTTTTAAAATCAATTAATACCACTAACGTGCCAAGCCCAAGTAATGCACTTAAACTACGAATAACGGCTTGTGGCCAACTTATTAACGCGCCATCACGTGTTTGAACTTTTAAACGCCATGCACGCATCCCAATTGTTTGACCACTTTTAGTCCAAAAATAAGCAAAGAACACCACGTTAACGCCAATAAATAACGCACTTCTAATACCATACAAAAGCGGTGACTCTTGTATAAACGCAGCAGGATCGTCAGTTTTTGCAATAACACCCAATGCAATTAAAGCCTGAATAGCCGCAAAATAGAGTATCGCTGTAAGCATTGATAATGAAATGACGACTAAAGAGTCGTAAATCAATGAAGCAAAGCGGCGCCAAAACCCCGCACGAGGAAACTCACCAGACATAAATACACTCACAAAGTTAATATGCGCGCTAGTTTAGCAAATAGGCTGATAAATACTAGGCTCACACAAACACTCAACACAGTTACAAGCCTTATTGAATGTTAATGGTTGCTTAATTGTTAAGCGGTTGATCGTTGTTTTGTAAAAAACGCTTGCCGCAGTGTTTATTGTTTGTATAATGCTTGGCATAGAGACGAAGACGGCTCGATAAGTCCTAGCTCTAAAGTGGTTTTTCTTTATCTTCTCATGTTAGAAGGTTAAAGAAAAATGATGCCAGCGTGATGAAATTGGTATACATGGGGGATTCAAAATCCCCTGCCGAAAGGCGTGCCGGTTCAAGTCCGGCCGCTGGTACCACTTTTAATAGCCCTGACCAAATTGGTCGGGGTTTTTTTATGTCTGAAATAAAGTCGATTGGTATAAGGTTTAGAGTATTTGGTTTTGGTGGGGACTTATACCAATCTGCATAAATATTTGAACAATTTAACGAATTAAATCACGCTATAATGTCGTTAAAAATTTTTTATTTAGAACAACTAGATATAAAAGTTTTTGCCTAGGGCGTGTTGACCTTTGTGGATTGAAATTTGTTCAATCTAGGGGCGATTTAATCGCGGCGCGAGGTTTGTAACCTAGCGGGCTAAGTAAAAACCGAGCAACAAAGAGTCAATCGCCCCTAGGAAGAACCCTTTGGGCAGCGCATGTTTGGCATTTATACTGCGTTATCGCCTATTTATGGGGAACAACCACACGACATAGGCTCTGCCTTGCCTAAATACCAAACATACTGCTGCAAAATCAATCACGAAAGGTCAACACGCCCTAGTTATAGCGCAATTTTTTTATCATTAAATAGACCCCATATCTATCCCGATTGGTATTTGGCATTCAACAAAATTGAATGCCATTTAATATAAAAACTAACTTCAATCGATTAGTCTATTAGGCTTACTTCACATTGATAGGTGTTATCACCAACAGAGAAACTACCTTTACCATTGTATTCATTGTCAACGCCAAAGCTTGCGGTAAATGGAGACTGGTAACTACCAATTGCCGGTGGTGGGAAAGATACAACGGCTTGGCCTGTTACAGCACCCACTTTAGTGACACCATTAAAGCCAGTTGCATGCATATGTCCTGATGCACTGGATGTGAAATGAGGTGAATGCTGCGTCCCTTCTTGAATGCTCCCATTCGCTCGACCATTTAATGAGCCTGTTACTGGATCTACGGCAAGTTGGATCTCCATAGAACCCCCACCAACTACAGAAGATTTAAATTGTAGTTTAACTAGGTATAAGCTTTCATTAGACATTTTCTTCTTCCTTTTATATGTGCTGCACATTATTGTGCGGTCATTCATTTATCGAGGAAAAGTGTAGGAGGGGCTCAAAAAAAAGTATATTACAGCACATTACACTAAGTTAAATGTGAGTGAGGCTGGGCATTTTCGCTGTTATATTTAAAAAACGAAACGTTTGTGCAAAAAAGTATTCACAGATTGCGCTAAATATCTTTTATTATTTATTTTCGATATTAACTAATTAGGCAGCAAGACGGTTGCGATCACGCCTTGGGTTTTGTTCTTGTTTATTAAACTCAAGCTACCGTGATGTTGCTCTATTACGTTACGGCAAAAGCTGAGGCCGATGCCTTGGCCCTGTTGTTTAGTAGTGTAAAATGGCACGAATATGTTGTCGGGGTTGGCGAGCCCATGGCCGTTATCATCAATGGTGATGCAGTTTACTTTGCCTTGATTATGCACGCTCAGTGCTATTTTTATGGGCGGGATGCTTGCTTCGATGGCATTTTTTACTAGGTTGATCATCACTTGGTGAATAAACGTGCGGTCGGCCTTAAAGGTTGTGGCGTTAGTCACGCAGCTAAATTTAACATCAGGATAAATAGCACATACTTGTTTTAAAAATGCAGCCGTGTCTATTTCAACTATATTGAGCGTCAGTGGTTTATTTATATCGCCATAGCGGGTGACAAACTCATTAAGATAATTACAGCGCTCACTTATTACATTAAGCGCTTGTACCTGGCGTGGCTCGGTGAGCTTCACGGCGAGATTTTCAGCCATAGCAGTAACAGGGGTGAGTGAGTTGCGAATTTCGTGACCAAGTACGCGAATAATTTGCTGCCATGCTTGCAGTTGGTTTTCGCGAAGGGCTGAGGTGATGTCAATCATAACAATAAGCTGATGACAGCTGCCTTGCTCTATAAATTCACTGTGACGTATTTGCCATTGCTGGGCTGTAATAACATCGCTAAATTGCCAATGTGCGCCTTGTTTTGTAAGCCCTAATTGTTCTGCGCTGGTGTAGCGTAAGGTTTGCCATTGTGTCTGTTTAAATTCACTAAACGCATTATTGGCATAGCTGAGTTTATTGTGTTGATCGAGCACCATGATCGGCACATTAAAATGCTCAATTAATTGATACACCAAAAACACATGCTGATCGTAGCGCGACTTCTTTTTAAATAACTCTTCACTTAACTCGATCAAGCTTTGTTGTAATTGGTGAATACTCCCTGCCTGATAGCTGGGCTTAACGAGTTGGTTGTAATCTTCGTTTAAAATGGCATCTAAGTGGGCGTGATTGCGGTTAAAGCTGTTGATCACTTTTTTGTAGGTACGAGTAAACAGTTTAAGGTAAATAGCTAAAAATAGACTTGAAATAACGGTAGAAGTAACAACTGATAAAGCAAAATATTGGCCAATAAAATAGCAACCCAACGCCGCTAAAGTGCCACTTAACAGTGCAAAGCCAATTAAGCTGCGTTCAAGCGATGAGTGATAAAGGCTATTTATTTTTATACCGTTTGTTATCCAGTTTTTCATACAGTGATACCGTATTTCTCAAGGCGACGATACATAGATGATTTGCCTAAACCTAATAATTTTGCGGCGTTAGGAATATGCCCCTGAGTTTGTTTTAGCGCTAAATTAATTAGTTGGCGCTCAGCGTGCTCTAGTGTCATTAATGGTAATGTGTTACTGCTTTGATTGCTTTGTAAATTTAAGTCATTGGCGGTCAATGTATCGGTTGCTGCTAGTAATATTGCCCGTTCAATTACATGGCTTAACTCGCGTACATTACCTGGCCAAGGATAGTGGTTTAATGCCTGTTTAGCGCATTCGCTTAGGGTAAGCATAGCGCTTGAGTATTTTTTAGCATGTAAATTTATAAAGTGCTCGCACAAAGGCACTATATCTTCCATTCGTTCACGCAGTGGCGGTATAACAAACTCCAACGTGTTTACCCGGTAGTATAAATCTTCTCTAAACTGACCTTGTTTTATCAGTGTGGCAATATCGCCATTGGTGGCGCTTATTAAACGTACATTGGTTTTTTTAGTTTGACTCGCGCCAACCATCTCAAACTCTTGGCTTTCGAGTACCCGCAGTAATTTCGCTTGCTGTGGTAGCGGTATATTGGCTATTTCGTCTAAAAATAAACTGCCGTTATCGGCCAGTTCAAAGCGGCCAATGCGTTCATTTTTAGCATCAGTAAACGCACCTTTTTTATGACCAAACATTTCGCTTTCAAATAACGATTCAACTATAGCCCCCATATTCACCGCAATAAACGGTTGTGTATGGCGCGTAGATTGCTGATGAAGCCATTGTGCTAATTGGCTTTTACCCGTGCCATTTTCACCGGTTAGTAAAATGTTGGCATCGGTTTTAGATACTTTAGCTAACTGACTTATCAGCTGTTGCATCGCGTGTGACTGATACACAAATGTAGGCGAGGTATGATCGTTAAGCTGTTGCTGCAATTTTTGGTTTTGTTTATTTAACTTTTTAAGCGTGAGTTGCTGATCGAGCAATTTTAATAAACGCTGGTTTTGCCATGGTTTTTCAATAAAGTCACATGCACCTAGTTGCATAGCGCGCACCGCCAGATCGACGCTCGACCACGCAGTCATTGCAATGACGGGAATGTCTAATTGCTGTTTATGTAAGTGCTGTAAAAACGCCATGCCTTCGTCACCTGAGGTGGTGTCGCGGGTAAAATTCATATCAAGCAAAATAAGGTCAATCGCTTGGCTGTCTTCAATTAGTGTGTGTGCTGTAAAAGGCGAATCGCATTCGAGCACCTGATAGCCGTTATCTTCTAATATAAAGCGCGCGCTTAGGCGGATTTCAGGGCTATCTTCGATGATCAAAATAGTGGCAGACATAAACTTCCAAATAGGTGAAATAGGTGAATAAGCGCAGGATGATTGTAGCGTATAGCGATTTCTATGCCAGTGATTTTATTTTTGTATTTCAG
Source organism: Pseudoalteromonas sp. Ld20 (assembly GCF_045064175.1). Taxonomy (NCBI): domain Bacteria; kingdom Pseudomonadati; phylum Pseudomonadota; class Gammaproteobacteria; order Alteromonadales; family Pseudoalteromonadaceae; genus Pseudoalteromonas; species Pseudoalteromonas sp. Ld20. Next base: position 400,596 of record NZ_JBISHB010000030.1, read on the forward strand.
CTTGTTAGTTATTTAAAGATGATCAGTCCCTTTTAAGAAGTAACAACGATGAGAGTAAGCGCCTGTGAAACGCCCTGCGGGTTGGTTTAAAAGCGATTTATACTGCGTTACTTTTATAAGGGAATGATTTTAACAAGGGAACAACCATTATTTGCAATCAATGCCTTGCCTGAATCGCTTTTAACTCCAACTGAAACTGTATCTTGAGGTGGCTTGGGTATATAAGGTGTTTTAGTCCGGTTATGGACTATTTGAGTCCGGTTTTGGGGTTGCTGTTTTGAGCATATTGAAAGCGCTAGATCATAGCCAGTTTCAAACTGGTACTGGGTAGTCCGGTATCGCAGCTCTATAAGGGTTTTTAAATAATGTAAATTTATAATGCTATGTATTTATTAGATTTTAATGTTGGCATGTGTTTCGCAATAGCTTAAACATACAAAGCATAACGCGGTGAAATATGGACATAGCAAAAACAAAAGTAGTAAAGCAGTTATCGCTTTGGCATAAGTTAATTTTACTACTGGCTATTATTTTAATTGCAGGAGTGATTTATCAGCGCAGTAGCCAAGTAGGGGTGTCTGTGGCGCGCAGTAATATAATTGTCGCTAATGTACGTCAAGGCGCGCTTGCGGTTACAGTTACAGGTTATGGCGAGCTTAAATCAGCGCAGCAGCAATTGCTAACGGCAAAAACACCCGCCACAGTACAGGCTATTTTATTAAAGCCCGGTGCAATTGTGACCAGTGACTCGGTAATAGTGCAATTAGCCAATCCAACACTTGAGCAGCAACTTGAAAGCGCCCAACAAGAGCTTAATAAACTCAACGCTAATTTACGCCAGTTAAGGTTAAATAATACCCGCGAACTTTTAAATGAACGCTCTCATGTAGCACAAAGCCATGCCGCTTACGAAAATGCTAAATTACAATTAAAAGCTGAAACAAGTTTAGTTGAGCAGGGTATTGTTTCAACGCTTAATTATCAACGTAGCGTGCTAGACGAGCAACAACTGAGTCAGCAATTAGCGATCGCCAAGCAGCGTGCTGAGCAACTAAAAGCCGTGCATATAGAGTCTGAAAAAATTCAGCTTGAGCAAATAAAGCAGCAACAAGGTTTAGTGGGTATGGCACAAACACAATTGGCTAACTTATCTGTGGTGGCTGGGATGAATGGCGTATTACAGCGCTTACCAGTAGAGCTTGGGCAAAGTGTAAACGCAGGGCAAGAAATTGCGCTTATCGGCTCGGTTGATTCACTCATTGCGATTATTCAAGTACCACAAAATCAAGTGGATGATATTCGATTAGGGCAGCTAGCAGAAGTAGATACACGCCGCGGTATAGTAACGGCAAAGGTAGCACGTATAAGCCCTGTGGTGATCAACAATACAGTAGAGGTAGAATTATCTCTGCCTAAAGAACTTCCTGAAAATGTCAGGCCGCAATTAACAGTTGATGCCAATATTAATGTCGCGCAGCTAAAAAACGTGACTTATATTGAGCGCCCAGCAAATGTAAAACCGCACACTGAAACAGCGCTGTATCAGGTAAACACACAGCAGCAAAGCGCACGCTTGGTTAATATAAAATTTGGCCGCGAAGCTGGGCGCTTTATCGAGATACTTAATGGCGCAAAGTTAGAACAACAACTAATTATTTCAGATTTAACCAACCTTACTCGCAGCAATAGCGAAATCTTAATTAACTAATGAACAGGATGAAAATAATGACAGAGCAAAAAATAACGCACCCCCAAGCCGATGTCGTATTAGCAATGAAGGGCATTAGTAAGGTATTTGAAACCCAAGAGCTACAAACCTACGCACTGCGCAGTATTGATTTGTGTATTTATCGTGGTGAATATTTGTCGATATCGGGACCATCTGGCTGTGGTAAATCAACATTACTTTCACTATTGGGCCTACTTGATATGCCAACCAGCGGCGAGTATTTAATTGAAGGGAAAAACGTGTCGGCGCTTTCGCTTAATCAAGCGGCTGAAATTCGTAATGCAAAAATAGGGTTTATTTTTCAATCATTTAATTTAATTGACGAGCTAAGCGTGTTTGACAATGTGGCGTTACCACTGCGTTATCATCACTCTAAACCAAACAAGCAAGTAATTGCTGAAAAAGTAAAAGCGTGCCTTGAAAAAGTAGGGCTGGGGCATCGTATGAGCCATAAACCGAACCAGTTATCGGGCGGTCAGCAACAACGCGTGGCGATTGCGCGGGCGTTGGTGGCTCAACCCGCAATCCTGTTAGTGGATGAGCCAACGGGTAATTTAGATTCAAAATCGGGCGACCAAGTAATGCAAGTTCTCAGTGAGCTAAACGCTGCAGGTACCACTATTTGTATGGTCACACATGACCCGCGTTACGGCGATATGGCCACTAGGCAATTAAAGTTATTAGATGGCGAAATGCTCGGTGCAGTAAATACCAATGAGGCGTTAAGCGCATAATAAACAGCTAATTTAGTGAGAACATTATGCAATACTTTTTGCAAACAGCGTGGCAAAACCTAAAACAAAAACCACTGTTAAATACCAGTTTTGTATTAACGGTAGGTTTAACACTTGCGGTACTTATTTGTGTTATTACTTTGGCGTATAACGTTATTTTAAAGCCATTGCCGTACCCAGATCAGTCGTCACTTTATAAAATAGAACAACAACAAATAAAGCAAAATGGCGCAATTGATAATAGTGCATTCACTTACCCAGGTGTACTTGATGTTTATAATAATCAAAGTGAGTTTGGTGTGGCAGCCCTTAATTATTATGACGAGGCTATTATTAGCTCGTTGCCAAACCAGCCTAAAGTTTTTGTGAGTTATGTTACCCCGCAGTGGTTTGACTTACTCGATTGGAAAATGCACCTAGGGAGCCCTTTAAGCGTAATAAATGACACGACCGCTTTAGATCAACAACGGCCTCAAGCGGTGATTAGTTATCAGTTTTGGCAGCAACATTTTGCTGCAAATACCGACGTGATAGGCAAAACCTTAAGCGTTGGAGGGAGCCATTTTAGTGTCAGCGGTGTACTTGACGAGTTTGCTCATGAACCGCAAATGCACAGACCTTCACAAACACGAGAGGTATGGCTGCCGTTTAGTTATAACCCACGTAAAGATCAAACGCAGAGCTGGGCTGGTATCAGCCCAATGATAGCTATGTTAGCTAAATTAAACACTAATATTGACCCTGCACAACTTGCTTTAAAGCTTGCACAGCGCGCTAATCAACTATGGCTGCCACAAGTGACCGAGCGTGCCTTTTTAAAAGGTTGGCAGCTTAATATGCAAGTAACGCCATTACACACAGTTATTTTAGGCGACAGTAAAACTATTTTACAGGTGCTTATTGCAGCATCTGTGGGTTTACTACTGATTGCCTTAACAAACGTAGCTAATTTATTGTTAGCTAAATATCAGCTGCAAAGTCACACTATTGCTATTCATCATGTTGTTGGGGCAAAAACACAGCACATTTATATGCGTAACTTAGTGGATATTGTGACTTTGTTGATCATTGCTAGTTGCTTGGCGTTAGTACTTGCACAATTAGCGTTAATGCTGATAAAAGCACAGTTTGGCGAGTTTTTACCAAGAGTGAATGAGCTTGCGCTCGGCTGGGTTTCTTATTTTACAGTTGTATTATTTGTGGTGTTTACCTGTGTTATTTTAGCAAGGGTGAGTACGCCACATTTAAATTATGGGCAGCTACAATCACAATTGAGTGGCTCAGGAAAAGGGCAAAGTAGTCAAATTAACAACGTCAAACGCCAAGTATTTATTGTTTTACAGATCACTTTTGCCAGCGTGCTGATGTTTGCATCAACACTGGTAATAAACGACGCGCTTAAAAAAGTAAATCAACCACTGGGTTTTGCTGTGGCTGATCGTTATAGCTTATCGGTAGAAGCCGTAGGCGCGCAGCCAATAAGCCGCGAGCAAAGTAAAGAGTTTGTACAAGCAACAGTTAAAGCACTCAATAGCCTAGCGGGTGTAGAGGCCGTATCGCGGGCGCGCTCGCCATTTGCAAATCATTGGGGCTGGCCAATAAACGATGTAAAACGCCAGGAGCGATACACCAGCTTTATAAATCTAGCCGACGAACACAGCTTTTCATTACTTGATTTACCACTGCTTTCTGGGCGTAACTTTAATTACCAAGAGCTAGTAGACGGCGATTCAGGCATTGTTATAAACCAATCGTTTGCTCATTATCTAAGTCCAGAAGGCAACGCCGTAGGCACGCGCATTACACCAACACAGCGTGAGTTTACAGTGATTGGCGTGGTTGCAGACAAACACTTACCTAACATTGATGGCGAGCGATTTGTAATGTATCAAGCCTCAAACCCTGGGGCACTTAATTTTTTAATTAAAACGAAAGCAGGACAAACTAATACCGAACAAACAAACACCGAACAAACAATAACAAGGCAACAGCTATTAAGTGTGCTTAATAACATTGATAGCCGCTTAGCAATTAGTGAATTTATAAGCCTTGAACAGCAACATGCGCAGCAGCTTAGTCATAGCAAACTTGCGCTCTATGGTGCAATTAGCACCGCCGTAAGCGCACTGTTTATTGCCGCAATTGGTTTGTATGGTGTGCTAAGTATTAGCTTACAAATACGGCTTACTGAAATTGCCACACGAATGGCTATAGGTGCTAAGCCTTATCAGGTTGTGCTATTAATGCTGTTTGATCATGCCAAGTACCTGCTGTTTGGCTTTGTGAGTGCCTTTACCATTGTGTTAGCTATTGTGTTTACAAAAATAGGAATTTTTAACTTAACCACAGTCTCGTTAGCAAACCCATTAAGCGCTGCTTTAGGCGGGTTTACTTTACTGGTTATTACCTTACTAACTTTTATGACTATTGTGTTGGTAATGCAAAAATACGTCACTAAGCCGGTTAATCAATTACTAACGGGGGCACAATAATGAGCTACAACCTTAAAAGTGCCGTTGCTAATTTAATAAATCATCGGGTTTATAGCCTAAGTGTCATTACAACATTAAGTGTAGTGTTAGCTGCACTAATTACCGTACTCACACTGGCGTATATTATGCTGTTAAAACCGCTACCGTATCCTGACCAAGCGCGTTTAGTTAAAGCTGAGTACGCTCAAATTGACCAAACAGGCACGCTCAATACCCGCGCTTTTAATTACCCAGCACTAATTGATTTATATAAAAACCATAATTTATTTGAGCAAGTGGCATTGGTGTATTACGGTGAACAACGCTTAGATGATGTAGCGGGCTTACCCATAGTAAACACCTCATTTGTTACCCCGCAGTGGTTTGATATGTTCGCCATTAAGCTGCATTTAGGGCGTGGTTTTACGCAAACTGAAGCCCTTGATAGCTTTAACCCCGTTGCAGTTATAAGTTATCAAACTTGGCAAAATGACTTTGCCGGCAAAGATAATATAATAGGCCAAAAACTGAGCGTAGGTGCTCAGCAGTTTAAAATTATAGGTGTGGCAGCGGCTGATTTTAAATCGCCTGCACTTATCAAAACGGGGCAAACGACCGCTGTGTGGCTCCCGTGGGATTACAATTTAACCTCAGCAGAAGCTAAGCCGTTTTGGTGGAACCGTTATTCGCGCAGTCATTTTGTAGCCAAATTACCAAGTAATATAAGCCTTGAGCAGGCAAGTAAAACGTTATCGCAGTATGTGGATAACGTATGGCAGCAGCATATTGATACAGAAGCATTTTTTGCAGGTTGGCATATCGAGCTTGAGCTAAACACCTTGCAAACAGTGATTTTAAAAGAAACGCCACAAAATATTTATTGGCTTATTTTAGCCGTTGCGGGTTTGGTTATTATTGCCTGCGTAAATATTAGTAACGTGTTTATAGTACGAACAGCAGCGCGCAAACATACATTAGCACTGAGTGCGGCACTGGGTGCAACACGGCTTACTTTGTTTAAGCAATTTTGGCTAGAGGTTGCCTTACTCATTGCTTTGGCAAGTAGCATTGGGCTTGCACTCGCGGCGGCTTTTTTAGCAACCTTAAGCGATTTTGCCATGGCAATATTACCGCGCGCTAATGAGCTTTCTATCAACGCAGTATCATTTCTTATCACATTGTTTAGCGGCTTAATATTAACCACGTTGTTCGCCTTTTTATGTACGCGAATTATAAATTATCAACAATTAATTGGCGGTTTAAAATCAGCAGGTAAAGGTACAGCAGTACAGGTAGGTAAGCGCGTATGGCAAGGCTTGGTCGCCTTTCAAGTAGCGGTAGCGTGTACATTATTATTTATTAATTTTTTAGTCTTTAACGTGAATAAAACCAATATTGACAATGCTTTTACAGTGCCACTTGATCAACTAATCAGTCTAGAGGTTAATTTAGCAAGCCATGTAGCGGCAGATAGAGAACAAGCAAATCAATTATTAAATCAAGTAGCTAACGAGATTGCTTTATTGCCCGAGGTTAGGCAAGTAAGTCGTTCATCATCACCGATTAACGATAATTTAATTACTTGGTCATTGGTTGAGGTGGCAAGCAATCAAAGCGTACTACCCTATGGTAAATCAGTTGATGCACAGTATTTTTCATTACTTAAACAACCCGTGTTACAGGGGCGAGGTTTTACAAACGAGGATACTAAAAGCAATACAAAGGTCATTATTATTAACGATGTGTTTGCAAAGCAGTTATCGCCAGATGGCAATGCGTTAGGCAAGCGGCTAAGTTTTGATATGACCTCAGGGCGCGAGAATGACCTGACAATTATAGGCATAGTCAAAGCAATGCCCATTCCAGGGCAAAGTAAGGCACAACCAAAAGCGTTTTTAGCACGTAAAGGCTATCGTTCATTTATTGTAGCGCTTAAGCAGGGCCAGCAATTAACAAAAAATACGCTTAATACGTTATTGCAAAATAGCAACTCAGGGTTGTCGGTGCATCAGTTAGAGCCGTTAAATGCACAGCGCGACACGGCACTGTTTCGCCATTATGTGGTATCGGCGACAACGTTGATGATTATCGCAGCAACCATTGCCCTAACCAGCATTGGTTTGATAGGCATTATGCGTTACTCGGTATTGTTACGCCGCGCTGAAATAGGCATTCATTTTTGTATTGGCGCAAAGCCACTGGCATTGTTTTTGTTGGTATTTAAGCAAAATGGCAGCGCAATAATAGCGGGCATAATACTGAGTATTACGTTACTGCTGACCTTACAGCAACCATTGCAATTCATTGCTGGTGGCATACCACAAATTATACAGTTTGGTATGTTATTTATGACGTTATTGTTTGTAATTAGCCTCGGTGCACTAGCGTGTTACTTACCTTTAAATGCCCAGCTAAAACGCCCTGCAATTTACGGTGTGCAAGGGCGAGCTGAGTAATGTAGCTGCTCAACAAATAAAAGAGTAACAAATAAAAGAGTAACAAATAAAAGGGTAGTCATAAAAAGGCAGGTAAAGTGAACCTGCCTTTTTTGTTTTTTAAAATACGTAGCACCCTAAAATATTACTATTCAAAGCATCCGCATAGGTTGAGTTGAGTACCACTAAACCCAACGAAATTCACAACAAACTATCAAAGTAACTAAACAAAGGGGCAAGTGATCTGCCCCTCTTTTTTCTTGAAATGAGCGACTTAACTTCATACCTCAAACCATACTCTCCCAGAATGTTTTACCGCTTTTCGAATTAAATAAAGCTTAACAGACATTTTGAATGTGAAGAGTACTGTGCATTTTTTGTATCACTAAAACAAGGGTAAATCGTACCCTTAATAGGGGGGGCGATTTCGATACTAAAATTCTCGGTATGTAATTAGTTTTAATTCTCGCTTTGTATTTTGCGCTGGTCGTAACTTATTGATTTTATTTTAATGTACGCTATTTATTCTCGGTTAACAAAAATGTCAGTTCTTGATTAAGTAAATTCTCGGTATGGTAGTGCTAATTTTTGTTGTCATCGTCATCATAAATTAGTAAGTTAATAATATTATTATAAATTTTAATGCGTATTTACGTGAGTATGGCCACTTTTAGCAAAGTGTTTATCGGTATTCTTGGTAAAACGCTGTTAGGCGCAAATGGAATCGAGGATAGTTCAATTAAAATAAAAATTGTTACAGTTGGTCACATGCCAGCAGAGTTTGATTCTAAGAAATTAACTTCATGGAAATCAAAGTTATTCACTGTTGTAGGAGATGTTGAAAATTTCTCATTAACTGAAGACTCAGACGGTGAAAACTGGGAGTTTACAGACTCGAGCTTAGAGATAGTTTTACCTAAAAAACATGATGGTGACTTTCTTGTGGTAATTTTAAATGTCCCAATTCAGCATAATTATTATGCTAGAAGATTAAGTGATAACCGAGTCGCGATCACATTCCATGAAATGAAGAATATTTTGATGTGGGATAATATTCCACTTGAAAACTTAATTCTAAGGCTTCTTTATTCAGGATCACTTCTATTTACAAGAAGTGGACAACGCATTCCCCTAAATTCCGAATTTACAAATTATACGCATGATGAAACAAGGGGCTGCTTATTTGATATGAATGGTATTAAAACTGATATCATTCATTCTTGTGCTGATCCAATCATTTGCTCTGATTGTTGTGAACGCATGAGAAAAGAGCAAGTATCAAATAGTATGCTGTCATTAGCTCAAGAAGAAATTAAACGAATCAAGAAACCCTTATTTTATCGAATGGCTGCGTTTGTGAAGTCTCATCCATTATGGTCAATTGCAATTTCGGCAGTTTCTGCAATTGTGTTAGGGGCTATCGGTTCATATTTAGCAACAGTAATTTATGAGGCTAGCAAGTGAGTCGCCTAACAAGCGGCTGCAATCTGACCTCCGGCCACTGTCACCTTTTGTGCATAAAACCCGCTCAAAAGGCGTCAGTAGCCTCCGGCAGTTGAGCCGGGCGTTAGCATTTTAATCAATAATAACTATAGGAATAATGATGTATAATTTTGTCGATTTATTGAAAGGAGTAGATAACCCAATTACGAAAGGTTTAATGGCTGCAGGAGGAACTGCAGGATTAATTGCTTTAACAACAGCGTTTGCTCCTATTGGCGTTGTTGGCGCAGCTGGATGGACTCTTGTGTATTGGGTTTTTGGTGGGACTGTTACATATGATACTGCCAAGCGAATGTGGGAAAGCTATAACAATATGACAAAAGAAAACAAGTCTAGTTTTGATGAGGAAATGAATAAATTGAAACGCATGCTTGATGAAGAAGCCATTTCAAAAGAAGAATTCAATTTACAAGCTAAATCGTTATATGAAAAGTATGCGGGCTAAATGCTAATCGGGTAGCCGGAGGTCTCTAACCTCCAGCCCCCACACCACCCATCATGCGCTTTTTATTAACAGGAAGCGCAATGGGCGGTTCATCTCCCGTAATGAATATTGATCCAAATATCTTTCAATGATACTAAACCTTGTGACGCTAAGTAGTCATTGCCTAGCGCAATGTTAATTCCTTTTGTTTTTGAGCTTCTACAAGGGCCTTTGCTGGCAACAAAGATCCAACAAAGATGACACCCATCCTAAAGTTTGTATTTTCTATATTTTGCACTAACTTTTAATTAGTGCAAAAAACAAACAGGGTGTCCTATGGCAATCGCAAGAAAGCGTCAAATAAGTTTGGTTGATACAAAATACTATCATTGTATTTCTCGCTGTGTACGCCAAGCATTTTTATGCGGTGAAGACTGTTTTACAGGGAAGTCTTATGAGCACCGCAGAGGGTGGGTTGAAGAGAAGCTACTGAGTCTAGCCAAGGTATTTTGTATTGATGTGTGTGCTTATGCAGTAATGAGTAACCACACGCACTTAGTGCTCTATGTTGATGATAAAAAAGCAAAGAGGCTGAATGATAAAGCCATTATTATCCGCTGGCATAAACTCTGTAAGGGCACTTTGCTTACTCAAAAATACATGCAAGGTGAAAAGCTAAGTAAAACAGAGCGCATGTTTTTTAACCAAACGGTTGAGCAATATCGAGAGCGCTTAGCAAGCATCAGTTGGTTTATGCGACTATTAAATGAAGACATTGCGCGTAAAGCTAATAAAGAAGATGGTTGTACAGGCCGATTCTGGGAGGGAAGATTCAAATCACACGCATTATTAGATGAAGCCGCCATAGCTGCTTGCATGGCTTATGTCGATCTAAACCCCATCAGAGCCAAAATGGCGAATATCCCTGAAGAGTCAGCCCGCACCAGCGTACAAAAACGCATTGAAAGTGCAAAGGAAGGCAAACAATCCAAACAACTACTGCGCTTTGCAGGCATGCCCAGACAACAAATGGCAAAAGGATTACCGTTTGAGTTAAAATCTTATCTTGAATTAGTAGAGCTCACAGGGCGATGCTTGCGTGAAGATAAGCGCGGCCACATTGAAGAGGCAAACTTACCACTTTTAGATCGCATCAATATCTCCCCAGAAAACTGGTTAAAACTCACTACACACTTTACCCGCGTATTTCATGGTGCAGTTGGTAGACCGTCATCACACACAAGTTACTGTGAAAATTTAAACAGAAAACGACGCAGCAACCTCAGCAACTGCGAAAAACTTCTGGCGTAGTGTTCACACTCATTTAAAACTTAAAATTGCTCTTCAAGGGAAAAGCGTATGTGCCCGCAATGTAGACTCCTGCATTTTTGAATTTAGTCAAATTCATTGAAACTGTGTTTAAATCGTGATTATGTCGAAAATGTTCACTTACTAATGACTTCAAGCGATGTGTTTATTGTTTTGCTTCCAATAAATAATTAAGATGGGTGTCAACTTAAGTTCTGTTTACCATGAGAAATTATGAAAAACGTTAGATTTTTAGTGACTATATTAAGCTTTGTTGTATTAACAGGTTGTTCAAGTACAAAATTAATAGTTGAACGTAGTTACACCTACCAATTGTCAGATGTATTTACTCAAGAGGTTATTGATGAAGCGAGCGTTCCAGAAAAAGGGATGTCTCTATTCAAAGCAAGGCTAGAAGCACAAATGAGTCAATTTGGACTAAGCACTAGTAATGATGCTAATAAGAAAATTGAAATTACCTTCATTGATTATAAAATGAGGCATGGCGCAGCCAGAGCGTTAGGCGGTTTCATGGCTGGCACAGATAATATTTCAACGATAGTTGTTATTAAGGATGTAAAAAGCGATGAAACTATCGCTAGGTTAAAGGTTACGTCAAGAAATAAAGCTGCAGTAGGGACATCAAAGGGACTTATTGAGGATCATGCAGATAAAATCGTAACATATATTAAAACAGGGAAGTATTAAGTCGGAGGTCTTTTTATATGTTGTGTAGAAACATTAAAAGTCACCAGAAAGATCTGATACATATGGCATGTTAGTATACTCAGTGTGAATTTCGTACTGATTTGGATGGCTTATGGATTACAAAACATTTTTACCAAGTAAAGATATAGCCTCTTTTGTTAATTTTTTCTGGACACTCGAGGTCTCTCCAGAAGAAAATTCAGAAAAGCAGAGAATTGTACCTGATGGAAGTATTGAATTGGCTTTCATTTTAGGTGATGACATTAAAAGGTACACTTCAGGTAATCATTATATAATTCAACCACGTGCAATGGTACTTGGGCAAACCGTTTCCCCTTTTTATATTCAACCGACAGGTTATGTTCATACCTTTGCTGCCAGCTTTTTACCTTATGCTTTTTCTAATTTCGTTTCTGAACCCATCAATAATCTAAAAAATAAAGAAACATCAATTTATGAATTGTTTGAAAGCAATGAATCAGAGGAGCTAGAAAAAAGTATTATTAAAGCTCTAAACACAAGTGAAAGAATTGAAATACTTGAAGCATTTCTTTTTTCAAAACTTAGTAATCCGCGAACTATTGAAAATGTTGTAAAAGCAACCGTTGAGATTCTCTTTTCGAACAATGGCAATATACCCATTAACAAAATTATAAATTCAGATCCCAATCAAAAACGACAATTAGAAAGAAAATTTTTAGATATAGTTGGAGTTAGCCCTAAGAAGTTGAGTAAGCTTATTCGCTTACAAACTGCTTTGAAGTTATTAATTAATCATGACGAAAGCCTTACTAATATAGCGTACAAATGCAATTACTATGATCAATCTCATTTTATTAAAGACTTTAAAGAGTTTACAGGGGTAAAGCCGCGTAACTTTCTTGGTGACAAAAGTATGGCTCTTTCTTTGCTTTTCTATAAATAAACGGCCCTGTCGTTTTTTTACAATTTATTATGCTTTCCTATGCCTATATTGAAAATGTGGTCGTTCGAAGAAATACGAGTGAGAACGTTCCCATCAATAATAGTGTTAGTGACTCGGTTTACTGACTGTAAAACGTAAATAATAAGGAGAGTGAAATGCAAAGTTTGGCATCGATTTTTGAGATCCCTGCGACCGATTTAGATCGCGCTGTAAAATTTTATAGCAACATTTTTACTTTAACCATCGAAACTATGGATATTCCAGGAATGAAGATGGGGTTATTTCCATATAAGGATCAATCTACGGTTGGTATCATTATTCAAGGAGAAGGTTATTTACCCTCTACTGCTGGCCTTACATTGTATTTAAATGCAGGTGAAGACCTACAAGTCGTTCTATCTAAGGTTGAAGTGTATGGCGGGAAAGTACTTGTATCCAAAACATCCCATGCGGACGAAAGTGGCTTTTTCGCATTGTTTATAGATACCGAAGGAAATAGACTTGGTTTACATTCACCTAACTAAGTAGCTCATATTTTAGACTGTTTAAATTTGATAAGGGTATTAAGAAGATGACGTTAAGAAAGTGGAGCTAAAAAGCCACCCACTTTTAATACTGTAAATTTAGATATTTAATTCGGGGAATGGCTTTATGTTGTGTGTACAAAGCGTATCTATTATCAATAAATATTAGGGCTGGATGCGTTACTATAATTGGAATCTATAATTGGAATTAAAGGCAATAAAAGAGCTTAAATCAGCTTTTATTGCCTTGTAGTTGGTCGTGCTTAAAACACTGAGCGAAATGAAGAGCGTCCAGATGAGCGACGCTCATTGCGACGACTACGCATGCGGCTGTGTAGTTCGCGACGTTTTGCGTCTAGCCATTCATCACGAGTAACGGTTGCGTTACCATTGCGGCTTTCTTCACGGCTACGATAGGCGCAAAACTCTTCAAATGCTTCAACATCGTCACTAAACTCGCCAGCAACCAGTTCAATCATAATCGCGTCATCTAAAAAGCCTAGTACGGGAATATGATCAGGCACTAAATCTTCAGGATCACTAAAGTAAGCCAAGGCACTTAATATTTCTACGCGTTCTTCTTCAGGGATTTGCCATTCAGTATCTTCAATCATTGCGACAAATGTTTCTAATTTTTGGATGCGAAGGCGAACAAACTCAGGCACATTGTCTATTATATTTGAGCTGATTTTTTTAGCATTATTAATTATTACCTGCTCACTTAGTAATTTAGCGCCCTGTTGTGCTTTACGCATTACATCGCGAAAGTGCTCTAAATCGGTATCTGATAATTCAAACTTAACTTCAAACGCCATTATAATTCTCCTGTATTGGCTATATGGTCACAGTAAATAATCGCTATGACAGACAACATTAACATTAGCTTATTGTCATTGTTGAATTTAGCAGATCCTTTGGCAGGCAGCACGTTTAATAGTTGGTTTTTTATAAAATATTTGTAATTTACATGTTACATCGTGCTATTGTTTTATGTATTACTTAATTGATAGTTTAAATAGTCATAGTGAGCTTATGTCTCAAGAAAATCAGGTAGTGAATATAAATAGTTCACTTTCTTCACAAGAAGAAGTCTCCGTTATTAATGATAGTGAGGCGGTGGCTCAAACGCTTTGTGATAATTGCCACCAATCAGTTGAAGGGGCATTTTGCTCTAACTGCGGGCAGTCGCTCGACTCCACGTTAAAGTATTTTTGGGTGGTTATTTTACATTTACTCGATGATATTTTTAGCTTTGACTCCCGTGCCAGTCGTACTTTATGGCCGTTAATATTTCGCCCCGGTTTTTTAACTAATGAGTATTTTGCAGGTAGGCGAGTGCATTACGTGCCGCCACTGCGCTTATATTTATTCATTAGTATTGTGTTTTTTTTAACTCTAAAATTAACTGTTTCTGGAGAAGACCAACAAACGATTGAAATGAATAATAATAAAGCTGCTATTACTCAAGTTACAGAGCATATTAAAACGCTTAATGAAAAAAAATTACAAGCTCAGCCGACACCAGATAATAAAAATATAGCGAGCATTGATGCCGATTTAGCGAGGTTTAATCGCTACCTTGATGATTTAAAGCTTGATATTTCTATTGCTGAAAATGCCAAACTGGTGAGTACGACTCGACAGCTTGCTACCATAGAACTTGAGCGCGTTAAGTTAGGCACAGATGACAAAAGCAATAGTATTACTATTTCAAATAGTGCTGATGGTAGTTTGTCATTTGATTTTTTATCAGATGAAAGTAATAAGAAGCTTGATGATTCTGCTAAAAAACTAGCAGAAAAAGCGAAGAAAACGTTTACCACGGATACTAATCGTTTAATCAATGAAGTATTAGGAAAACTACCACAATTAATGTTTGTACTTTTGCCTATATTTGCGCTGTTACTTAAGGTGATTTTTATCTTCTCAAAGCGTCTTTATATGGAGCACTTAACTGTGGCACTGCATAGTCATAGCTTTATTTTTGTCAGTTCATTATCAATTGATCTGTTAGATGTCGCACATGATCATCTTGAAGCGCTGGGTGGTGGGTTTGCTACTGTTGCGGCGAGTATTTTAGGATTCATTGGATTTGCTTTGCTGATATGGATACCTATTTACTTGTTCATAATGCAAAAACGTATTTACAAACAAGGTTATATATTCGCTTTTTTCACTTATGGTTTTGTCGGTATTATCTACTTTATATTAATGGCATTAACGACGGTTGTGGCAATTGTTTGGGGTTTAACCGAAATTTAGACTTTAAAATAAATAATAAAAAGAACCGGTGTAATCTTTGTGCACTTAGTATTATTAACCCTAATACCACTTAATTGCGCGTGTTTTAGACGAGCAATCAGTGGTAGAGGTAAATACACAAGCTTTAGCTATCTTAGAAAGTAACTTGTAGCCTCGAAATATGGCTAATTTTTATAACCTTATATTACTCATATCGCAGTGCGTTAATTGGTCTTTCCTTAGCTGCAATGGCTGATAGCGAGCCAACTGTTACCCATGCAATCACGAATGCTAATAATGCTGCTAACACAAACGGGAATATCGACAAATCAACACGGTATACAAAATTATTTAACCATTGCTGCATGATGAGGTAAGCGATAGGCCAAGCTATAACGTTGGCGATTAATACCTGCTTTGAAAACTCTTTATTAATCAGCATTACAATATCAAATACCGAGGCGCCTAATACTTTACGAATGCCAATTTCTTTAGTCCTACGCTGGGTTGTAAAAGACGCCAGACCAAACAACCCTAAACACGCAATAAATATGGCGAGTAATGAGAACAGGTTAAATACAATAAATTCTTTGTCTTCTTGTTGGTACATTTGTTCGAATGTCTCTTCTAAATAAGCAAGTGATATAGGTTGCTCAGGGATTAAAGTTGCCCACGTTTGCTCAATAAAGTCGCGAACTTGAGTTGCATTTGTGTCGTACTTAATTGACATTGAATAGCCCGCGTCGCTATTTAATAAATGATAAGTGGGGCTAATCTCAGTTTTTAGCGATGAGAAGTAATAATCAGTTGATACACCCACAATCGTTGCAATGCTTTCTTTGCCGTGGCGTCCGGCGAGTACTTTAAATTGCTTACCTACCGCTTCTTGCGCACTAAATCCTAAACTTTTTGCCGCCATTTGGTTTACTACTACAGAAAAGGCGGGGGTTGGATTTTCGTCACTTGGTTGCTGGTATTTATCTGCAGGAAAATCAAGACTAAAGCTGCGACCGCTTATAATATTGATGTTGTAACCAGTAAAGTAATCTTCATCTACCGATAATACTGGCATCATCTGAAATACATTTGTGATTGGGTTTATAAGACCAAAAGAGTCGGTTAATGTGCCTGTAGGAAAACGTGAGCTGGCAGTTACATTAATAATGTTGGGGTGTGATTGCAGCTGAGTTTTTAATGCATCACGTTTACTGCTCGCTTCGTTAGTATATAAACCTCTTATTACAAAGGTGTTCGACTTATCATAGCCAAGCTCGATGTTACGTGCGTAGTTTAGCTGTGAACTGGCAACTGTGGTCGCAACAATTAAAATAATTGCCACACTAAACTGAAATACTACTAGCCCTTGGCGAAGGAGTGCCCCAGCTTTACCTTGAGTTACTTCGCCTTTGAGTACCTTTGCAGGTTTAAACGCACTTAAATAAAATGCGGGGTAGGCGCCAGAAATAACTCCAATCACAAGACCCAATAATAATAAAGTGAGTAGGAGTGTGCCATCTAAATAATTAAAGCTCAGTGTTTTGCCAATAAAGCTCGCAAACATGGGTAAGCTTGCTTCAACTAACGCCATTGCAATAAATAGCGCAATATAACAAAGCATGATTGCTTCAATCATAAACTGCGCAACCAGGCTATATTTTTTAGCGCCTAAGGTTTTACGAACCCCGACTTCTTTGGCTCGTTTGGTTGCGGTTGCAGTAGATAGGTTCATAAAATTAACGCAGGCAATTAATAGGATCAGCGCCGCGATAATACTGAACGAATAGACGATATTTATATCACCATTGTTTTTAAGTTCAGAATACAAATTTGATTTTAGGTAAATATCAGTCACAGGTATTAAGGTGTAATGCAAAGAGTCACTGGTGTTAGCCCGAATGTGATTGTCTAAAAAATCAGGGATTTTTGCTTCAAGTGCTGCTACATCAGTAAGTGGCGCTAACTTAAAATAGGTCGAATAGTTAAAGCTTGGGTTTTGATCCCAGTTTGGATTATTCAAAAATGCAGGCGCTGTGCTCATACTAATGAGTGCAAATACATCTAAGTGGGTACGTTTAGGTAAATCCTTGATAACACCCGTTACTTTAAGTGAAATACGGTTTGCTAATATTAATGTCTCACCTACCGCATTTTGATTTGAAAAATGTTTCTGGGCGGCAGATTCAGTTAGAACAATTGAATTAGGTGCGCTTAATGCTGTAGCACTGTCCCCTTGGAGTAATTCTAATGAGAAAAAATCAAGGGTATTACTATCAGCCAGTAGTATGCCGTCATCGCTAAAGTGCTGGGTGCCGTAACCTAAGGTTGCACCTATTTCACGAAGGCGAGCAGCTTCAACTATCTCATCAAAATAAGCGCTAAAACGCTCAGCGTTATACACAGAGCCCGGAGCAAAATTTTGCTCTGGGGAGCCCGGTACAGTTAATTTTAACGAAGTACGGTAAATGTTGTTATGATCTTCAATAAAGGTGTCGTAGCCAAGCTCCGACTCCACAAAAATAGCCATGCTAATACAAATAGCAAGGCCGATTGCTAAACCTAAAATATTAATACTTGAATATAGCTTTTGTTTTAAAAGGCTTCGATAAGCGATGGTTAAGTAATTACTAAGCACTACGCGCCTCCTGCATATTCTGAGATACAATATGGCCGTCTAATACGTTGATCACGCGGTGTGCATAATTAGCATGATGATCAGAGTGAGTGACCATGACGATGGTGACTCCTTCACGGTTTAATTGCGCTAAAAGTTGCATCACTTCTTCGCCGTTTTTAGAGTCTAAATTGCCAGTTGGCTCATCGGCAAGCAGCATTTTTTGCTCAGCAACTATCGCTCGTCCTACTGCAACTCTTTGTTGTTGTCCCCCTGATAACTGCTGCGGGTAATGATCTTTACGATGGGCAATGTTTACTTTTTCTAAAATAGCTAATACGCGTTGTTCGCGTTCTTTTTTGCTAATTCTTTGGTAGACCAAAGGGAGTTCAACATTTTCAAATACGGTAAGTTCGTCAATTAAGTTAAAACTTTGGAAGATAAAGCCAATGTTGTCTTTGCGAATATCAGCTAATTTGTTTTCGGTAAACCCACTGATGTCCTTGTCGTCAAAAATATACTCACCTTGGTCTATGTGGTCTAACATACCGACAATGTTCAGTAAGGTTGATTTACCCGAACCAGACTGGCCCATAATAGCTACAAACTCACCGCGTTCAACGGTTAAAGATACACTGTCAAGAGCGTAGGTTTCGACCGATTCAGTTCTAAATATTTTGCTGATGTTGTTAAGGTTGATCATGGCAATTGCCCTTAATTTATTAATTTGATTGATTCTATGTTTTTATAATTGCTGTAGCTTGAGGTGATCACGCGATCTCCTACATTTAAGCCCGACAGCACTTCAATGAATTTATTATTTATTTGGCCAAATTTTACCTGTTTTTTAACAGCCACTTGGCCACCTTCTTCAATGACAAATACCCACTTGCCCGCGGTATCTTGGTAAAAACTACCATTTGAAAGCATTGTGGCAGGCTTTGCATCAGCGAGTAATAACTCCATTTGCAAGCTTTGCCCTCGACGAATACGCTGTGGTAATAAGTCATTAAAAGTTAAATCAACTTCAAAGCGACCATTTGATACTTCAGCGTAAACCTTGCTCAGGGTTAAGGTATAGGCTTGTCCAAGATGAGTAAGCGTGGCTGTTTGCCCCGCAAAAACTCGGCCAAGGTAGAATTCATCAATAAAAGCGGTGACTTTATATTCATTCATAATGTCGACTTGGCCAAGGCGTGAGCCGCGTGCTTTAGATTCTCCTAATTCGGCATTAAACGAGGTCAGTTGGCCATCAATTGGGGCTTTGATTATCAAGTTTTCAAGGTTTTTACGTGCAAAGCGTAGATTTTTATTTAGCTGGCTCACACTGTCTTCAAGTTGTGCTATTTGCGTCGTTCTTATTATTTCATCCTGATCTTGTTGTTCTACCACAAGCGTACGGCGATCTTTTAAATACAGTGTTCTATCAATGACTGTTTTTAGCTCATCTTGTGAAACAAGGTTGTTTGCTACCAGTTTTTTGTGTTGCGCCATTTTTCGCTCGCTTTGCTTAATTTCAAAGTCTAGTTCTAACAAATTACGCTTTAGGTTTAGCCTATTTTGGTCAATGGCTAATCGGGTATTGTGCAAGTTGTTTAGCTGCTCTGAGATTTGTGCTTCACGGGAAATTACATCTAGCTGTAAACCTGTGTTACTCAAAGCGAGGAGCTTATCGCCTTTTTTAACGATTGCTCCTTCTTCAACAAAGCGTTGCTCTACACGGCCGCCTTCAATGGCATCAAGAAAAACTGATTTACTGGGGGTGATATTACCCCGTAATGGGATCATATCGCTAAATTCGCCTTTTATCACAGTGCTAACTTTTACCTTGTCGCTTGCAATGTTATACCGACTACCACTGCCACTGACTGTATTGCTTAACAGGAAGTAGCTAATTGCCACTGCTGGTAAGGCTAACCACCAGAGTTTAAAAGTGCGCTTTTTTGTAATCAACTTATCCATAACTATCCATCTAAAACTCAACGTTGGTATAGATATAACAAGTTGTGTGCCAAAAAATATAACTCTTATAAAACATGTTGTTACTATTTATTTTACTAATTTAAAAAATAAAGGTGTAAAAAAATTAAACACTTGATGTACGATATCGTACAGTTCGATTGAAGGAATAACCCATGAGCCTCTCAGATAAAGCAATTTTAGTGGTAGACGATAATGCCGAAATTTTAATAGCCACTAAAATGCTATTAAAACAGCACTATAAAAAAGTAATGACGCTGGATAACCCTCACGATATTGCGCAAGCTTTTGCCAAACAGTCTTTTTCTTTGGTTCTGCTTGATATGAACTTCACCCGTGACTCAACCTCAGGCGCAGAAGGCTTTTACTGGTTGAAACAAATTAAAGCGCTTGATGAAGATGCCGTGGTTGTGCTGTTTACCGCCTTTGGAGATATGTCGATGGCAGTTGAGGCTATTAAGCTAGGCGCTAGTGACTTTGTACTTAAGCCTTGGCAAAATGAAAAGTTACTGGCGACGGTGGCCAATTGTATTGACTTAAGTACACAACGACAAAAAACTAAAAAGCTTAATCAAATAGCCCAATTGTCGCTTGCAGCACAGAATCGCCCATTTGAAAACCTGATTGCAGCAAGTCCCGCTATGGAGCTGGTTTTTACAACCATCGAAAAAGCAGCAAAAACAGATGCTAACGTATTGATTTTAGGCGAAAGCGGCACAGGTAAAGAGGTGATTGCACGGGAGTTTCATAAACATTCATTGAGAGCAAAAGACACATTTTTATCAGTTGATATGGGGACTATCGCAAGCTCGCTTTTTGAGAGTGAGTTGTTTGGGCATACCAAGGGGGCTTTCACTGACGCCAAAGAGAACAAACAAGGGCGATTTGAATTGGCTGATATGGGGACTTTGTTTTTAGATGAAATAGCTAACACTCCCTTAGAATTACAAGGCAAACTGTTAACAGCCATTCAAAATAGAGTGATCACTCCCGTTGGTGGCAGTAAACAAATAGAGATAGATATTAGGCTTATTACTGCCACTAACGTGAACCTTTACGATAGGGTGCGCGAAGGTAGCTTTCGACAAGATTTGCTCTATCGAATCAATACCGTTGAGATCACACTTCCGCCACTCAGAGATAGGCCACAAGACATTCCATTGCTGGTTGAGTTTTATACTCACTTATACAGTGAAAAATATAAGCTTCCTGTAAAGAGTATTAGTGATAACACCTTAGATGAATTATTTACCTATGCATGGCCTGGTAACATTCGAGAGTTGCAACATTTAGTTGAGCGGGCGGTTATTTTATCAGATGGTAAGCAATTACATTTTCAGCTTGCAAATGCACAACACTGCGAAGCAATAGCACTTAAACCGATTACTTATAATTTAGCGGAGATTGAACAAATAACTATCGAGCAGGCGCTTGCTGATTTTAAAGGCAACATCAGTCATACAGCTAAAGCACTGGGGATCACCCGTCCTTCTTTATATCGAAAAATGGAGAAGTACGGTGTTGAATAAAACCAGCTATCATGTATTAACACTATTTATTGTTGCATTAATATTCAGTTGCTTAGGTTTGTATGGTGTGTTTTTTAGTCATGCAATATTACTCAGTACCATCTCCTTTATGGCTGCGTTAATTTGTGTGGGCTTGACCTTAAAAATATTTTATAAACAACAGGCGCAATTTAATGAAGTTATCAATGCGCTTAAGTATCAAGATAGCAGTTTTAGACTGAGTGCAGAGCATACACTGGGCGCCAAAGAGCAAGCAATTTGCAACGATCTCATTCAGCGTGTTCAAGCCGATAAATTCCAACAAGCCGAACAAGTCGCGCTTTTTGAGACCATGCTGCAACACGTTGATGCAGGTGTTATCCTCACTAAAAATCAGCGCGATATAGTGGTGTGTAATAATAGTGCAAAGCAAGCATTGGACATTCGTAATACCAACACGGTCAACGAACTTATGGCATCACTGCCTGTCCTCGAGCTGGCAAAGCAGGGAGAGAGTGTTGCAAATGATATGTTGTTTAAATACCTTGCCTTTACCTATCATAATAACCAATATGAATTATGGCTGTTTACGGCCATTTCTCAACAAATAGAAAGCACCCAAATAGACGCTTGGCAAAAGCTGATTCGCGTTCTTATTCATGAAATAGGTAATTCAGTTGCACCAATACATTCATTAGCAAACACGCTTGTCACTATCACTGAGCAGCAGCTCGTCCATGAATTGGCAGATAAAGATTTAGTAGATGACTATCTACAAAGCCTTAATGCGATTGGTATTCGTAGCCAATCTTTGTTGGGTTTTGTGGAAGACTACCGGAAGTTGACTCATGTACCGCATTTAGATTTACAGCCAATATTGGTTCAGGACCTTTTTGACGATTTGCAGCCTTTGATTAATGCTCAGTTATTCGACTGTGATATTACATGCAACTTTGAAATTGAACCTAAGCAGCTTAGTATTTCGGTTGATAAAAAAATGTTAGAGCAAGTGCTTATTAACCTGCTAAGTAACGCAGTAGAGGCCCTAAAGCTGAGTTGTAAGCCTGAAAAAACAATATCGATTTCGGCAAAAATTAATCGCTATGGCAAAAGTGAGATTAAAATTAACGATAATGGCGATGGCATAGAATCAAGTGCATTAGAGAAAATTTTTATCCCCTTTTTCACCACCAAAACAAAAGGCTCAGGAATTGGGTTGGCGTTGAGCCAACAAATAATCCATCGTCATAAAGGACGGATAAAGGTCGAGTCTGAAGTTGGTTTGGGGGCTAGTTTTACGTTGGTTTTATAATGGGGGATTATACCCAAAACGCATCTTGAGGTGGCTTGGTATATAGGTCGATCATTTAGATGACGATCATTGAGATAGTAACCATCTCAGATGCTGTAATAGTGATAAGTATTGAATCTGCACTCTTCAAATAAAAAGCTTACCTAAAACATTCAAGCGACAGCTTTTTTAACCTCAAAAACTAACGCTTATAGTGCAATAAGGCAATAAGGCAATAAGGCAATTCTCAACGGCGATAATGACTATAAAAGTAGAAAACGACTAAACGATTGAACCAAAATAGGAACTTGGCTATGGTTGATGCATCAATAAAAATAAATTTAAAAACGAGCAACTTCATTGGCTCGTTATTGGTACATTAAATGAAAACGGTCGATAAAAAGTCACGTCTTATAGCGCGCATTTTTGGTTTAGCTTTTAGTTTTCTTTTATATAATTTATTAGTTGTTGGTGCGCTTTCTTACAACTCTATGGGGCGTGAAATTACAATCACAGCAAGTAGCAACCCCGTCAAATTTTACTTTGGTATAGTTTGGTGTTTCGTTATGGTTTTGGTATGTGTTTATTTCGGTATTATTGCAAAATTAAAAACCGAAGAGTCATGTAGTAAATAGTTATAGGTGGTGTATCTAGTATTGAAGCGTCTTGAACCTAATGTTATAAATGTTGCTTTATTTATGATAAACAGTCATCTAAGCGCTAGAATTCAAGTTTGAATGGATTGTACATAGGCACAACCACAGTTAAGAATTTAAAACACCTGAATGGATTGTTGTATTTAACTAAAGTAAGTGGCAATAGGGATTTAAGTAAATGATTGCAAAGTTAGATAGCGCCAATGATGCAGTGGCAAAGCAAATTTATACTATTTTTCAACGTTCTTATACAATTGAAGCGCAGCTAATCGGGTCGCTTAACTTTCCTCCATTATCTCGCACCGTTAATAATATAAAAAATTCGACAACAGTTTTTTATGGTTATTTTGCAGAAGAGTGCCTTGCAGGTGTAATTGAACTAGCGATAACGAGTAAGCAGTTAGAAATAAATAGTTTAACGGTAGGCCCCGATCATTTTAGAAAGGGTATCGCAGATAAATTAATAGACTATGTGTTAAACAGCTTTGTAGCCCCAACCAACATAACAACCGCAGTCGTTGAAACTGCCGTGCTGAATGGGCCTGCTATTAAGCTGTATAAAAAACATGGCTTTGTTGAGTTTAAAAGGTGGATGCCAGATCACGGTATAGAAAAGTTAGCAATGCTGGCAGAAAACCTGAATTAATAACCTGAAACCTCAATAATAAGTTTACTAAAAATAGTTATTTCATTATTCAAGTACTTGAATTTAAATATTACTTTTTATTTAAAGTGTAACGTTTTTTTAGTTACAAAAACCAGAATTCAATCTTGACGCGGGGCTGTACTAGGTAATTGAATTATGTCACAAGTAAAGTAATGCTGTTTTATTAATCGGAACTAAATTGTCCGGTAGTCTGGTTTATTTTATGTTAAGTGTTTATTATATTTAACAATTACATTAACTTTGAGACTTAAATGAAAAAAATTATAATAGGAGGAGCTCTTTGTGTACTTCCTTTATTCTCTCACGCAGAAACAAAAATAATAACAGAAGTTTTAATTGGTAAATCGAGTAACGATATTTACTCTTTAACGGAATCAGAAAGCGCTAAAAAGCATTACTCATCCAAGCAAAATACGAATTCTACCGGCTTTAGGGTAGGTTTAAATTTTACAGATTACTTAACCGTTGAATTATCGAAACATAAACATGGTAGTAGTGATAATATCGCTACAGTAATTATGCCTGAGCAACATGGTTTTTTAGAGCACCGTTTCGAGGCTGAGATTCCAATAGATATAGAATCGATACGATTTGGTGTCAAAGGCGAGCTTGAATTATTTGATGATTTTTCAGTTAACGGGCGGTTTGGCCTTGCTCATTGGAATTATACTGGGAGCACCCCTTTAAAACTTTCTCATCCTTCATCGCATTATGATATTGGCAAAAGTGGTAACGCTCCATATGCTTCACTTGGGTTTGATTACAAATTAACAAAAAATTTGTATGTAGGTTTAGAGTATTCACTATTTAAAGCGAAAGACAAAGCAGAGGTAACTGATCTTGGTGTTGCCACTCATTCATATGAACATAAAGTAAAAGACTTGTTATTAGTTGTTGGTTGGAAGTTTTAATTACTAAAGCAAGATAACTTGATTTCAAAAACAACCCATTTGAAGCGCAAAATGGGTTGTTTCTTACTTTTTGCTTTTAGGCATTAATACATCGGATTAAATAGCTGCTCTTCATATTTTGCTGAGCTATTAATACTTTTAAGTGCAGTGCTTATTTCATCAGGGGCGGGGGGACGTATCCGCTGATCACTATGGAAGGTTTATCTTGATTCGGGTATCATCTGTGCAACTTTGATTCTCAGTTGCTATTTATGACCACGTTAAGTGCCAAGGAAAACATTCAAGCCATTGTTAAGGCTATTAAAAGTGAAGAAGCACGGCTTCGTCAAAAACACCCACTGTTAACCCACCAAAATACCTTAGGGTTAATTATTTTGCTCTTATCGCTTAGTGCATTTATTGGTGTGGGGACTTTATATTACTTTGCAATCATCCCTGCGTGGTTGTGTATTATTTTAGCTGCTATTGCCGCGTCGATTTCGCATGAGCTAGAACACGACCTTATTCATAAGCAATATTTTAGTAATCAGCCATTTATGCATAATTTTATGATGCTGACAGTATGGCTTATGCGACCTAATACGGTTAACCCGTGGTATCGCCGTAAAATGCACTTACATCATCATAAGGTGTCCGGCACAGAGCAAGACCTCGAAGAGCGGTTAGTCGGTAATGGTATTAAAAACCCATTCTTACGCGTATTAGTAATTGTTGATGGGTTACTTGGATTATTAATTAACGCTAAGCGCTTTAGTAAAGAAATCAAAGGCTTTAGTTTCTTAAACGTATTTAATGCAGGTTTTCCTGTCACAACGGTGTATTTTGCTATTTTATACAGTGTGATTGTGTTTCATGGGGTTAACGTATTTATGCCGCTTGAACAAAGTTCACCGGCGTGGCTTTTGGATATTATGGCTGTGTTTGAGTTTTTAATGGTGGTATTAATCGTGCCTAACATTATTCGCTCAAGCTCACTTAACTTTGTTACCTCATCAATGCATTACTACGGGGGAGTGAATAACATGCTTGAACAAACACATGTGTTAACTAGTCGTGTGTTTATGCCATTTAACCTGTTTTGTTTTAACTTTGGTCATACCCATACTATTCATCACTTTGTGCCTAATCAGCCGTTTTATTTACGCCAAATGATCAGCAAAAAAATCCTTGAAGTAATGAAGCATCACGGTGTGCGATTCAATGATTTTGCTAGTATAAAACAAGCTAATCTGTACCAAGCAAATAATACGTAAGGCGTTCGTATTTCTTTAGCACTTTATTGCACCGAAATTGATGCTACTGCGTATAAAATCAATTTAGGTGCAATATGCAGTTCAGTGATAGTCAAAAATCTCGAATTATTGAAATGGCGTGGGAAGATCGCACGCCATTTGAAGCGATAGAAAACCTATATAGTTTAAATCACTCCCAGTTAGTTGGCTTTATGCGCAGCAATGTATCTGCGGGTTCGTTTAAAGTATGGCGTAAACGCCATGCAGGGCGAACAACAAAGCATCTTAAGTTACGCGATCCCGCCATTATGCGAAGCCATTGCAAAACACAATATAAAAATCGTTAAAGCTTTTGTTGCTTGAATTCAAGTATTAAGTAACACTAAATCACACAGCGCTAAAAGAGCTGAGACTGTTTTGCTCATTATCAAATCGTTATTTTAATGATGCTTGAAATAAAAACACATCACGCCATGTCTTCTATATAAGTAATGCGAGTTATTTGGAGATAATAATATGTGTTCATCAGTGAAAAGTAGCCGAGCAGTAAAAAAATCGCAGATAAACTTTGATAACGAATTAAGTGATCAGCAGCGACTAAGCTTTGCCGCTAAAGCTAACTTGGCGCAAGTGCGCCGTGAGCAGCGTGAGGCTATTAATAAAAAGTGGGCGCAAAAGCATGCTGTAAAATCGCCCACTCATTTTAGTGTACTACAATGGTTTAAACGTTATTTGGCATGGTGACATTACGTCCACCGAGGTAGCCAAATATGGCACATAAGCCGCTGGCGAGCGCGCATAACCACAACGTGGTTGACCAGCTACCAAAGTGGCTATGTAACGAGCCAGCTAAAATAGGCCCTGATGCGGCAAGTAAGTAACCAAAACATTGCGCCATACCTGAGAGCGAAGTCGCTTGGCAAGAATCATGCGTGCGTAAACTTATAAACGACAGCCCCAAAATAAAGCATGCCCCAGAGCAAAACCCTAATGTAATTGACCAAATAGATGCAAACTCAGGCAAGTATAGTAGCCCCAGTGAGCAGCAAGCTGCTAATAATGCCAATATACAAGTAAGTAAACGTTGATCTTTTAATTTTGCCAATAAAGGAATTAGTATGATACCTGGTATCGCTGATGCTACCTGAAAGCTCCCTTGCAGTGCCCCAGCTTGCTGTGCACAGTGGCCACCTTCAATTAAAATACTGGGTAACCAACCAATCATTATGTAAGTAAAAAACGAATTTAACCCGAGTAGTAAAGTAATTTGCCACGCCAGCGGCTGACGCCATACTTTTATGCTGTTGGTATTATTGAGTAGTGCTTTATCAGGTTTTGTATGTAGCTTTAATTGCGGCAACCAAATGACAAGACTTACAATCGTGAGTAAGCCATAGCAGGCTAGCGCCAGTTGCCAGCCCATATTTTTGTAGTCGGCCAAAGGGATAATTAATGCTGAATAACTGCCACCAAAAATACCCATGGCAAGCACGTAAGAAGAGGTCATCACAGCGACTTTATGAGGAAAATCACGTTTAATTAAGCTTGGTAAGAGTACATTGCCAATGGCTATACCCACTCCAATAATCGCTGTGCCGAAGTAAAGAGCGGAAGCAGAGTCAATTAATCGAGAGCTAAGGCCTGCACCAATAAGTAAAAGCGCAATAAAAAGAGAGGTTTCAAGCCCTTGCTTTTTGGCTAAGCTTGCTGCCATTGGGCTGGCTAAAGCGAATGCAATTAAAGGTAACGTGGTGAGCATACCGGCTTGTGTTGGCGTTAAGCTAAACGCCAAAATGATTTGATCAAGTACCGGTGCAATTCCTGTGACAGGTGCGCGTAAATTGGCGGCAATAAAAAAAATACCGAGAATTAAAATAGCAGAAGAAAATAAAGTGCGATTAGCTGGAGTGGAATACAAAACTAACATCATCAATTATGAAAAACGTAGCCCTATGGTAACTAATCGTCAGAGAACTTGGTAATAAATGAGGTGAAAGTAATAAATTTGGAGGAATAAAATATTATTTAATTTATTAGTTAAAAATTTAACCCCACTTCTAAAGGTCATCCGTTAATAGCATTAGTAGCAGTGTATTAAACAAGGTGACTCTATGAACAACTCTTCAAAAAAAATTAATGGTATAAAATGTAACTATCGTTTAGCAACAATTAGCTTTAGTGTTTTGTTAGGGCTAACGGCCTGTAACCAAAGCTCAAATAAAATGAGCGAAAAGGCAAATGATGAGAAAAAACAGCAGTCTGAGGCAATTGTAATAATTCAAAGCAAACAAGAAACTAATGCACGAGTCAATGATGCAATACAAACAGATGTGCAAACAAGACGACGTCTGGCTCCTGTTAGTTATGCCGCGCAGCCACAAGGGTTAATGCTTTCAAACGTTATGATAGAAAAACGCCCTGATCCAAGTAATCATATTGTATTTTCGACAGAGCAAGATCGTGAAAAATACATAAAGTCACAACAAAACCCCGTTAAACAGGCTGCTATTGAGCCTGTTTCTACTTTTTCGGTGGATGTGGATACAGGCAGTTACAGTAACGTTCGTCGTATACTAAATGCAGGTAAGTTACCACCAGTTGATGCAGTGCGAGAAGAAGCGTTTATTAATTATTTTAGCTACGATTACAGCGCGCCTACAAGTATAGACACGCCCTTTAACGTGCATACTGAACTGGGTATTGCACCGTGGGATGAACGTAGGCAGCTTGTAAAAATTGGTATTAAAGGATTTGAAATTGAAAAAGCAGATTTAAAAGCTGCAAATTTGGTTTTTTTATTGGATGTATCGGGTTCAATGAATACGCCAGACAAACTGCCTTTATTAAAAACCAGTTTAGCCATGTTGACTAAACAACTCGATGAAAATGACTCCGTGGCAATCGTTGTATATGCCGGCGCAGCTGGTGTTGTGTTGCCTGCCACTAAAGGTAATGATCATCAGGCAATAACCACCGCGCTAAAACAATTAGCTGCGGGAGGCTCAACCAATGGTGAGCAAGGCATTGAGCTTGCGTATCAAATAGCACAGCAAAACTTTAAAAAAGAAGGTGTGAACCGAGTGATTTTAGCCACCGATGGCGATTTTAACGTCGGCTTACAATCGACCGAGGCGCTTAAAACGCTGGTGGCCGACAAACGTAAAACAGGGATTGCGTTAACTACGCTGGGTTTTGGTCAAGGCAACTATAACGATGGTTTGATGGAACAATTAGCCAACATTGGCAATGGACAACATGCTTACATTGATAACATCAACGAGGCACGTAAAGTACTGGTTGATGAGCTAAGTAGTACGATGCAAATTATTGCCAAAGACGTAAAAATTCAGGTGGAATTTAACCCGCAGCAGGTGGCTGAATATCGCTTGATTGGCTACCAAAATAGACTGCTTGCTACGCAAGACTTTAATAACGATAAAGTTGATGCAGCAGAGCTTGGCGCGGGGCACACGGTAACAGCCCTTTATGAAATTACACTAGCAAACTCGCCTAATAAACGTATTGATGACTTACGTTATAAAACCACACAGCACAAAAGCAACGATAGCCAAGAGCTTGCGTTTGTTAAAGTGCGTTATAAACAACCAAATAGTGAGCGCAGTGAATTAATCAGCACTCCAGTATTTATGCCAAAAAACGATAGTGACTGGTTAGATACAAGTACAGATTTTAAATTTGCGACTGCGGTTGCTGGGTTTGCTCAGTTACTTAAAGGTGCAAAATACACCAGCGACTGGCACTATGAAGATTGCACTAAATTAGCGATAAAAAATAAGGGGAATGACCCGTTTGGCTATCGTAGTGAGTTTATTCAGCTGGTAAAAACTGCTGATGTCCTTCACTAAAATATAAAGTACTAGGGCGTGTTGACCTTTGTGGATTGAAATTTGTTCAACCTAGGGGTGATTTAATCGCGGCGCGAGGTTTGTAACCTAGCGGGCTAAGTAAAAACCGAGCAACAAAGAGTCAATCGCCCCTAGGAAGAACCCTTTGGGCAGCGCATGTTTGGCATTTATACTGCGTTATCGCCTATTTCTGGGGAACAACCACACAGCATAGGCGCTGCCTTGTCTAAATACCAAACATACTGCTGCAAAATTAATCACGAAAGGTCAACACGCCCTAATGTAAGAGGCTAATATATAAAAATCAGCCATTCATAAAGGGGCGCCATGAAAGACGAGAAAAACGTAGCAGATGAAACGCTAATGCTTAAATATGGCCAAGGTGATGTGCAAGCATTTACACTTTTGTACACACGGCACAAAAGCAGCCTTTATCGCTATTTTGTTCGTCAGTGCTCATCGGTAGCGCTAGCCGAAGAGCTCTTTCAAGAGGTGTGGAATAAACTGATTAAAGCGCGTTCAAATTATCAAGTCAGCGCAAAGTTTACGACTTGGTTGTATCGGATCGCCCATAATGAGCTTGTCGATTATTACCGCCGTAGTGCCACCTACAATAAAGTAATAGCTGCGAATGATGACCACAATATTGATGATAAATCAGGGAGTAGTTTGGAGTATACCCCAAGTGAATGTGTGTCGAGTGAGCATGCAAGTATTCAGCGTGAGCATGATGAAGCGCTTTATTTATCGCAACAAGCACATTACTTAAAAGCATGCTTAGCTCAATTACCACGCCAGCAAAAAGAGGCCTTTTTATTAAAGCATGAAGCAAGTTTTACATTAGATGAAATTGCTGAGTTGGTAGGGGAGTCCGCTCATAATATTAAAAGTAGGATACGTTATGGATTGGCCAAACTAAAACAGTGCATCATGCATAAAATGGTGGGAATAGATGACTGATAAATTCACTAGTAATAAGATTGCTTCGCTTTATCGTGATGGTGCAACAGAGCAACCAAGTTCAGCGCTGGATCAACAAATATTGCAAAACGCAGTGAATGCAGTGCAGCCCAAAGTAAAATCAAAACGTTTTTATCAAACGTGGTATGGGCGGCTATCAACAGCAGCATCGTTAATGTTAGTTAGTTTGCTGTATTGGCAAAATACAGATCAATTTACCTCTGTAAATGACTTGCCAGCTCTCGAACCTGACGCGAACATTAATTCAACGCCATTCATTAAGCGAAGTGAGCGTGCAGCCCCAGCCTCGTTACTCGCAGAACCAATGGCTGATGAGCTAAAGCTTGAAGTGCAAACAGAGTTACTGCGTAGTCGTAGCATGAAAAAGCAAGCACCTGCGAATGACTTTGCTGTTACGTTAAAGCAGGTTGATATGTTTCTTGCTAAAGGCCAGCCTGAAGAGGCCAAGTTATTGCTAATTGAGTTATTGGAAAAATACCCCGAACAAAAAGTACAGTTAGCGCCTAAATATAAAGAACTGCTTGGCAATAATATGGGTTTAAAATAATAAATAGCAGATAACTTAAAGGCTACTTATACCCAAACCACCTCAGTTTGGGTATAGCTTCACAATTGTGATAAATGTGGCGTAAATATTCAATAATAACGTTAGCTCAACAGGTAATGTGACTGCATATATTTTATGTATTTACCTATTGATAAAGTGAGACGTTATTTTGAATTTAGCAAATCAGCCCCAAGCTCTTTCTACCACGGCAAAGGTGTTTAATCTTAAACACCAAAGTACACGAGTTACATTTGAATATGAGATCTCAATGCAGTTGCGCAAAGATGGCTTATTTGAAGCTAAACGAGTGTGGCAGGGGAATACGTTACCATGTGAAAAGTCACCTTATATTGCCATGGAAACAGCACTTTGGAGCCCTGAAGCAGGACTGCTACAGGCTACAATGCATCAACCACACCTTGATGAATCGGCTAGTTTAGACATTAATCACGATAGCAGCACCAGTGTGCTAAACAGCAAAAAAACGAACTATCAACAAAACATCAAGCAACTAACTTTTACACGCCGACCATGCACTTTACTGAGTATATTATTTGAAATTACACATCATTGGACGCCGCTTTTAGCGGGGGAGGTTGTGTCATTTGATTATGCTGTACTAAAAGTTCAAGCACATACGGGGGTTAGCCTTCGTATGCAAAAACAAGGAGCTTACCGTGTAGTGAGTGTGACTCCCAATAACTGGTTTTGGCGTATGTTATTTGGCTCAACCAACTATTATTTTCAAGGCGATGTCCCTGCACTTGTTAAAATAGAGGGCTTGCTTGAGCCTAGGGATCGTAATTTGCGCGGTAAATATGTGGAGTATTTAGGCCGATCAATTTTTGATAATCCCGTCGACCTTTCTATTTTTAAGGAGTACGGCAATGAATAAAACCGTATTGATCACCGGCGGAACGAGAGGCATTGGTCGAGCTTTAGTTAAGCAGTATTTAGCGGCGGGTTACAGCGTTTATGCAACGGGTAGTAATGAAAACAGTGTGGCTAAAAGTAACCTAGAACTTCCTGATGTGCAGTGGCTAGTATGTAATCTAATGAGTGTTAAAAGCATAGAAAACTTAGCGTCTTCTATTATTAATAGGTCGTTTGATGTTGTGATCCATAATGCCGCAGTGCAGCAAAAAAGAGATTTATTTACGGCTAATAACGAACTTATTAGTATTGAAAACGAAACCATGATTAATTTTACCGCGCCCATTTTATTAACTCGTTTATTATTTTCAAACGTGCAGAAAGTGGCGGGTACGTGGGTATTTATTACAACTGGCTTGGCTGTATCGCCTAAGCAAAGTTCGCCAATATATTGTGCGAACAAAGCCGGTATTCGAGCGTTTTGTAAATCATTTAATGGTCAGGTTACACGCCATAAAAGCGGTATAACCGTGTGTGAAGCAATATTGCCTATGGTTGAAACTGACATGACAAATGGCTATGGCCGAGGAAAAATAAGTCCTGCACAAGCAGCGCGCGAAATCATAAAAGGTGCAGCAAAGGGCCAAAAAGAGATTCATGTTGGTAAGGTGCGTATATTAATGAAAGTACGGGCTTTATTTCCTAATTTGATCGAAAACGTTATGATTAAGCTATAAAAGGGACGAACATGAAAAAGCAGCAGTCCGTTTCAAGACGAGTTATAGCATGGATAGGTAAAAATGGTGCTAAGCCTAATGCGATCCCTACATTGGCATTTGTCTCCGTAGGTGATTTTTTTATACCTGCATTACCGACGCAAACATCCGTTATATTACTGGCATGGCTACAACCTAAAAAGGCGGCGTTGACAGCACTGGCGTTTGCCAGTGCTGCTGCAGTTGGGGCGTGCATTTTACTGTTTTTAGTAACGGTTTTAGATAGTTACTTACAATTAATTGTTCCAACGCAAGATAGCAAAATGTATTCACGGTGGGTGGAATTGCAAGGTTATATAAAAGAGTATGGCTTTATTGCATTGGCAGCTATGTCGTTATTGCCCACTCCGCCACGATTGATGGTGGTACTGAGTTTTTTAAGTGGTTTAGGTGTACCTACCATTATAAGCACTGTTTTTATTGGTAAGTTGGTTTGGTTTTTCAGTGTTGTAAGCGTCATAAAAATAGCACCAAATTGGTTAATGAAACTTCCTATAATAGGAAAGAAAATAGAAAAGCTGATTAGCCCCAAATTACAGAGCGATTAAGTTTATATAAAATAGGGAACGATTAAGTATGGTGGCGATGCTCATTAATGAAAAAAGTAATTCAAACGCGTTTGCTAGCAAAGCCATGCTTAATATTTTATGTGCTGGGTTGGATATATTATTGGAAAAAGTGAATGAGCACCCACCACTACAATCCAATGCACATATCCCCTTAGCGACTAAGCGGGCGTTTATAAATGCAGTGAGTGAGCAATATGGGCTTGCTGCGTTATTAAAGATAGGCGCAGGGGTGACTAAATTTGTAGATTCGCCCATAGGGCAAGCGCTACTGCATGATAAGGACCCGTTGCTGCTTTTAAAGAAGTGGCAGCGGCTGGAGCGTTATGTTCATAGCCAGCATTTTGTTGAATTCGAATTTTTTGAAAACTGTGTACAGGTAAAGCACAAATCCACAGCAATAGAGCAACCTAGCCTTGAGGAAGACTTAGTTGTTTTAGGTGTGTTATGTGCATTGTTGCATGAAACCTCGGCGCACACTGTTTACTTAAGTCGCAGCGAGTCAGTAAATACAGGAATGTTTAGCTATCCTGCATTAGCATGTGACCAAGCTGAATTAAATTCAGATGAGCCTTGGTATATTCACTGGAGTACATCAATAAATACGAGTGTTACGAGCCATGTTGCACAGGGAAAGCAGGCATCATCTCAGGCTATTGTTGATAACACTAAACAGGCAATCATCGCACTGGGTCTGTTAGATATTGAGTTAGATAAAGTGGCACGTTATTTAGCACTCTCACAGCGCTCGTTACAGCGACATTTAAGTGCTCAAGGCCATAGCTTTGCTAAGTTATTGCAAGAAGTTAGGGTAAATAGCGCTAGCCACTATTTACTAGAACAGTCATCGTGCGCAGCTGAAATTGGCTTTATTTGTGGTTTTGCTGATCAGGCGCATTTTTCGAGAATATTTAAGTTATGGACGGGCATGACACCAAAGCAGTATGCCCAACTTTCTATGCAAAAATAACATTAAGCCTTTACCATAAAATAGTGTTTTCAATTTTTGCTATCGGGTAATTTACTTTAGAAGAGGCTGTCATATTTAAGTAGCTCATTTTACCCGATAGGGATGAGGGGGCTGGTGTAATGCCTTTGTGAGCTAATACATAAGTAGCATCGTTATTTAAAATCAATTCAATATTATCCATAAAAAACCACATACCAAAAGACCCTGGACCAATATTAACAATTAGTTGTTCTGGGGTTTGTGATAACAAAGTTACTTTGAAAGGCGCTAGTTTTTTAGCTTTTAAAACAGGACCTACACAGGTAATGGATTGCTCTTTTTTAAGTTCGGTTAAATTAGCGCGAATAAACTCAGCAAAAAGCTCAGGTAAACACACTTTATTATCTAACCTATCATCTTGCCAAAGCGGCTCACCTAACTCATTAAAAGCACTGACCGAATTGCGATTTATAACTATTTTACCGCGCTGAGTTTGATGTCCAACGCTAACGTTAAGTACAACATCGGATGCACTCCACTGTGTATTAGCATGATAAAGTAAATGGTCGTTTTTTATAATTTTAAGCTGGTGGCTATTAGGTTTAACTAATGTATTTATGGTCACGCTATTACTTGCTGTTGTAACAAAGCTAATACTGAATAGTGCAAACAAACTGAGCGATTTTAATTGTGGATTCATAGTGCTGCTTTTCGTGTATTGGATTTGGATATAAGCATAATGTTTTGTAATGAACAAAAATTGTAGATTCACGCCATTTAATATTTATTTTGATTAGCTAAATCATATTGCTGTAATGAGGTTGAGATAATCGTTATAGCGTCTATTTTGACTGTAAACGAATGTAAAACACTCTGTATGATCTATTTATCTTTAGTGTTTTTTAATTCATTGAATTTGATTGCTTTTTTGATGATGTAAAATTTTCATCCAGTATTTTCATTGTTTATTAAACGTGATTAATCTGCGTGTTAATCTGACTGAAATATTTCTGTAATATTTGAGTGTTCTAATGCGTCGTGAAACAAAAACGTCATCAAAATGCCATAATTGGTAAGACAAAAACCGAGATTTAAACATGAGTGAATCGAACCAGAACACGCTATTAATGAAAACGCTTAATTGGGCTGCCATTGCCTTTTTAGTTTATTTAGTACTTGTTGCAGTGGGTAGTGTAAGTGGTGGTTTTAAACTAGCGTCGGGCGGTACACAGGGCGCACAAGAAATTTTTGCTTTTGCAACTAACCCATTTGTGGCGCTGTTACTTGGCGCACTAGCAACCGCATTAGTGCAATCATCTTCAACGGTTACGTCGGTTATTGTGGGTTTGGTCGCAGGTGGTTTACCGCTTAGTATTGCAATTCCAATGGTAATGGGTGCAAATATTGGTACCACGATTACCAACACTCTCGTATCGATTGGTCATATTCGCTCTAAAGAAGAGTTTCAGCGTGCATTTGCAGCGTCTACAGTACATGATTTTTTTAACTTACTCGCGGTTGCTATATTTTTACCGTTAGAAATCATGTTTGGTTTATTACAAAAGATGTCGGCGAGTCTATCGCACTTATTTGTTGGCGATGCTGATTTGTCATTAAAGAGCTATAACTTTATCAAGCCACTTGTAAAGCCTGCAGTGGGCTTGATTAAAGATGCGTTTAGTTTTTTAGACACTAAAATGCTTGGTGTAGCCATGGTACTGGCTGGTATCGGTTTGATTTTATTTGCAGTAACAGCATTGGGTAAGTTACTGAAAAAAGCACTTGTTGGTAAAGCTAAAAACATATTACATGGCGCTATTGGTCGCGGTCCTATCGCGGGTATTACCTCTGGTGCGGCAGTGACAGTCATGGTGCAATCATCGTCAACAACAACCAGTTTAATGATTCCACTGGCCGGCAGCGGTGTATTCACGACACGTCAAATTTATCCATTTACGCTAGGTGCTAACATTGGTACAACAATAACAGCATTACTTGCTGCAACCTCAATTACAGGTCCAATGGCTGAAGTGGCGCTAACAATTGCTTTGGTGCATGTCATGTTTAACGTATTTGCAGTGGCATTAATTTACGGCACACCCGTATTAAGAGAAATTCCAATTACGCTTGCTGAAAAATTAGCTAAAGTGGGTGCAAATAATAAGTCTGCGGCGCTGGGTTATGTATTAGGATCTTTCTTTATAGTACCAGGATTAATCATGTTAGCGGTACGTTAGTCAATATCATTTGAGCGAATATAATAATTAAAAAGCGCTATTTTGAATTTTCAAAATAGCGCTTTTTAATACCCAAACAATATGCGAGCGTCGTTGGAATTAAAAGCAGCATCAATGGCGTTATTACCACGTATAACTAGCTGAGAGCATAAAGCTGCGAGGTTTTCCTGGAAAATAACGCTCACCACTAAAGCTCGTGTAGTCAGCTCGTTCTGCGTAAGCTTTGTTGGTAAGGTTAGTAATGCGTGCTGCGAGAGTTAGTTGTGGTGTTAGCTGCCAAGCACTTCGCAAATTGAATAGATGATGACCCGTATATTCATGACGATTTTCAGGATCAGTAAAATAACGGCTGACATGATGCCATTCTAAAGCGAGTTGTGTTGTATCCGTTGGCTGGTAGTTTATTTGCATGTTAGCGAGGGTACGCGGTGCGGTGTCTATATCATTCCCGTTAATATTAATGTCGTTTAAAATTTGGTTATAGCTGTAACTGTGTTTAGCATGTGTGGCAGCAAGAGCCAATTGTATCGATTTACTGAGTGCGTAATTAAGTTCGACCTCGACTCCCCTATGGTGTGACTTGCCGTCATTCACAGTAAAAAAATCACTGTCACGAAATATACTGTGTTGTTTGTTCATCGCATATGCTGAAAGCACATAATGCAACTGTTGATAGTGGCCTTTTAGCCCAAGCTCTAAGTTATCAGCGGTTTCTGATTTTAGTTCAGCTATTTCTTGATCTCGTTGTAATTGATATAACTCTGCGGCTTGCGGTGCGCGGTAACCTTGTGACACGTTCGCGTAGATATAGTGATTGTTATTTAATTGATAACTTAGCCCCAGTTTAGGCGATAAATTGCTAAAGCTATTTTTGCTGCTCGCAGGACGGGAGTAACGACAGCCACCTTTTTCGCATACTGTGCCATCATCACGAGTGCGGCCAGCTAGCATGTTATTGTCGTAATCATAACGTATATGTTCAAAGCGAGCGCCTGCGCTTATGGTAAGCGCCTTAACGTGCCAATTAACACTAATAAAAGGCGCGTAAAGCGTGCTATTTACATCGTAATCATAATGCTTGCCTTGGGGGACTGTTGCGACTAAGAACGCAGATCCTTGTGTTGGCTCGTTCTGGTTTTGTAAAAAATCAGCCGCGGTGTATTCAGTATCAAAACCAAGGTGAATACGAATGTCGTTATTGTAGTTATGCTGCCATAAAGACTGAATACCAAAGCCTGTTTGTGCATTTTTTTCAAGCGGTGTGCCGGGTAAAAAATGTTTTAAAAAGTCCATACTTTGATTACGAAAATAGGGCGTAATAGTGACGATATTATTACTTGATTGCCACTGTGCTTTTGACCAAGCACGAAATGAACGCGCTTTACGAAATGCGTCTGGGTTGAGGTTAGCTTGTGCAAGGTTTTGATCTTTGTAGCTTTCAAAGCCAGTAATAAACCCAGCAGTTTGCTGGTCTAAATGAGTGTAAGTAAGCCCAGAGGTGAGTAGCAGATCGTTACTCTCAAAGCGATAACGAAGGTTGATTTTTTCTTGATATACACTTTCATCATCTCGGTAACCACTATCGCGAGTGATGCTGGCATTAAAGCCTATTCCTTGTGTGCCAAAGTCTTTACCGCTGCGTAATTTTAGGCGTTTATAGCCGTACGAACCGGTATCAATACCCAGTAAACTATCGCCGTAAGTGGTATCAGGGGTGATGACATTAATGACACCATGCACAGCGTTTGAGCCATATAGCGCAGAGCCTGGGCCTTTTAAAACCTCAATACGCTCTGCCATTTCGGTGTGCGCTTCAAATAGCTCGTTGATATTACAAAACCCAGCAGCGCGTAAAGGAATGCCATCCTCAGCACTAAGTAAGCTGGCGCAGGCACCAGCACCAGTTAAAACCGCAGAGCGTAACGCGGGTAAATATTCTTGGCCATTGCCGTGCTGAATATTCGCACCTGCTATTTGCTTTAATACTTGCTCAATATGGGTCGGGGCAATGAGGGCCAGTTGTTGCTCACTGATAGTGCTTACTACGACAGGCAGCGGATCAGCTAATGTTTCTGTGCGCGATGCGGTGGTTGTTATGCGTTCAATTGGGCTTTGTGTGGCAAATGAATTAAAAGCCAGTGGTGTAATTATTACCATGCTCAGTAAGCGATATAACATGAAAACCCTTTACCTAATTAATTCTAAAGCTAAAGGGTATATAACTTTTTAGTTGTTACAAAGCTTTAGTCTTTAATATTTGAAATAAACCATTTGCGTTGCTTGATTAGAAATACGCCACTGAGCAAAGCGAGTAGCCAAAAAATGCTTCCGCCACTACTGCCATTTTTGTGGGTTACTTTGGCAATTTTTTCTTCTTTAACGCGTGTTTTAAAACGGCCAAGCTCTGCGTCTAAATTAGCTGCCATATCATCAACCGCTAAGTTAAAACTGTGCTGAGATTGCGTATTTAAAGTATCATCAATACCAACGGCAGTGCTTCGCTTGTCAACTTTATTAATACCAGGGGCGCGAAATAGCATTTTTTTACTTTTTACATCAAACACGGCTGTATCAACAAAGGTTTGTACCGTATTTTCATTACCCGGAATGACGTATAAACCGACGATGGTGAGATATAAAAAAGCGGCATTATTTTCCAGCGTTTGAGCCACCTGGTCGTACGACACAAGCGCCATAATGTCGACATCATACAAGCGAGATACTTGCTCAAGGGTTGTGAATCCTTGACCTCCCTTTAAATAGCTACTTGGAATAATTTCAATCCGGTCAATATAGTCATACTGCATAAATTGGTTTTTAACTTTTTCAAGTAAGGCTATTTCATCATTGCTGCGTATACCAGAATCATATTTGTTTGGAATAAACGCAATACCTACTGTTGCAGGAAGATTCAGCGTTGGCATACTGGGTAGATGTGCCTGACGGCTTTGCTCATCTGGGTATAAAAAATCGACTAAACTGCTAGAGCGAGTTTTTTGATTCGTATTTTGGCTGAAAAAAGTGCTACAGCCTGCTAAAGAGGTGATGATAATCACCAATATTAATTGCTGAACTTTCATATTATTCCTTATTATTCATTATTATAATGAACTAATGCGAGGTAATTTAACCCCACATTGGTGTGATAAGCGATCCGATAAGTTTGAACGTAAAATACCTAAAAAGTTCTGTTAGTCTAGGCTTAAGTCGATTTCAGCCGTGACATTACATTGCAAAATAAACTCCTCATCGTGGCTTACCAGCATAAAGCTGCCTTTAAACTCGGATAAGCAGTTGGCGAGTAACTGCTTATTATCAAGGTCTAAATGGTTGTCGGGCTCATCAAGTAACAGTAAATACGCTTGTGCGTTGTGGGCTGCTATTAACATTGCTAGTTGCATTTTTTCACCGCCGCTTAATTGACTTATAGGGCGGTAAATATCATCGCCCTTAAAACCAATATTTGCCAGTAAATGACGCATGTGCTGCATGTCGAGGTTACTACAATATACCTCTAATGCATTAACTAAATTTTGTGATGATGTTAAAAATGCGCAGTGTTGATCAATATAAAGTATCTTGCTATTTAATTGTACTGCGCCTGAAAACGAACGTGACGGGGGGTTAGCTGAGTTACTTATAAGATGTAATAAGGTTGATTTTCCACAGCCATTTGGGCCTTTAATATGCAGCTTATCATTGTTAAATACGCTAAATGTTATCGGCGATGCAGATTTAAAAGGAAGCACTAACTGTTCAACAAATAGCAGCCGTTTATGTGTTGTTTGTAGGTTAAATTGCAGCTTCATGGTGCTACTTGTGGGCAGTTGCTCTTTCAACGCTTGGCGTTTATCTATTATGGCTTGGTGTTTTGCTGTTGCTAAACGTTCGCTATTACCTTTACTGGCTTGTGCATTATTTTTTTTAAAATCCAACATCATTTTTGGCTGACTAGCATTGTTACGGATTTTATTACCTTGTGCTGCGCGCTGTTGGGCTTTTTCGTGATTTAGCTGTGTTTGCTGTTGGTGCTTTTTTTGATCTTTTTCAAGGTGATTAATCTGTTTTATTAACGCGGTTTGTTGCAGCGCTTTTTGCTCGCTAAAATGTTGGTAATTACCCGTCATATAATGAGCACCTTGTGAATTTAGCTCAATAATTGCATCACATTCATTAAGCAGTTGCCGATCATGGCTTACTATAATTACCAGCCCTTTAAATGTGTGTAATTGTGCTATTAGCCAGCGCTTTGCTGGGATATCGAGGTGATTACTTGGTTCATCTAAAATAAGTAAATCTGGCGCAGCTTGTAATGCGCAATATAGCAGTAAGCGCCTTTGTTGGCCGCCGCTTAATTCAGTCAGCTTGTGCTTTAGTGGTGCATCAATACCGAGGGTTAAAAGTTCTTGTTGGTAGCGTTGCTCGCACAACCAATCATCATTAACAGCGTTAAAGTCAGCTTCACAGCTGCTGCCTTGTGCAATACGCGTAAGTGCAGCCAGTTTTGTATCTATAGCGAGTAATTGTGCAATTGTTTGCGAAGCTGCGCTTTTGGGCTGCTCATTTACCTGTTGCTGTGAAATGAGTAACACATTGGCGCTAAATTCAACACTCCCAGCTGTTGGTTGGATCTTATTAGCTAGTATGTTTGCCAATAATGATTTACCGCTGCCATTAGCGCCGATGATTGCAGTGAGCTTTTCAGTGACTGAAAAATTAAGCTGCTTGAATTGGTTGTGACCATCAGGGTATTGAAAACCCAAATTGTGAACGTGTAATGTATGCATAATGCCTCTGGATAGTGCAGGGCATGGCGCGCAAAAATAGTATTTTTATACTGTGATAGGTCGAAATATGACGAATTTTGCGCCCACTAACCCTGTAAATTCAAATAAATAAAACGAATTTCAACAGGTGTTAGTTATTCATTAATGCGCAAACTCCATTAGGAAAGTGCGATTATCTTAAACAATAAAGGATAAGGTTGTCACGCTTTTATTTTTTAGAGGTGGTTTTAGCATATTAATAGTTTAGATAATCAACTGTTTATATTGAGACTATAGGGTATGATTATTGAAAGTGGCAGCTAGAGATGCAGGGATTCGTGAGGTATATTCAATTGTTTTGATTACTTGGCGATTAAGGTTTAATAGTAAAGGAGTGTTAAGTCGTGTCCGTAGATATTGTGAAAACGCAGGTGCCAGATAATAGTCAAATATCAAAAGTA
Organism: Pseudoalteromonas sp. Ld20; assembly: GCF_045064175.1. Taxonomy (NCBI): domain Bacteria; kingdom Pseudomonadati; phylum Pseudomonadota; class Gammaproteobacteria; order Alteromonadales; family Pseudoalteromonadaceae; genus Pseudoalteromonas; species Pseudoalteromonas sp. Ld20. The sequence continues at coordinate 442,476 of NZ_JBISHB010000030.1, forward strand.
TTGCATGACGCTTATTTTTTTGATGTGTATTCATTTCACTCACATATTAAAAATAGAAGCTCACTGCAAGTGTGGTTAGATCATGCAGCTACCACACCTGCTTGGGTTAATTTTTTAATGGCAACTCGCAATAGAGTTGTTGGCCTTTTTGGTCTGAAAAACCTGGGTACTTTAGGTGGTTTCGATTCAAGTAAACCAAAGAGTGATTATAAAGTTGGTGATAGGGTTGGTATATTTACCTTACTTTATTTAAGTGATGAAGAAGTTGTTTTAGGTGATTCAGATAAACATTTAGACGTGCAAGTTTCTATTTTTAGGGATGAGATACAAGGTAATTTCATTTCAATTTCGACAGTGGTTCATGTGCATAATTTTTTAGGTAAGCTTTATATGTTGTTTGTAAAACCAATGCATAAAATGATAGTACCGGCATCGATTAAAAGAGCCGAGCCCACGTCGGATAGTTAGGTTTGTAAACAGGTGGTTTATATTTTCAAGATACGGAATATTTATGCGTTATATTTTTACTTTATTATTTTTTATAATCTCATACAGCGCGCATAGTGAAGAGATTAAGCCTTTTACGTCAGATGGGTGCAGCGCTTTTCCTGATGGTACGTTTGAGCAAAAAGAGCTATGGCTAAATTGTTGTACAGAGCATGATTATGCTTATTGGCAGGGGGGCACGTATGAGCAGCGTTTAACAGCTGATCAGCAGTTACAACAATGTGTGGCTCAAGTTGGCGAACCTGCAATAGCACAGCTTATGTTAGCGGGTGTTCGAGTGGGAGGGAGTCCTTATTTACCAACATCATTTAGGTGGGGATATGGCTGGTCCTATCCACGCTGGTATCAGCCGTTAACCGATGATGAAAAACAGCAAATAAAACGATAAAAATAATGTTAATAGATAGAGAAACTCTTATATTTCTTCATCTTTAATTCAGATGATCTTGCTAGGCTAATAAATTTAATGAACAGCCTGTACTGTATATTATTAGTTAAAATGGCTTTATACCCAAGCCACCTCAAAATGCAGAATTCAGCGTTTCACAGGGGCTTAATATCAAGGCGTTGCTTTGCAACAATGGCAATCCCTTTTAAGAAGGAACAACGATGAGAGTAAGTGACTGTGAAACGCCCAATGGGTTGGTTTAAAAACGATTTATACTGCGTTATTTTTATAAGGGATTGATTTTAAAAATAGAACCACTATTACTTGCAATCAATGCCTTACCTAAATCGCTTTTAATTCCAACGACGCTCACATCTTGAGGTAGCTTGGGTATATATTTAACCTAATTAAGGAACTAACGTGTTAATAGCAGAGATAATAATAACCACTATTTTATTTATTTTTACTGTATTACCTATGTCTTATAGCCAGCATTACTTAGTGAGAAGTTGTGATTTTGTTCGCCTGCAGGTTTTTTATTTGGCGTTGTTTAACCTTGTTATAGTCATGTCGATGCTCCTTATTTTTGGTGGAGATTATTTGTGGTGGGCAGCAGTAGCGGTGGCTAACAGTATTATTGTTAGTGTTCAAGGTTGGTGGATATTTCCTTACACATGGTGCGCTGCGCATGAGGTTAAAAGTGCCCAAAGTAACGCGCAGCATAGTATTCGTATTATGTCAGCCAATGTATTAATGTCGAACCATAATAGTGATGCATTGCTAAAGTTAGTTGATAAGCATCAGCCCGATTTACTGATCACGCTTGAGTCAGATGATTGGTGGCAGCAAAAGCTCAGTGTGCTCAAAAAAGACTACCCTTATACAATTGATTGTCCAAAAGATAATCGCTATGGCATGCATCTATTTAGTAAATACAAAATTAAACAGGCGCAAATTTGTGAGCTTGTTGAAAGTGATGTGCCTTCAATTCACATTTTGTTTGTTAATGATGATGGTTTAGAGATACAAGGTCACTTCATTCATCCAGCACCGCCGAGCCCAACAGAAGAAGATTCCTCTCGCCCGCGAGATAGTGAGTTGATAATGGTGGCCAAAGCGCTTAAAGATGCTACGCGCCCTGTGATTGTCGCTGGAGATTTAAACGATGTGGCTTGGTCTCGCAGTACTCGTTTATTTATGCAAGTAAGTGGCCTATTAGATCCACGTAAAGGGCGTGGCTTTTTTAATACATTTCATGCGAGTTACTTTTTTATGCGCTGGCCGCTGGACCATCTTTTTCATAGTACAGGGTTTACCGTCAAGCGCATTAAGCGTTTGGCCAAGTATGGCTCTGATCACTTTGCGTTACTAACTGAGTTGGTTTATGAAGATATTGAGCAGCATTCAAATCTTGATGAGAATACCGAGTTAGAAGAGGATGTTGATGCATTAATGATGGAGCATTTAGATAAAGGCCAAGTGCCTACATTTTAAAGGGTGTGTCATTGTAGCAAAGTAATGCCTTGATATTAAACACCTGTGGAACGCTGCATTTTGCATTGTGAGGTGGCTTGGGTATATACATTAAGGTGATGGATGCATAAAAAAAGGGCCAATAAAGGCCCTTTGCAATGATGTAATCAATTAGCTAATCATAATTGTTTTAATATTTACAAATTCTCGTATGCCAAAACCGCCGTGTTCACGGCCGTGACCACTGTCTTTTACTCCGCCAAATGGTAAATTTGGTTGCGCTAAACCATAGCCGTTTATATTGATCATACCGGTTTCAAAATGATTTTTGGCAAGCTCAATAGCTTTGTTTTCATCTTTTGAGAAGATACCACCACCTAAACCATAACGTGAGTCGTTAGCGATACGCATAGCGTCTTGGTTATCTTTAGCTTTAATTAACGATGCTACAGGGCCAAAAAGTTCATCATCGTATGCGGGCATACCTGGCGATAAGTTTTCAAGTAGCGTGGGCGGATAGTAAAAACCCGTTTGCTCTGGAATGTTGCCACCTGCGACGACAGTAGCCCCTTTTGCAACTGATTCTTGCACTTGCTGATGAATTTGATCGCGTAAATCCTCGCGCGCCATTGGCCCAAGGTTAGTCTCCTTATCCATCGGGTCGCCCATTTTCATGCTTTTAAGTTGCTCGCTGAGGGCATTTTTAAAGTCATCATAAAGGGCATCAACAACGACAAAGCGCTTAGCCGCCACACATGTTTGGCCATTATTTACCATTCGCCCTTGTAAGCAGGTTTTTACAGCAAGCGCTAAGTCTGCATCATTAAGGACTAAGTAGGCATCGTTACTTCCCAGTTCTAATACCGTTTTTTTAACGTATTTACCTGCACGTTCAGCTACTTTTTTACCTGTACCGTCACTGCCAGTAAAGGTCACGCCACGAATCGCTGGGTGGCTAATCAACTCGCTGGCAGTTTTACCGTCAATTAATAAATTAGTGAAGCAGTATTTTTCAAAGCCCGCTTCAATAAAGAGAGATTCGATTTTTTCAGCCATGCCAAATACATTACCGGCATGTTTAAGTACGGTAGTATTACCTGCCATTATGTTAGTTACAGCGTAGCGGATCACTTGATATAGTGGGAAGTTCCACGGTTGAATGCCCAATAAAACCCCGGTCGGTTGGTAAGTAATAATTGCTTTACCATTTTGCATTTGACGTGTTTCATCCGCTAACTGCGACGCGCCATTTTCAGCGGTATAACGACAAATTGCAGCGCATAGCTCGACTTCTTGTAAGCCTTGTGAATAGAGTTTACCCATTTCTAAAGTCATTAACTCGGCCAGTTGTTGTTTATTTTTTTCAAATATACTGGCAAGATTATTGAGTAAATCAGCGCGTTCAGAAAATGATGTTTGGCGCCATTTTAAAAAGGTATCGTGGGTTTTATCCACTGCTTGCTGTGCTTGCTCCAATGTTAGTAATGTATACTGAGCAATGGTTTCTTCAGTTGCCGGATTGATAGTGGTTACTGTGTTAGTCATACTTATCTCCTTACAAATCATGTGCAGAAGATATTGCAAAGCTAACGCCACTTTGTTTTTTAGCTAAATAAGCTTTTTAACCACTTGTTAATAATGGGGTTTGTGTTTTGTTTGGTTTTATTTATATAAATTATTAAGTAGCTGTATTCTGTAAAAAATGCACGTAACAGAAAATGTTACAAGGAGAGTCTAATGATAAGGTCACTTTTTAATATTCCCCTTGCGCTTATTCAAGCGCCTATGGCCGGCGTGCAAGATGCAAAGCTTGCAGCAAGCGTGTGTGAAGCCGGTGGGCTTGGCTCATTACCATGTGCGATGTTAAGTGAGCAGCAACTTATAGCTCAATTAACTCAACTTACACAAATTACTAATAAACCTTATAACCTTAACTTTTTCTGTCATGCGCAATCAGATTATACGCCAATCCAAACACAGCAGTGGCATTGTCTTTTAGCTCCCTATTTTGCAGAGTATGGTGTTGATGAAAGAGCACTAAGTAGTGAGGCATCCCGACAGCCCATAACTCAAAAAATAGTCGATGTTATAGCCCCATTTAAGCCGCCAGTAGTGAGTTTTCATTTTGGTTTACCTGCAAATAATATAGTGCAACAAATCAAGAGTTGGGGGGGCAAAGTAATCTCAACCGCGACGACTCTCGACGAGGCTATTTGGCTTAATAACAATGGTGTGGATGCAATTATTGCGCAAGGTTTAGAAGCCGGAGGGCATCGTGGGCATTTTTTATCAATGGATTTTAATTTACATAAAACAACCACAGAGCTTGTTAAAGAATGTGTGGCTAACGTGAGTGTTCCTATTATTGCTGCTGGCGGTATTGCTGATGCGGATGACGTACTGAATATGAAGCTACTAGGCGCCAGTGGTGTGCAGGTTGGTAGTGCTTATTTACTGTGTAATGAGGCAACAACATCTGCACTTCATCGTGATGCAATATTAAAGCAAGGCGATGGTTCTACATCATTAACAACGTTGTTTTCAGGGCGTGTAGCCAGAGGCATTTGTAATCGTGTAATGAATGAACTCGGCTCAATACCTGAGCATGTTCCGCCATTTCCTTATGCAAGTATTGCAATCACGGCGCTTAGATCTAAAGCCGAGGAGCGTAAGGAAAGTGGTTTTTCACCGCTTTGGTGTGGGCAAAAGTATATTCCTCGAGTGAATGTGAGCGCAGCTGAAGTGTCGTTGGTATTAATGAGTAAGTGGTCTGTATAGATGCCACAATCACACATATTACCACTGGGCGATAGTAACCGTGAATTAGCGCATGCTTTGGCTGATAAATTAGCGGGGCGTTATCCGACAAAGCAATTTGAGCGTGATGACGTGTTAGTGCAGCAAGGGCAAAAACAATATTATGGGTATTTGTTACTTGATGGTGTGCTTGGGGCATTACATGCAACTGCTGATGGCGGCCAGAAGTGTAAAGAGTTTTATTTTAAAGACGAGTTTGCATTGCTATTTACTAATTGGCTAACGGATACAGATGCTTTTTATCAATTGAAAGTTATTAAATCTGCAAAAGTAATTGTTGTGCCACTTAGCCTTTTTACTCAGCCTGCATGGCAATGTTTAAAGCAGCAATTAATTACTCAACAGCTTATTTTTAAAGAAGCAAAAGAAGCATTTTTACTGCTCAATACACCTGAGCAGCGGTATTGTTATTTAGTGAACGAAAAACCTCATTGGCTTGCTCAACTGAATTTAACTGAAGTCGCACTGTATATTGGGATATCGGCTATATCATTATCAAGAATTCGTAAGCGCCTTAACTTAAGTTAAGGGGAAACGACATAAAGCTAGTTAGACTGCTGTTTTTACAGGAGTCGCTATGTTCATACTTTCACAATGTTTGGTTGCAGTTGCCACACTTTTAGATTTAGCATCGTTTCAATTTAAGTCCCGAAAACTTATATTACTGTGCTTGTTTAGTTCGGTGCTTTTAACTGCCACTCATTTTTTCTTATTGAATAAAATGAGTGCCGCTTTATTGATGCTGATTGCCGCTACACGATACTTTTACTGTATTTTTAACCGTAGCCAATGGGCGATGTTAGGGTTTATGTTATTAAGCTGTGTTGCCGTGGCTCTAAGTTGGCAAGATTGGCTGAGCGGTTTGGCGTTAATCGCAACCTTGATACAAACATTTGCTTCATTTCGACAGCGGGATGTATTGTTGCGACTATTTATGGTGCTCGGTACTGCTTTTTGGATAAGTCACAACATATTGGTGGGTTCACCTGTTGCGGTATTAATGGAGTGTTTATTTTTAATGAGTAACCTGATTGGGTTGTTTCGTTTTTATGTGCTGCCTAAGGATATTAAACCTGCAAGTTAGCAGGTTTAATTTTTATTCAGAGCATTAAAGTTTTTTTACAATTTCTTTTAGTAAGTAAGTTTCGCGGATAATTGATAGCCCTTGTTTATCGCTGTTGGCCAGTGTGCGCTCGTTGTGGGCTATGGCCTCATGAATATCAACCCACTTAGCAACCATGCCATTTTGCTGCTCGTAATGCTCAAGCTGCGATTGTCCTAACTGCGCATCAATACTGCAAAAATAACAGTAAGATTTAATGTTTATAACGTCAAAGTCATCTTTGTACCAAGGCCTAAATTCTTCGTATAAACCAAACTCACCAAGTACTTTAATATTTTGGGCGCCGGTTTCTTCTTGTAGCTCGCGGATAAGCCCTTGCTCAATAGTTTCACCTTCGTCAATGCCGCCGCCGGGTAGGCTGTAATCTTCATAGCGTTTAGTAAACATAAGCAAAATAGTATTATCACGTAGGACAATTGCGCGACCCGTTAAGCGAGTAAACTGCGTTGAAGTTGCATTACTTATACTCGGGTGGATTGCTGTTTTTAATAAGCGCATAGAGTTCCTTGTTTAAATTTAAAAAAATACCTTATTAAGTAAACCAATTGTATCAGTTAAGCGTACATATATAGTTAAGTGCGTATTCTATGTCATAAGAGAAAGTCAGAACCTTTTATTTATTTATTAGGGTGCGTAGAATAGGAAAAAAATCATAGGGATTTAAAATGTTAAACATACTTTTAGTCGATGATGACGCCGAGTTTAGTGATGTTGTATGCCATATAGTTGAATTTTTAGGTCATAACATTGATACCGCAGCCAATTTGGCAGAAGCAGAACAATGGTTTGTTAATAATACCTTTGACCATGTTTTTTTAGATTTTATGCTGCCAGATGGCAGCGGTTTGCATTTGGTTGAGCACTTAAAAAGTATTGGGCAAACTCCAAAGATCACGTTAATTTCTGGTCATCCTTCAGTTAAAGGTAAATTAGCTGAGATGTGTGAACCTAACGTAGGGCATTTGGTTAAGCCTTTGCAGCGCGAAGATATTGAGCGAGTACTTAACCCTAAAAAGAAAGCAAATAAGAAAAAAGCAAAGCCGAGCATTGAAAAGCACTTTGGTACGCTAATCGGCGAATCTGAAGTGATGAAGAGTTTGTATACCATGATTGAACGCGTTGCGAATACAAGTGCAAATGTGATGTTAATGGGAGAAAGTGGTGCAGGTAAAGAGGTAGTCGCTCAGGCTATCCATAATGCCAGCCAATGTGAGGGGCCGCTTGTGGCAACCAACTGTGGTGCTTTATCAAAAGAACTAATAGGCAGCGAACTGTTTGGCCATGAAAAAGGGGCATTTACAGGGGCTATCGCCCGTAAAGAGGGGGTGTTTGAGCAAGCAGCAACAGGAACCTTATTTTTAGATGAAGTAACTGAAATGCCTATTGATATGCAGCCAAATTTACTGCGTGTTCTAGAAAGTAGAAAGGTTACACGAGTAGGTGGAAACCGTGAGCTACCTGTTGATTGTCGTGTTATATCAGCTACCAACCGTTCGTTAACTGATTTGGCGCAAAACAATGTTATTCGTGAGGATATTTACTTCAGGTTGGCTGTGTTCCCTATCGATATTCCTGCATTGCGCGAGCGCAAGGAAGATATAGAGCTACTTGCTAAAGCTTTTTTAGATCAGTTAAATGATGAAAATGGTACTGATTTCAACTGGCAAGCAAGCCAGTTAAAAGAGCTTGAAAGCTATGATTGGCCGGGTAATGTACGAGAATTACGCCATGCAATCCATCGTGCCTTTATAATGAGCGATCCAAAAGGGAAAGTAATTACGTTACCAGGTAATTTAGAATCGCCTTTTTCACGTGCAAATAAGCAAACCCAAGCTAATCAGGTTAGTGCCGGTCAAACTATTGAGGAAGTTGAGAAAGAACTGATCCACGCGACTTTAGATAAAGTACAAGGCAATAAGACTTTGGCGGCTCAAATGCTAGGGATCAGTACTAAAACACTTTATAACCGGCTAAATGCTTACGGCGGCATAGGTGAATACAAGTAAACAAGGTAATCATAGAGGGCAATATGAGTGATAAAGAACCTTTAAATAAATTAGTTCATGATGCGCGTGCACCACTTAATCGTATATCAATGAATGCAGAACTGATAAAGCTTGTGCTAGAAAATGACATGCCTAAAGATAAGGCAATTGCTGCACTAGATAAAATCATCAGTAATTGTCAGCAATGCAGTGATAGCTTGCAAAAAATTAGTGATACGCAATAAAGCATATAGGAAATAAATACGCGTGAAGAAACAGCAAGGAAAAACAAACATAGTATGGGCAAGTTTTATCGCTGTTGTGCTTTGTATTATTGTAGGTAATGCTTTTTTAGCATTGAACACAATTCAAAGTTTAACTAAAACACAAGGCAGTTTAGATAACACAAACTCATTGACAGCTGCAATAGAACAGCTTCATTTATCCGTTGTGCAAGCTGAATCCGGTCAGAGGGGTTACTTACTGACAGAGAAAGAAGATTACTTGCTTCCTTATTTTGATGCGATCACTCAGTTAGAGTCACAAACTGAGCATTTGAAGTCATTGCGATCAGAAATTGATGAGCAAGCTCAGCATATAGCTGAATTATTTTTATTGGTTGACGCTAAAATTAAGGAGCTAAAGCTTACTGTTAACTTGGCTCAAGATGATAAGGAGCGCCGTGCATTAGGTATACTTAATACTGATAGGGGCCGAGAACTTTATAAAGAAATTAGAGCGCTTGTAACAAAAATTCAAGATCGTGAAATTATTTTTAAAGCGCATTTATTTGCAAAGTTAAGGCAAATTAAAAATGAAGCAAAAATAACGTTTGCGATTACAGCGATTACGAGTGCTTTGTTAATTATCGGCATGTTTATTTTGACGCGGTTAAATTTGCGAAATGAAGCTAGGTATCGCTTAAAACTTGAACATCAAAATGAAACGCTCGCAAACAAAGTTAACGAGCGCACGCAAGAGCTTACGTTGTACTCAGATGAGTTGAGTCGCAGTAATCGAGAGCTTGAAGACTTTGCATTTGTGGCAAGTCATGATTTGCAAGAACCCCTGCGAAAAATTCAGGCATTCAGCGACCGCTTGGAAACAATGTATAAAGACGAGTTAGGTGAAAAAGGCATTGATTACATTGGCAGAATGAAAAATGCGGCGCAGCGTATGTCAAATCTAATCAACGATTTGCTAGAGTTTTCACGTGTAACAACACGTGGTAAGGACTTTACAGACACTGACTTAAACATTGTGATGACTGAGATATTAAGTGATTTAGAAATTGCGATAAAAGAAAGTGATGCACAAGTTAGCGTAGCTGAAATGCCCATTATTAAGGCTGATCCAAGTCAAATGCAGCAGTTGTTTTTAAATTTAATATCTAATGCAGTTAAATTTAGGCGGCCAAATGAAGCGCCTGTAATCACTATTGAACATGAGCATTATAGTGAATTTAGCGATGACCATAATACTGAGTTATCGTGGCAAATTATTAGGGTTTCAGATAACGGCATTGGCTTTGAACCCGAATATACAGATAAGATTTTTGTGCCGTTTCAGCGTCTTCACGGGCGATCGCAATACAAAGGCACTGGTATTGGTTTATCTGTGTGTCGACGTATAGTTGAGCGCCATGGTGGCACAATAACTGCAAAAAGCGAAAGCGGCGAGGGTGCAACCTTCGTCATAAAATTACCTGTGGAAAGTGAGCTTTTCACACTGCAAGGAGAGGCGTAAATGCCATTCACTAAAGTAAAACCAATTACGATATTAATGGCTGATGACGATGAAGATGATCGTTTACTAGCACAGGATGCATTAGCCGAAAGCCGCGTACTTAACGAGCTATACTTTGTTGAAGATGGCGTTGAGCTTTTAGAGTACCTTGAGCGCAGAGGAAAGTTTGAAAGCAAAGAGTCGTCACCACGACCGGGCTTAATTTTATTAGACCTGAATATGCCTCGTATGGATGGTAGAGAAGCTTTACAAGCAATTAAGGCTAACCCTAATTTAAAAGGGATCCCAGTTGTTATTTTGACCACATCTAAGCAAGAAGAGGATATGGTAAAAGGTTATGATCTAGGTGCTGCTTCATACATTACTAAGCCTGTCACATTTGAGGGGTTGGTTGAATTAATGAAAACGTTAGGAAAATATTGGGTAGAGTTTGTTGAGCTGCCGAGTACTTTTAACGATTAATAATAGACACACCCAAACGCCTTAAAAAATAACCGCTTTGATTAAGAGTCGTAAATGTTGTTTTGAGGTGTTTAGGTTTGAGCCTACTTAGATATGTTTAAGTGGGCTTTTTAGCATAGGGAGATATTATGTTAACTAAAGCAACCAAATTGCTGCTTGTTGAAGATGATGAAGATGATTATATACTCACTTGTGATTATCTAGAGCAGTTAAGTGCGCATACGTTTGACATAGAGTGGATCAGTGATCCTCTGAGTGCTGTTGAAGTACTAAGCAAAAACGAACATGATATTTGCCTCCTTGACTACCGGTTAGGTGCATCAGATGGGTTAACAGTATTAAAACAAGCGGTAGAAAATGGGTTTGCTGGCCCAATAATCATGTTAACGGGGCAATCAGATGATGCGCTAGATTCAGCTGCACTTGATGCCGGAGCCGTTGACTACCTTGTAAAAAATGAGATGAGTAGTAGCCGGTTTGCACGTTCAATTCGTTACGCGTTAGCTCGACGTGATGTTGAAGATGAACGTTTAGAACGATTAAAAGCAGAGGCAGAAAACCGCTCGAAAGATCGCTTTTTAGCGCACTTAAGCCATGAATTACGTACGCCATTATCGTCTATTTTGGGGTACACTGAGTTACTTATGCAAAGTGACTTTAGTGAGCATGCGAATAACGAATTGGGGGTGATTTATCGTAACGGTAAGCACTTACTTAGTTTGTTAAATGATGTGCTTGATTTATCAAAAATAGCTGCAGATAAACTTGAACTCAGCTGCAGTAATGTAAACTTAGATAGCTTAATGGCTGATGTATTTACCTTGATGCGCGTATCGGCGTTGGATAAAGGGTTGTCTCTTCGATTTGAGTCACTGCAACCTCTGCCGTTGATTATTAATATTGATGCGACACGGTTTAGACAAATTCTGATTAATATTGTCAATAATGCTATTAAATTCACTGATGAGGGTGAAATTGTTGTTAGAGCCTGGACCGAGGTGGTTAATAATCGGGAAATGCTATTTTTTAGTATAAAAGATTCAGGAGTTGGTATAGCATCTGAAAAACAAGCCTTAATATTTAAACCATTTGAACAAATTGCGGATGTAGAGTCTAGATCTGTTGGTGGTGCAGGCTTGGGCTTGGCGATATGCTCTGAGTTATTAAGTAGAATGCAAGGAAGCATATCTTTGGAGTCCGCTATTGGTAATGGCTCTAAATTCACTATTTCTCTCTATCCTGGCAATATTGAGGGAGTTGAACGTGAGCTTCTTAAACTTGATTTAACGCCAAATATGCAGCATAAAACCGCGCCATGTCAGGTTACTGGTCGAGTATTAGTGGTTGATGATTTAAGAGATTTACGGGTTTTAGTTGGCCATATGATCTCCTCCGCAGGGGCTAAAGTAGACTATGCGGAACATGGAAAACAAGCGCTTGATAAGGTTAGTAAGGCGCAACAAAATGGCACCCCTTTCGACATTATATTTTTAGATATTCATATGCCAGTTATGGGTGGAAAAGAGGCAACAATAGAGCTCAGGAAAATGGGTTTTAAGGGAGCTATTATTGCTCTGACTGCCGCTACAATGAAAGGAATACACAGTGAGTTATCCGCATTAGGCTTTAATGATGTGATCGGTAAGCCAGTAGATTCAACTTTATTGTATCAGTGTTTGCAAGATAAGCTTATAAATAATAATCAACCCGAAGAAACAGCGATAAAGCATAAAGTAAGTGAAAGTAGTGCACGCTTTTTATTAGTTGAAGATGATGCTGATGCTGCGCAAATAACTCAACTATTACTGGAAAGCTTAGGAGTCGAAACGCTGATCGCATCAAGCTATGCTCATTGTCTTGCGGTTTTAAAAAGTGATAGCCAGTTTGATAAAGTACTGCTTGATATGCATTTACCAGATGGCAGCGGTTTGGAGCTGGCCAGCTATATAAAACAACATTATCCAAAAATACAGCGGGTAATTGTCAGTGGTATGGAGCCAGATCCTGTGAAAATTAAGCAGTTGGAAATAGAACAAGTACTGTTAAAGCCGATTAATTTATCGTTGTTAACAGACCTGATTAATGTTTGACATAAAGGAATATCTTTAATGAATACAATATTGTGTGCTACTGAGTCAATTAGTCCGAATAAAGTTGTTTGTGTAGGACGTAACTTTGCAGCTCATATCGCAGAGCTTGGCAATGAAACGCCCACTGAACTGTTACTTTTTATAAAACCAAATAGCGCAATTAGTACTAATTTAAAAAGCCACCATAACGATGATGAATTGCATTTTGAGACCGAACTGTGTTTTTTAGTACAAAATAATCGCCTTGCGGCAGTTGGAATTGGACTTGATTTAACAAAGCGCGATGTGCAAACACATTTAAAGAGTAAAGGGCTGCCATGGGAGAGAGCTAAAGCATTTGATGGTTCTGCTGTATTTAGTGAGTTTGTGCTAATAGATGACAGTAAAGCCGCATTTAGTTTTAGCTTGAACATCAATGGTCAGGTACAACAACAAGGTGATTGTGAGCTGATGATCACAAAACCAGATGCTATTTTTGCGCAAATTAGTGAGTTTATGACTTTGCAAGATGGCGATATTATAATGACTGGTACGCCTGCAGGTGTCGCAGTGGTAAATGCGGGATCTGAGTTTGTAGCTCAACTGTATTTATCGCAGCAGTTATTATTAGAGCAGCGCTGGTTAGCCGTTTAAATTTACCTTGAGTATAGGACTGAGATGGTTTTAGCATAACAAAAGCCCAATGATTTATTGGGCTTTTTAGTGGCTGTTTAAAATGGCATTGGGTATTGTCTAAAAACAGTGCCTATATCGGTAAGCGCTTGTTCGCTTAGTTCGATATTAAATGCAGCAATGTTATCTTTTAGCTGGGCCATAGTTGTTGCGCCAATAATTGATGACGATACACCATCCACTTGGTCGCACCATGCTAGCGCCAATTGTGCCGCTGACATTTTATATGTTTTAGCGATTTCAACATATTGGCTTATTGCCTGTTGTGATTGTGGGGTATCACGAAATAAGCCATTGCGTTGCATTAGCGTCCAGCGGCTTCCCTCTGGGCGTGCGCCATTAAGGTATTTACCGCTAAGCATGCCGCCAGCCAGCGGTGACCATGGTAGGTATGCAATATCTTCATGAATACATTGCTCTATTAGATAGGGCCAATCTTTTGCGTGGAGTAGGCTAAATTCATTTTGAATAGAGGCCATGCGCGGTAGGTTATGCTCTTCGCTTAAACGTAAAAACTGACTAATGCCCCACGGTGTGTCGTCAGAAAGCCCACAATGCTTGATTTTACCTGCTTTTACACAGTCATTGAGCCCTTCTAAAATATCGAGCATACCGGCAGTGTGCTGCTCTGTATTGGCGTCACTAAAGCGGATCATACCGGGCCATTGTTTACTAAAATGGGGGGATTGTCTGTTTGGCCAATGTAGTTGGTATAAGTCAATTACGTCGGTTTGTAAGCGTTGTAACGAATTATCAACCGCATTAATGATTGCTTGGCGCGTAATGTCGCCGCCATCACGGACCCAAGAAAGACCGTTACCTGCAATTTTAGTTGCCAGTACAATGTCATCACGTTTACTTTTATTACGTGATAACCAGTCGCCAATTATTTGCTCTGTTTTACCGTATGTATCAGGAGTCGGCGGTACGGCATACATTTCAGCCGTATCGATAAAGTTAACGCCTTGCTCTAGAGCATAAGCAATCTGCTCATCCGCATCCGCTTGGGTGTTTTGTACGCCCCAGGTCATGCTTCCTAAGCATACCCGTGACACATTGATACCACTGCGACCTAGTGGGCTATAACGCATAATAAATCCTTATTTTTAATTTAATCTCGTGAATAAGTATGAAGTGCGGCCAATAATGGTTCACTCAATAGCGCTTTTTTACCCGTTTTAAAGTTAAACATGACAACTTGTGAAGAACCTAACGTGGTGACTGCATTTTGCTGTTGGCTAAATACGCTGTAATGCATCATAAAACGATCAGCCTGTATGTCACTAATGGTTACGCCAACCAGTACTGTATCAGGAAATGTTACTGGGCGTTTATACCGTGCATTGTTTTCACTTATTACAGGTCCAATCCCTGTGGTTTGCAAATCTTCTAATAAATTTATTTGATTAAAAAAATCAATGCGGGCAGTTTCGAAGTACCGAAAATAAACGACGTTATTAACATGTTGTAAGGCATCCATTTCACCCCAGGCGACATTAATTTGAGTATGAATAGGGTATTGTTTTATAAATGATTGCATTGACTATGACCCGTAAAAACTAAAAACCTAGGTTAGCAATTGCGTGGCGGTAGCTCAAGATAATTAGAATAATGAGGGAAATGTGCTAAGTTTAATGACTAACGTTGACATAAAGAGTCTAGCTGAATTTAAAGGAGATAATAATGAATATACCTACCAACAAAGCTATAAAATGGTTAGCGCTATTGGCGGTAATTTGTTTAGCCTTCGTGTGTTATGCAATGGGGAATGCCTCAGGCGCAATTGCATTGGTGATCCTTGGTTTTGTACTTGAAGGTGCGTTTTGGTTGTTTGGCAGCCGTTTATTTAATCGTAAGAAATCGTCACAAGAAGAATCATCTCCCTCATGACTTGCTAATAGATCAAAGTTAATCAATAATGACTGTTTATTTATACAGTTGTTTGGTTGGGGAAATGAAAAAGTTTATTCATATCGACATGGATTGCTTTTATGCTGCCGTTGAAATGCGAGACAATCCTGCGCTTGCTAACGTGCCATTAGCGATTGGTGGTAATAGCCGCCGTGGCGTGCTTTCTACAGCAAACTATATAGCGCGTGAGTATGGTGTACGTTCAGCTATGTCAAACTACCGAGCCAAACAATTATGTCCAGATTTAGTGATTGTACCAGGACGAATGCACGTTTATAAACATGCTTCAGAGCAAATACGTGCCGTGTTTCAGCGTTATACAAACCTTATAGAACCTCTCTCTTTAGATGAAGCTTACCTTGATGTTACCGACAGCACGCCATGTCATGGCAGTGCGACTTTAATGGCGCAACAAATACGCGCTGATATTTATGCCGCCACGGGTTTAACTGCATCGGCTGGGATCGCTCCTATTAAATTTATTGCTAAAATTGCCAGTGATGAAAATAAACCAAACGGCCAATTTGTTGTATTACCAGATCAAGTTGATGCGTTTTTAGCTCAGTTACCACTGGGTAAAATACCGGGCGTGGGAAAAGTTACGCTGGAAAAGCTTAATTTAAAAGGGCTATATACAGGCGCCGATGTATGCGCTAAAGGCGTTAATTGGATGCAGCAACATGTGGGGAACTTTGGCGTTTCACTTTATCAAAAATGCGCAGGGCTTCACATTGGCTGTGTATCTACAAATCGTGTGCGTAAATCATTAAGTGTGGAACATACATATGAATATAACAAAACTAATCTACAAGAATGTCTTGAGCAGTTACCGTTATTGTTAGAAGAGTTAACGCGGCGCTTAACTAAGCAAGGTTTAGATCAGCGAATTAGTAAACTGAGTGTTAAAGTAAAGTTTGCCAATTTTGTCGTAACTTCTGCCGATCAAGCCTACCATCAATTAGATAGCAGCATTTTTACCGAGCTATTGAGTAAAGCTTATCAACGTGGTGTACAACAACCCGTTAGGTTACTAGGCATTGGTGTTGGAGTGAAAAGTGAGCCTCAACAGCATGTGCAATTGAGCATATTAGACTAAAGGTTTACAGTCAGCGTTGTTTAAATATTGTTAGTGTAGATGATGGGAGATAAAACATTGTTTTTAAATACGCAATAGTTTGGTTGCTTCCTAATTAATAATAATTTTAACTATAAGAGAGAAGGCTATGCAATCGGTTGTTATTGTACTGCTGGGTATGGTTGGGATGCTTTTTGGCTGGTTTGTTTATTCTAAATTTATCGCCGAGAAGATTTTCAAAATGGATGACAGCTTTGTCACGCCAGCCCATGAACTTGAAGATGGTGTGGACTATGTGCCCACTAATAAAGTCGTCCTTTGGGGACATCACTTTACCTCTGTTGCAGGTGCTGCACCTATTGTTGGTCCTGCTATTGCTGTTTACTGGGGCTGGGTGCCTGCGGTTTTATGGGTTGTTTTTGGAACAATATTCTTTGCGGGTGTGCACGATATGGGCGCACTTTGGGCAAGTGCGCGTAACAAAGGTAAATCAATGGGCGCATTGTCTGAAAGCGTGATTGGTAAGCGTACGCGTGCATTATTCATGATTGTGGTTTTTTTAGTGCTACTAATGGTTAACGCGGTATTTGGGGTGGTGATTGCTAAATCATTTATCAGTAGTCCTAATGCTGTTTTTCCTGCTTGGGCCGCAATTGTAGTGGCATTGGTTATTGGTCAGTTATTGCGTAAAAAAGTATCGCTAATACCGCTTTGCTTTATTGGTGTTGGAATTTTGTATTACACCATTTACCTGGGCAGCAGCATGCCAATTTCATTACCTGATGAATTATTTGGTTTAAGCGCAAATGCTAACTGGATTATAATTTTATTTGCCTATGCTGCAATTGCGTCATTGTTACCTGTATGGATGCTATTACAGCCTCGTGACTTTATTAATGGTATGCAACTGCTTGTAGGTTTAGTGCTGTTATATGGAGCCGTATTTATCTCTATGCCAGACATTACAGCGCCGGCATTTAATACCCAAGTTGCGATGGACACACCCAGTATAATCCCACTGTTATTTGTAACAATCGCGTGTGGCGCGGTATCAGGCTTTCACGGCATTGTGTCATCGGGTACTAGCTCTAAACAGCTTAATAAAGACAAAGATGCCCGCTTTGTGGGTTACTTAGGGGCTGTTGGCGAAGGTATGCTTGCACTTATTACGTTAGTCGCTGTAAGTGGTGTTGCACTGGCTGTATCCCCTGAAGAGTGGCATGAAATATATAGTCACTTAGGAGCTGGCAGTGTAGGTGCATTTGTTAATGGTGGCGCAAACTTAATTGAAAGTGGCTGGGGTATCTCACACGAAATAGCGTCTACTTTACTAGCCGTTATGGTTGTACTTTTTGCTGGTACAACCATGGATTCTGGGGTTCGCTTACAGCGCTATATTATCCAAGAGTGGGGTGATATTTATAATATTAAGATTATAAAAAATGGCGTTATTGCAACGCTGTTAGCTGTCGTTTGCTGCTTGTTATTAGCATTTGGTGCTGGTGGCGCTGATGGAAGTGGCGGTATGATTATTTGGCCATTATTTGGATCAACTAATCAGATTCTTGCAAGCTTAACGTTATTAGTCATTTCTGTGATGCTTATTAAAGCAAACCGTCCAGCTAAGTACACATTGATCCCTATGAGTTTTGTATTAGTGATGGCCTTTTTTGCAGGTGTAATAAAGCTGGGCGAATACTATCAACAAGGTAATTGGTTGCTCGTGACGCTTGATGTTGTGGTATTGGTTATCAGTGTATTAGTGATGCTTGAGGCATGGTCTGTAATTGCTAAGCACCGAGCAGAGAGTAAATCAGCAAGTAGTGAATAGATGATTTATTTTACACTGTAACCACAAGTTGCCAGCGGCGTATTAGCTTGTCTCGCTTTGCTGGCAATGGGTACTTAAATAAATGATAATAAGGTCCTATTTTTTGACAACAGGACCTTTTTTATGGCATATCCTCACGCAGTTGCAGCAGCAACATTTGATGACGCAGCACATGATGCGTTAATTATTATCGGTAATGACTTCTCACACTTAGCTGATAGCTCATTAAGCCAGTCAATTGCAGCGCAGATGGCTGTAGATGCACGCATTGGCAAACAAGTTACCTTATTAGTAATCGATTCTAAGCGCGTTATTTTAGCCCCTACGGGTCCGCTTAATCGTGATTACGACGATGTACGCCGTTATTTTGATGCAGCGAAACTTGCGATTAATGAAGCTAAGGCATCAGGCTGCACGCAGCCTGCTATTTATTTACCGCAAGCAAGTCAAGAAAGCCGTTATCAATATGCCCTTGAAGTTGCTTATTTAGGTGCTTGCCAAGCCTTGTGGCAACCACTTGAAGCGCGTGAGTTTCATGGTCAAAACATTGAACCAATTACTCAAATTACTTTAATTGGTGCAAATGAAAAAACGGCGAAAGCTGTTGATGCCATGGCCGCTGGCCAATATGCGGCTCGCGATCTATGTGGTACCGAGCCTGAGCGTATGGCGCCACCGCGCTTTGCTGACTACTGCGTTGATTTATTCAAAGGCAGTAATGTGAGTGTTGAAGTGATTTCTGATATCGCAAAAATTGATAAAGATTACCCAATGTTAAGTACTGTTGCGCGTGCATCTTATGCCGTTGAGCGTCATCATCCACGCGTGGTTAAACTTGAGTATATTCCGCAAGGTGATGTTACTCGTACGCTGATGTTTGTTGGTAAAGGCTTGGTTTACGATACAGGCGGTGCAGACTTAAAAGTAGGCGGTTACATGGCTGGTATGAGCCGTGATAAAGGTGGTGCAGCTTCTGTTGCTGGCCTTATGAAATCAGTTGCTGATTTTCAGCCTCAAGGCGTAAAAGTAATTGCCTACTTGGCCGTTGTACGTAATTCAATTGGCTCAGATTGTTTTGTACCAGATGAAATAATTACTAGCCGTGAAGGTGTACGTGTACGTATTGGTAATACGGATGCAGAAGGCCGCCTAGCAATGGGGGATTTACTCAGTGAAATGAAAGATTTAGCTAAAGGCGAAGTGAATCCTGAGTTATTCACTGTCGCCACGTTAACAGGCCACGCTGCACGTGCGATGGGCCCTTACAGCGCGTATGTTGAAAATGGACCAGCACGTGCTGCAAATGTGTCGCGCAAGCTAGCTGATTGTGGTGATTTATGGGCTGATGGCGCAGAAGTTTCGCGTAGTCGCCGTGAAGATTATGACTTTATAAAGCCACGTACACTCGCTGATGATGTGCTTTCAAGTAATAATGCAGCTTCAGCTGTCACAGCCCGTGGGCACCAGTTCCCGATGGCATTTTTAGCTGTTGTTGGTGGCCTTGATAAACACGGTACTGATTCTGCAGAGCCAATTCCATACGTTCACATGGATATTGCTGGCAGTGGTGTTGAAGGTGGTGACTGGCAGCATGGTAAACCAACTGCGGCGGGCTTAAGTAGCTTATTCGCACGCTATTGCCTATAACATTCACAATTATACAAAAAAGCCTCGTTTGATAATGTAACGGGGCTTTTTTGTGTCTATTTATTTAGAGGGAGTCCATATAAGAGCCTAGAACTAATCAAGTTTAAATCGGTTAACGACCTCGGTAAGAGCTTGACTGCTGCGCTTTAAGTTATCACTCGCGCCAGAGAGTTGCGATGTGTTAGCTAGAGATTGTTCAGTTGATTGCGATAATTCACCAATGCGTAAATTCACCTCATCTGCAGCACTTGATTGTTGCTCAGTAGCACGAGCGATCTGGCCGTTCATATCGGTGATCACTGATACTAAACGCTCAATCTCACTTAGCGATATGTTGGCTGTTTCTGCTTGCTGCACTGTATTTGTTGATAACTGCCGACTTGCGGTCACGGCATCAACAGCCGCTTGTGCGCCTGTTTGCAGTTTGGCTATCATAGCCTGAATCTCATCGGTACTTTTACCTGTGCGGCTAGCGAGAGTACGAACTTCATCGGCAACCACCGCAAAGCCACGACCTTGCTCTCCTGCGCGAGCTGCTTCAATTGCTGCATTTAAGGCAAGTAAATTGGTTTGTTCAGCAATTCCTCTGATCACATCAAGTACAGAGCCAATATTGTTAGTTTCTTGCGCTAAATCAGCAGTTACTTGGCTGACCGTTTCAATGTTTTTGGATAAAGTTTCGATGGCTTGGATTGTTTTAGCAACCACATTTTTACCGTCAGATGCGTTGCTTGCGGCTTGTGATGCTGCTTGCTCGGCAGCTTCCGCATTACGGCTTACATCATGTATTTGGTGGGTCATTTGCTCCATTGCAGTAGCAACTTGGGTTGAGCTATCGTTTTGTAACTCTATAAATGAGTGGTTTGTTTTACTGGCATCGTCTACGGTGTGAGCATGCTGGTTTACTTCATTTGCATTATGAGCGACTTGCTTGAGTGACTCGCGCATTTTTTTTGTATACAAGTTGAAGTAACGAGATAGGCGTGATACTTCATCATTGCCACTTTCATCCAGTGTTTGGGTTAAGTCGCCTTCACCTTGAGATATGTCTTTCATCATATCGGCTGCAAGCTGCGTAGGACGTAAAATGCTGCGACCAATAAAATAACTTAAACTAATTAACAATATAATAATGATGCTGGCATTAATAATCATTAGGCTTTTTAATGAAGCGAACGACTCATCAATTGTATCGATATACACACCCGATCCAATAATCCATTGCCAAGGCGTAAAGCCTTTTACATAAGCAATTTTATCAACGGGTTTATCTTTACCTGGTTTGGGCCATTTGTAAGGGACATAGCCACTGTCATGTTGTTTTACAATATTAACCATTTCAACAAACAGACGCGTACCATCAGGATCTTTTGTTTCAGATAGCGATTTACCGTTTAACTGTGGTTTTATTGGGTGCATAACCATCGCTGGTTGAAAGTCATTAATCCAGTAGTAGTTACTGTCGTCATAACGCATAGCTGCAATGGTTTCTAGTGCTCTAGCTTGTGCTTGAGATTCGCTCAGAGAGTTATTGAGCTGCAATGAGTGATAATGCACAATAATACTATGGGCAGTCTCGACTAGATTTTTAGTTTTTATATATTGCTCAGTTTTGAGCGAACTATATTGCTGAGCGAGGCTGGTGACACTTAATAGTATTAACCCAACGACTACGACACCGACAAGCATAGCCAAACGCTGAAAAATTGTAAAGCGACGTAGATACGACATAGTACTTCCTTAGTTAGGCCGCAATTATTGCGAGTACTATTAAGCGTAGTAAAAAAAGAGTAGAAATCTAGTTAAGGTATTCTTTTCTTAATCGAATCAAGGGTTTTATAGCGTTTATTATTAAACATAAAAAAGGCTGATTTTGCAATCAGCCTTTAGTTATTAAATTACTAATACGTTTTATTTAACATCAAAATGACGATTAAAGAAGCTGGTAATGGTTTGGTGCAAATGTGTTTGCACATTTTTACCACGAAGGCTGTGTTTTGAGCCTGGGTAGGTCATCATTTCAAACTGCTTTTCGTTATCTTGTAATTGCTTAAATAACTTTGTTGCATGCGTAAACAGCACGTTGTCATCAGCCATACCGTGATAAATCATTAATGGACCTTTTAAGCCATCTGAATATGGGAATACAGCGCTGTCCGTGTAGCCTTTTGCATTAGTGTTTGGGTGGCCTAAATAACGCTCAGTATAGTGAGTATCATATAATGCCCAATCAGTTACTGGCGCGCCCGATACACCTGCTTGAAAGTAATCACCGGCTTTAAACATGGTCATTAGCGCCATGTAGCCGCCGTAGCTGTGACCATAAATACCAATACGTTGTGGGTCTACATAATCAAGCGTTCGTAAAAATTCAACGCCTTTAATTTGGTCTGCCACTTCTACAACACCCAAGTTTTTATAAATAGCGTCTTCAAACTTTTTACCTCGATTGTACGAGCCTCGGTTGTCTAATTGAAAAATGACATAGCCTTGTTGCGCCATATATTGGAAATACAGGTTTTTACTGCGCCAGCTATTAGTAACACGCTGTGCATGGGGACCGCCGTACACATTAACAATAACAGGGTGTTTTTTGCCATTGCTAAGATCACTTGGTTTGAATAAGCGATAATGCATTATTTGGCCATCTTCAGCTTTTAATGTGCCGTATTCTGGCTCAGCAAGGTCAGCTAGGTAAGGTGTAAGAGGGTGGTTTTTATCAAGCTTATTTTCTTCAAGCCACGTAATAAACTCACCGTTTACTTTACGCAATGCAGCAGAGTTTGGTTTATTTACAGACGAGCTATTATCAATAAAGGTTTTGTTGTCTTTTGCCAGTACAACTTTATGGTATGCACCTTGTTCAGTGATACGTTTAATATTACCTTTTTTAAATAATGGTACGCTGTATAAATGACTTTCAAGCGGCGTGTCTTTTCTGCCTGCAAAATACACGACACCTTTTTTCTCATCAACCCCTTTTAGTCCATCTACAACCCATTCGCCATCTGTAATTTGACGAACTAATTTACCGTTGGTACGGTACAAGTATAAATGTTTAAAGCCGTTACGCTCTGATGCCCATACAAAATGTTTTTTATCGTTTAAGAATTGCAGGTCAAAATGCAGGTTGATCCAGGTATCACTGGTCTCGGTCAATGCAACTTTTTGATTCTTGGTCTCGCTGTTATAAAAACGCAGTTCTAGTTTTTGCTGAGAACGATTTTGCCATTGGTAAGCAAGAGTTTTATCATCTTTTAGCCAATTAGCACGGGCGATATAAATATCTTCGTCTTTGCCTAAATCAATCCAATCAACGGCTTGATCATTGAGGGATACGACGCCCAATTGGATTTTAACGTTGTTAGTCCCTGTAAATGGGTAGCGTTGGTTAAACAACTTAACTTCTTCTGCGTAAATTTCGTTACGGATCGCTTCTTTTACTGGGCTTTCGTCAATGCGAGTAAAGGCAATTTTAGATTCATCACCCGACCACCAGTAACCCGTCATACGGCTCATTTCTTCTTGCGCAACAAACTCAGCCATGCCGTTTTTGATTACGCCGCCGCCATCTTTGCTAAGCTGAATTTCTTTACCTGATGTAAGATTTAACGCATACAAGTTTTGTTCACGAATAAAGGATACAAAATTACCTTTAGGCGAAAAGCGTGCGTCCGTTTCAAATGTATCGGTATCGGTTAATTTGCGGCTTTTTGCTGAGGCTAAATCATAGTAATACAAATCACCATTGAGTGGGAAAAGCAGCGCTTTACCATCTTTAGACCATTTATATTCTAATATACCTTTGCCAAAAATACGTTGACGTTCACGGCGTGCTTTTTCTTCATCAGAGAGGTTTTCTGGGCCTGAAAATAACTGTGCAGAGTCAACTAATACACGATTAGATTTATCTTTTAAATTGTATTCCCATAAATCGTAACGGTTGTAGTCATCTACCTTACCTTGCAAGTAAGTAACGCGACTGCCGTCAGGCGAGAATTTAAGTTGTACGGGCGCTTTGCCCGCTAAACTAGGGTCATCAAAGACACGTTCTAACGTCAGTGGTTCGGCCTGGACTGTAATGGCTGTTGCTACTAGAGGTAGCAAGTATGAGAGGTGTTTAATTTTTTTTAACACGTATTTACCTTCGCTCGAATAAAAACTGCAATGATGGTAAAGCCAAGCGTGGGCAACTGCAACTAAATGCTATAAAGTAGCGAAAATGCACTGTGTTTAATTTAAAAGGAATAAAAATGACGGTTGAATTTTCTTTGGCCCCAGAGTTTGTGCGCGATTGTATAGAGGTTGCTGATTGGCCATTGTGCAAAGTGTTGCTAATGAACGACAGCCAATACCCATGGTTTATTTTAGTGCCTCGTCAGGCTGGTTTAAAAGAAAGTATCGATTTGAGTGATGATGATCAAATTCTGCTGATGAAAGAATCAGCGAAACTTAGTCGCTTACTTCAAAGCATATTTAATCCAGATAAACTTAACGTTGCAGCGCTTGGTAATATGGTGCCACAGCTACATATCCACCACATTGCACGTTTTAAAACAGACGTTGCGTGGCCTGCGCCTGTGTGGGGGAAGTTTTCAGCTGTGCCTTATAGTGATGCGCAAATTACACTCTTAAAAGAGCACTTTTAGGTGTTTTAGTGTTGCTTGTTATTTTGGTTGTTTTAATGATGGTAATGCTTGTTGCTAAGTATAAATATTATCAGTTAGTAGAAACGTTTGAACCAGCTATTTGGCAACAACTAGGTTCACCGCGTTGGCTGAAAGTGCCTTTCGTTTTTATTTCAAAACAGGGTAAACAGTATTTATCAGAAATTACTCACCCAAAGGTATGCCAGCGAGAAAAGCAGTATCGGATCACCCTTATTTGTTAATCACAGTGTTAACTATCAGCATGCTTTATTTTAAGTATGTGTAACAACGCAACTTGAGTTCTGGTTAAATATAAAACCGCCGCAGCGGTTTTATATTTACAAAGCCTAGGTTTAGTTTAACCCTAATACAGCTTTACCTTGTTTAAAGGTTACATCTACCGGGATATTTGCTTGGCTGAGTTTTTCTAAGTCTTTAGCAAGCTCAGTTTTGATATCACCGTGGGTCGCAATTAGCTGGTCCACTTTTTGGTAATCACCATCACCTTGCAGAGTTAAAATTAAGCTAGATAATTTGGCCATCGCCAGGCCCATTTTTTCCATGTTTACGCTATAAAGACCTTGCTCGTTTTTAGAAAATGCACCTTCTTGGGCGAAAAAGTTAAAACGGATCATATTGGCTTTACCGTGAGCGCTTGATGCACCAAAGCGTACTGAGCGGAAGATGCCAGCCATAAAGGTTGTGTAATAATCTTCTAAAGTCCCTTCAGTGATTTCGCCTTTTTTAAGTAACTGTTCAACCATATACAAACCTAGTATATCGGCTTTACCTTCTTCTAATGCGCTGGCGTGTTCTTGCAATGATTGGCGTACAGTGCCTTTATTTGTGATGGTGTTTTTTATGCCCAAACCATGTGCTACTTCATGGAACATTGTATTAGCAAAAAATGCATCAAAAGTAATGTGTTTACGCTGCTCAGGCACAATGAGTTGCTGTGCAATTGGTACTAAGATTTTGTCGAATTTTGCACGCATTGCATTTTTAAGTTGCAGGCGACGCGTGCCTTTTTCTAGTTGCACTTGTTCGTCATTTGGTAAATTGATAGCAATTGTTTTACTGCCCGCATTGGAGTGGCCTGCGTAGTAAACAACGTCGTAGGCATTTAAGTCCGCGTCAGAGCCGGGTACTTCTTGCTTGTATTTAGCATCAACGGGTAAATCTTTTTGTAACTCAGGTAAAAATGCGGCAAATTTTGCTAGACGCTCAGACCATGCTAAATCTTTAACTAATACGTAAGACTCAAACGCTGCGCGAGAGCCAAATAATTGGTCTTCGTAGGTTTCAATTGGGCCGATAACGACATCAATCGGGTTATTCTTCATGTCCATCCAAGCAAAATCTGATGCTTGGTATTCATCATTTAAAAGGGCATCCGCACGTAAGTTGAGGTAGTTTGCAAATTCTTTGTCATCTGCAAGTTTACTTGCTTCACGTAATAAAGACGCTGTTTTTTCAAGTGCTTGTGCATACTCAATAGAGTAAGCGACGCTGTATAGCTTGCCATTTTCATCACGTTTAATGATTGAGTACAGGCCATTTTTGTCTGTAACGCTTGAGTTATTAAGCTCTTCTTTGGTCATATCGGCTGGGTAAAACTGTGCACCAGCACTCTTTTCTTCATAGCCAGATAGAAATACTTGGTCACCATTTAAACGATCCCATGGGCCATAGTTTATATCAGCAAATTTTTGTACTTTTGGGTCGTTTATTTTAGCTAAAAATACGGCTTTATCTTCACCAAAGGCTTGGCGCCAAAAAAGGTCATCCATAATTTTAGATGCATCAATTAGCTTTGCTACCATGGCTTGTTGATTTGTACTAAGGTGAGATAAGTCTGTGGTAAGCGTGAAATCAGTGTAGATATCTAAGCGATTTTCCTCAGCGTTAACTAACTGTGTTACATCAGCATGTGTTGTTTTAGTTTTTTCTGCTGTTTGTGTGGTTGTTGCTTGCTCAGAACATGCACCAATAAAAACGCTACTGGCGAGAATAAGTGCTTGGCTAATTTTATTGAGAGTCATTATGTTGCCCATTAAAAGTGTGTTTAATTTTTGTCTCTGCTAAAAGGAGACTAACGCTTACTTGTTATGTCAGCATTAAAGCAAACCTTGAGCGTAAATAGCAAGCTTACCGAATCATTCGCCGTTACTTCTGAAAGAGTAAAACCGCTAGAATAAATAAATTAAGATAATTTCTTTGTTTTTTCTTAACTTTAGCGGCAAGTTAGACAATACTGTATCTATAATAAACAAACATTCCATGGTTTAGATATATTAAAAACCAATACAGAAGGATGGCACATCTATGTCAACAGAAAACGCACTACTGACCATTTTGGTCGATCGAATAAATAATGACACCTTGGTTTTACCAACTTTGCCAGAGATTGCTGTACGTGTTCGTCAAGCTGCAGATAATCCGGATGTAAATTTAGCGCAAATGGCTGATGTAATATCTCATGATCCCGCTTTGGCTGCGCGGATGATAAAGGTTGCAAATAGTGCGTTTATGGGGCGTTCGGTTAAGGTTTCTAATATCAATCAGGCCGTTACTCGCATTGGTTTAAGACAAATTAAAAATATTGCGACAGCAATGGCAATGGAACAACTGTTTGTTTCAAACAATGAATTAATAAAAGGTTACATGGATAAAGCATGGCAAAAAACCTTAAAAGTTGCATGTCATTCAATTACGCTAATGGAGTTTTTTCTTAAAGAGAATAAGCAAACGTCATTAAATCGCGATACGATTACATTAGCGTCATTAGTTTATAATATTGGTGTATTGCCTATTTTAACAGAAGCTGAGCGTCACCCTGAAGTATTTGCTAATCCGAGTTTTTTAGCTCATGCAATCCAAAAACTCAGTGGTAAAGTCGGTGGTGCTATTATGCGCGCATGGGATTTTACAGATGAATTTGTTGAAGTGTCAGAAAGTTGGGCAAATCCTAATTATCGACCTGAAAACATAAGCTATGTAGATTTTATTCGCATTGGTGCGATCATGGAAGGGATTTTACAAGTGTCTGATAAATCAGCTGCTTTACAAATGTATATTGATAAAGGTGTTATTTCATCAACTGATATTTTCTCAAGTGATGACTATTATAAAATGCTTGATGATGTGAAATCTGTATTTAGTTAATTATTACGAAAAAAGCGCCTCGGCGCTTTTTTTGAAAATCAAACTCTAGGCTAAGTCTTCAACGTCGCCTAAACCTTGTGTTAGTTCTTCTAGTAGTAATTTAATTTCTTCTGAAGCAAGAATAAAATCAGCGTCTAGTTTTACTAACATATCTTCTTTTGGTATATCAGCATTTTCTTCTTTGAGTGTATCTGAGTAGCTTAAGCGTTTAATTGAACCGTCATTTTGTAACATGAATTTAAGACGTTCTTGCCAATCAAGCGCAAGCTTAGTGACACGCTTACCACTTTCTAAGTGTGATTTTACTTCATCACATGCAAGGTCGTGGCCTTTAAGTTTAACTTGTGCACCACTGTCATCAGCTTCTTCTAACTCGGCGTCTGAGCCAATTGCAAAGCCCTCAGGCGTACTAAAGTTGGTTAGCCAGTCAGTTAAAAACACATCTAAGTCATAGTTAGCAAAAGCAGGGACGACAGGTAATGTACCCAGAGACTTGCGAAGTAATGCTAATAGCTCTTCAGCTTTATTGAAACTGCCGCTGTTAACGACTACCCAACCATTTTCTTGGTCGATAAAGGCAAACTGTAAGCTCGATTTTTTAAATGCTTGCGGCAATAAGCTATGCAGGATATTTTCTTTGAGCTCATCTTTCTCTTTTTTCTTAACTGGGCGATTTTCTTCAGCTTCGATCAGCTCAATTTTTTCTGCAACCATATCGTTGATCACAGCGGCCGGAAGTACTTTTTCTTCACGCTTAGCGCAGACTAAAATACTTTTTTGCGAAAAGTGAGAAAGGGTATCCCCGTGCTTACCAAAGGCTTTGGTCCAGCCAAATGTGCTTAAATCTTGGCTACCGCAAGGGCGAAATAGGTCCTGCTCTAACGCTTTGTCAAAGTCTTCTTGAGTATACGAAACGTCTTGTTTAAAGCGATAACAAATAAGGTTACTAAACCACATAGGTTGATTGATCCAATTGGTAAATTTGTTCAATCATAGCAATAAAAATCGGATGTCGAAATGACTGATTTAGCTAATGCTTAGCAATTGAGCAAAGCATTAGCTAAATATAAGAAGAAGTAACTTAAAAGGGTTTTAACTGAGGCCAGTTGACTTTTTAGGATTGAAATATGTTCAATCTACAGGCGATTTAATCTCAGTATGAGGTTTAACGGGCTAAGTAAAATAGAGCAAAGCTTCCTCGTTTGCTCATTTCCTTTACCTACATCCATTTAGGTAACAAAGAGTTAATCGCCTCTAGGAAGAACCCTTTGGGCAGCGCATGTTTGGAATTTATACTGCGTCGTTATCGCCTATTTATAAGGAACAACCACACAGCATAGGCGCTGCCTAGCCTAAATACCAAACATACTGGTGTAAAATTAATCACAAAAGGTCAACACGCCCTAATCTAATTACTAAAAATTGACAGTGGCTTTGGCATGTTTTTGGGGAAACTGATCACATAGCTTAAGCCATTACCCGGTGAGCTTGTTGCATCAATTTCACCACTGAGAGTCTGTTTTACTAAATTAAATGTAATGTGGGTACCTAAGCCGCTGCCACCTTGTTCACGTTTTGTTGTAAAGAAAGGGTCGAAAAGTTTTTCGAGTTGCTGTTCTGTAACGCCATTGCCGTTATCGTTAAAGTTGATAATTACATTATCGTCATCATCTTTAATATCAATATTAATAACGCCATTTGTAATGCCTTCAAACCCATGGATCAGGGAGTTCATTATTAAGTTTGTAAAAATTTGGCTGATCGCGCCTGCGGGTAAATTCAAGGTCAAGCTTTCTGGGCAATCTAAATTAATATGATGCGTGGTATTTTTAATTTTAGGATGCAAAGAGCGGATCACTTCACCTAAATACTCTTTAAAATTAATCGTCCTAACAGCTTCACTGGCTTGATCCACCGCGATTTGTTTAAAACTAGCCACTAATTCAGATGCGCGATCTAAATTAGTGGTTAATAAACTGGTGCTTTGCTTGGCATCATTAATGAACTCTTCAAGTGCTTTTGGCGAGAGGGTTTTATTTTTATATGCATTTTCGATTTGTAATAACCGTTCTTGTAAAAAAGACGTGGCGGTTACACCAATCCCCACTGGTGTATTGATATCATGCGTGATCCCGGCAACTAAACCACCTAGCGCGGCCATTTTTTCAGAGCCTACTAGGCGCTCCTGAGCCATATTTAGTTCATCTACATAACGCTGTAATTCTGTTTGTTTGGTAAGTAACTCATGCTCGGTATGACGACGTAGATCAATTTCTTCGGTAAGTGTTAACTTTTGCTTTTCGAGTTCATATTTTTGCTGCTGTAAATCCATCATTGCTTGACTCAGGTTTGAAGTTTTACGTGCAACTTCTTGTTCAAGTTGTAGATTTTGCTGATCAAGTTTTTCGTTACTTAGAATGAGTTCTTTTTGTGTATGCTCGAGTTCTTGGCGATACTGCACAACTTTATCAATGAGTTTATTAAATGATTGCTCCATTACTTTTAGTTCATTGTGTTCTGTTGTTTCTATTTCAATATGTTGGCCTTCAAGATCGTTGAGTTCAAGGTCTTCAATTTGCTCTGTCAATTGCGCAAGTGGTTCGGTAAGCAATTTTCTAAATGCCATTAAAAACAAGATGATCAAAAAGGTTGTTTTGATCATTGCGTTGCCAATTAGAAAATAAATTGACAGCATAATACGGCTAAATACAACTTCGCGGCTGGAAAATAAAGTCACGTCGCCTACTTGCGTGGCTCGGCCTGAAAACTCAAAAATTAATGGGAAAGTGTACCCAAATAAACCGGATGGGGTGTCTTCAATAATTGCTTCTTCTTGAACCAGCTGCTGGCTGTATAATTCTCGGATATCAAGAGAACGACCTAATTGAGAAATAATCTCGCCGCTATCGTCACGCACTATAATGCCTTCAATCATAGGAATAGCGAGTAAACCTTCGGCTGTGGTGATTGTTTGTTTAGTGTTTAGCTCCCAGATAGCACGCGTTAAACTGCGACTAAATGTTTTTTGTAGCGTAGTCAGTTCATCACGAATGTAATCTTTAGTATTTACATATTCAGCAATTACTTGTCCGCATGTGACAACAAAAGTCAGCAAAAAATAGACGGATAAAACGCTTGTTAGCAGCTTTTTAGATAGGCTTTTTTGTAGCATGGATTTCCCATAGCTCCTTTATTCATCATTTAATACCCAAGCAGCGAGTACATTCATCTGTAAAGTTAGCTAATAAACGCCTAAAAATAAATAAAATAATCTACTTTTCCTCAACAAATTTATTCATTTTTCTTTTTTTAGCAAAAACTTATGTTTATTTCACAGGAATGATTGTGTTATAAAATCACTATATTGCTGTTAGAGTAATGTTTCTTAGTTACTGAGAACCCACCCGTCATTTATAACCATGTGAGCTAGTAGTTAATAGTATGAATTTCTCTGTATTAGTATGTGATGATTCAACAGTAGCACGTAAACAAGTCGTGCGATGTATAAATGAATGCCTAAGCGCAAATATTATGCAGGCAAAAAATGGCCGAGAGGCATTGGAATTAATGCAAATTCATAGCTTTGATTTATTGTGTCTTGATTTAACTATGCCAGAAGTTGACGGTGTTCAGGTGCTTGAGTGCATTAAACAAAGCAGTATTGAATGTTTTGTTCTCGTTATATCTGCGGATATTCAGGCTGAAATGAAACAGCGAGTCGCTAATTTAGGGGCTATCGATTTTATAAATAAGCCAATAGATAAAGTAAGGCTTAATGAAATATTGCATAAATTTGGCATTCATTAGAGCTCTTTATAACCAAATGGCATAATTTATCTTTTAATGTGGGGTTGACAGAATAGCCTTGTTTAAGGCAGTCTAAAGGCTATGAAAATAAATACAAACGTACTGACCATTATTATTACAACCACCATTCTTACTGGATAGTGGCATAGGTCGGTGCAACAAATTTAAAGGCCTGTGTTCACAACGAACACAGGCCTTTTTTCGTTTTATGGGATGAGGAACATAAAAATGCGAGTATTAAAATTTGGCGGGTCATCACTTGCCGACTTGGCATGTTTACAGCAGGTAGCTCAGTTAGTTAAAGCACAGTTAAAAGATGAAATGTTATTGGTACTTTCAGCGCCAGGTGGAATGACTGATTCGTTAGTCGCACTTGCAAGTAGCGCTGAACAGGGATTTGATTATAGCGAACAGTGGGATGCACTCGCGTCTCGTTGTGACAGCTTAAAAGTAGCTGTTGAAGCTGAATGTGGGCAAGTACAAAATTGGCCTGATTTAGATGAGCTGAAAAATAAACTTGCTGGTGTCAAATTAATCCAATGCTGTCCTGATCAGGTTCGTGCTTATATTATTAGTTTTGGTGAGCGCGTGAGTGTGGCACTGATGCAGTGTTTGCTAAGCTCGCACAACGCTCGTTACCTTGAAGCAACTGATTGCATCGCATCAACCAATGGCCACATTGATGCGGAAGCTGATTTAGTAGCGAGCAAAATTCGCTTCCAAGCGGCTTTAAAAGTGAGCCCTGCAACTATTTATATTATGCCGGGTTTTACAGCTAGCAATGAACAAGGTCAGTTAACTACACTCGGGCGCAATGGTTCTGATTATTCAGCCGCAATTGCAGCAGCGTGTTTAGAAGCAGAAGTTTGCCAAATCTGGACTGACGTGGACGGCGTATACAGTGCAGATCCTCGTTATATCAAAAAAGCCACTAAGGTTGATTTTTTATCATATAAAGAAGCGATGGAGCTTTCTTACTTTGGTGCCAAAGTTCTTCATCCTAAAACAATTTTACCGTGTGCTAAAGCGGGCGTGCCATGTGAAATTAAAAATACTCATAACCCAGAGGCGCAAGGCTCATTGATCAGTAACGATAATGTATCATCGGAGCCAGTTAAAGCGTTATCCAGTTTACAAAACCTTGCGATGCTAACAGTTTCAGGCCCTGGCATGAAAGGTAAGGTAGGCATGGCATCAAAAGTATTTAATGCCCTTGCTCATGATAATGTATCGATTGTACTTATTACTCAGTCGTCATGTGAATTTAGTATTAGCTTTTGTGTCCATGAATCGGACTTACCATTAGCGCTTGATGCACTGCAAACAGCGTTTGAGCTTGAATCACAAGCAGGGCTTATTGAGCCTGTGCAAGTACAACGTAACTTAGCCATTGTTACGTTAGTGGGTGATAATATGCGTGCTCATAAAGGCTTGGCCGCTAAGTTTTTTGCATCGCTTGCTCAAGCGCAAGTGAATATTGTTGCTATTGCACAAGATTCAACTGAAAGTGCTATTTCCGCGGTGATCGACGGTGAACTGTGTAATGATGCTGTAAAAGTGTGTCACGAAAATTTCTTTACTCATATCCCATCAATTGACGTGTTTTTATTAGGCTGCGGCTTAGTTGGTCAAGAACTTATAAAGCAATTAGAGCGCCAGCAAACGTGGCTGGAAAAGCGCAATATTAAGTTAAATCTATACGGTGTTGCTAACTCTCGTCAATTACACCTAGATGGCGAAGGTATTGCTTTTGATGATTGGCAGCAAAAATTAGCCGCATCTGAACAAGCTTTTGATTTAAAACTGGTTGAGCAATTTGTTAGGCAAAACCATTTAATCAACCCAGTATTAGTTGATTGCACCTCATCAGATGCACTGGCTGCGCAATACGTTGACTTTTTAAATGCGGGTTTTCACGTTGTGGCTGCAAATAAAAAAGCGACAACGAGTTCATATGCTTATTACCAAGACCTGATTGCAGCAACCCAAAAGAATAACCGTAAGTTTTTATACGAAACAAATGTAGGAGCAGGGCTTCCGGTAATAGATAACTTACAATCGCTGTTTGGTGCAGGCGATGAGTTGCTTGAGTTCAGTGGTATTTTATCTGGTTCATTGTCTTATATATTCGGTGCCTTGCAAGATGGTTTATCGTTATCTGAAGCAACCATTAAAGCAAAAGAGAGTGGTTTTACTGAGCCAGACCCTAGAGATGATTTATCGGGAACAGATGTTGCGCGTAAATTACTGATCATTGCCCGTGAGGCTGGTATGAAGTTAGAGCTTAGTGATATTGAAGTTGAATCGGTCCTGCCTGTTGGTTTTGCACAAGGTGATGATGTTGCAGAGTTTATGGCTAAACTACCGAGTTTAGATGCCGCATTTAGTGATCGCATTCAAAGTGCAGCCAGTGAAGGTAAAGTATTGCGTTATGTGGGCACAATCAATGCGGGTCACTGCAAAGTAGGTATTGAAGCGGTTGATACAAAACATGCATTGGCAGTTATTCGTGATGGTGAAAATGCCTTAGCAATCTTGAGTGAATATTACCAACCACGTCCATTTGTAATTCGTGGTTATGGTGCAGGATCTGCAGTGACTGCTGCGGGTGTATTTGCTGATATCTTAAAAACGTTATCGCGCTAGGAGGGGACAATGATTGAAGTATATGCTCCAGCGTCTATTGGGAATTTTGCCGTTGGTTTTGATTCATTGGGCGCTGCACTTGCGCCTATTGATGGCACATTATTAGGCGACATTGTTGCAGTAAGTCCTGCAACAAGAGATGGGTTTATTTGCTCGGGCGAGTATGCACATAAATTGCCAAGTGACGCTAATGAAAACTTAGCGTATCAGTGTTTAGTGCATTTTCGTACACATGTTGCGCCAAGTATGCCATGCGTAAAATTAGAGCTTAAAAAGAATTTACCGATTGGTTCAGGGCTCGGTTCTAGTGCGTGCTCAGTCGTAGCGACCTTTGCGGCACTTGATCAATTTGCAGGCACTGCGCTTAGCCAAGTAGAGCTGATTGAATTAATGGCTGATTTTGAAGCTATTGTAAGTGGTGGTCGTCATTACGATAACATCACACCTTGTTACTTAGGTGGTTTACAGTTGACGGGTGATTTGATCCCAGATAAGTCGATTAGCTTACCGGTAGATAAAAACTGGTACTACGTAGCCGCTTTTCCTGGTTTTTCGCTTAATACCGCAAAAGCGCGTTCAGTACTACCAAGGCAGCTAAGCATGCATGCCAGTGTTGAATTTGCACAGCGCTTATCAGCGTTTAGTACATTGTTGTTAACCGGTCGTTTTGATAACGCGTTATCAATTATGAGTGATGAAATAGCAGAACCATATCGCGCACCGCTTATTACCGGGTTTAGTGAAGCGAAAGCGGCACTGCCGGAGCTAGGTGCTGAAATAGTCAGTATTTCTGGTGCAGGCCCTACTTTATTTACCGTGTGTAAAACGCTTGAAGCTGCACAGCAATGCGCACAGTGGCTTGAACAAAATTATATCAATGAACAAGGCTTTTGCCACATTTGTAAGCTTGATAACGCCGGCACGCGTCAGTTATAAGAATTTAAGGAATAAATAATGCAATTACATAATTTAAAAGATGATTCACAAAAAGTGTCGTTTGTTGATGCAGTTAAAACAGGTTTAGGCCGAAACCAAGGCGTATTCTTTCCTGAATCCCTAGCGCCACTGGCGGACATTGATGCTTTACTTGATATGGACTTTGTTAGTCGTAGTAGTAAAATTTTATCGCATTTAATTGGCGATGAGTTGCCCGCAGATACTGTTGCGCAAATGGTGCAAAATGCGTTTAACTTTCCGGTAAAACTGGTTGAAGTAGAAGAAAATATTTATTGTTTGGAATTGTTCCACGGTCCAACACTTGCCTTTAAAGACTTTGGTGGCCGCTTTATGGCTGAGTGCTTAGCACAATTTAGCCAAGGTGAAAAAACTACAATACTAACAGCAACCTCTGGTGACACAGGTGCAGCTGTTGCTCATGCGTTTTATAATAAACCAAATATTGATGTGGTGATCCTTTATCCAAAAGGGAAAATTTCTCTAGCGCAGCAAAAACTGTTCACTACATTGGGGAATAACATTCATTGTTATGCAGTTGATGGTAGTTTTGATGATTGCCAAGCGATGGTAAAAAATGCATTTTTAGATGATGAAATTAAATCTCGACTAGGTTTAAACTCGGCTAATTCAATTAATATCAGCCGTTTAGTTGCACAAGTTTGTTACTACTTTGAAGCAATTGCACAATTACCGAAAGAAAAACGTGCTAACGCGCATATCTCTGTGCCAAGTGGTAATTTTGGTAACGTGTGTGCGGCAATGATCGGTGCTGTTATTGGTTTGCCTGTCGCTAAACTCAGTGCAACAACGAATCAGAATGATACTGTACCGCGCTTTATCCATGATAAAAACTGGGCACCTAATGCGACGATAGAATCACTTTCAAACGCAATGGACGTGAGCAAACCTAATAACTGGCCACGAGTGCAAACCATGTTAGATAATAATTGGTTTAGTTATGATGACTTTTATTCAACCAGCGTTGATGAAAGCAATACACAAACAGTGATGAAAAAAATTCAACAAACGGGCTATGTTGCAGAGCCTCACACAGCAATAGCTTATCAGGGACTTAAAGCTAATTTAGCACAAGGAGCGGCAGGGGTGTTCTTAGCTACAGCGCATCCAGCTAAGTTTAAAGATAGCGTAGAAGAGATTTTAAATATAGAGCTCGATATGCCAAAACCATTAGCGGATGCATTAGCTAAGCCATGTTTGGCTGAAGATATTGCAGATGACTACAGTGTGCTTCGCGATATTTTATTAGCTAAATTAGGCTAATTTTTATAATTAGATAAAGTTAAAACAAAAAAGCGATAATACATTACGTATATCGCTTTTTTATTGTAAAAATATTTAAATTTAAACCATGGACCGTGAACGACGATTTAAAATACGTAAACATAAAATTAAAATGCCAATCAAACAGATCATCGCGCCAGCAAGTGTAACGAGTTGATTGGGTACCCGACTAACTAGAATTAGACCAGTAAGCAACAGAATGAAGGGCTTAAATTCATAATAATAATAGTGTTTTCTTACTTTTTTTCGGTTTACTTTATGATCTATACGGCGCGCATTAGATCGCAGACGCCAAATGTTTGCGCCATTTAAGAACAAAGCAATGCCGATAGCCGTCGGCAATAGGGTAGTCGAGAAAAGAATGCAAAACCCACCAAAAATAAAATAGCAGTAGGGAATAAATTCGTAAATAGGTTTAGCTAACATAATAAGCCTATGATCATCCATGATTACATTTCGTACAATAGTAGTGTAAATAGAAACAAATGCAATAAATTAACACATTAAAAATACAAATATTTAGTTGTTTTATTTATTAATATTATTTATGTTTCTATAAAAAAATATCATTACAAAAACACTGTGAATTAAATTCAATCCCTGTTTAAATATGTTCATCTTTACATCGTAGTCAAATTGACGTTTTCAGCGTACAATATTGCCTTTAAAAACACCATACACGTTGCCCTAGGAGCCCCCATGTTAGAACGTAGCATGAATATTTCGGATTTTGATCCAGAGTTATTTGACGCAATCAACAAAGAGACTGCTCGTCAAGAAGAACACATTGAGCTTATCGCATCTGAAAACTACTGTAGCCCACGCGTACTAGAAGCGCAGGGTTCACAGTTAACAAATAAATATGCTGAAGGTTATCCGGGCAAGCGTTATTACGGTGGTTGTGAGCACGTTGACGTGGTTGAGCAACTAGCGATTGACCGTGCAAATGAATTGTTTGGTTCTGAATACGCAAACGTTCAGCCTCATGCTGGCTCACAAGCAAATGCCGCTGTATTTTTAGCGCTATTAGATGCTGGCGATACGGTACTTGGTATGAGCTTAGCTCATGGTGGTCACTTAACGCATGGTTCACATGTGAGCTTCTCTGGTAAGCTTTATAATGCAATCCAATACGGACTTGACGAAGCAACGGGCGAAATTGATTACGCACAAGTTGAAGCGCTAGCACTTGAGCATAAACCAAAAATGATCATCGGTGGTTTCTCAGCATACTCAGGTATTGTTGATTGGGCTAAATTCCGTGAAATCGCTGATAAAGTAGGCGCTTACTTGTTCGTAGATATGGCTCACGTTGCTGGTCTTATTGCTGCAGGCGTTTACCCAAGCCCAGTACCACATGCACACGTTGTAACTACTACTACGCATAAAACATTAGCAGGTCCACGTGGCGGTTTGATTATTTCAGCCTGTGGCGACGAAGCTATTTATAAAAAGCTTAATAGCGCTGTTTTCCCAGGCGGCCAAGGTGGTCCTTTATGTCATGTTATTGCTGCAAAAGCAGTGGCATTTAAAGAAGCACTACAACCAGAGTTTAAAGTATACCAAACTCAAGTTGTTAAAAATGCCCAAGCAATGGTTGCAGTAATGCAAGAGCGCGGCTACAAAATCGTGTCTGATAAAACAGAAAATCACTTGTTCTTACTTGATTTAATCAATAAAGACATCACTGGTAAAGATGCAGATGCAGCTCTGGGTAATGCGAATATTACAGTGAACAAAAACTCAGTACCAAACGATCCACGTTCACCATTTGTTACCTCTGGTCTGCGTATTGGTTCACCTGCAATCACACGCCGTGGTTTTAAAGAAGCTGAATCTAAAGAGCTAGCGGGCTGGATCTGTGACGTGCTAGACAACATCACTGATGAGTCTGTACAAGCACAAGTTAAAGAAAAAGTTAAAGCAATCTGTAAAAAATTACCTGTTTACGCTTAATTATTAAGCCCACTGTAATTTAGATCACAATAGCGACGTTTTTTGCTATTATAAAGGCCGCCTTAAAGCGGCCTTTTTTGTTTTTAATGGAAGCTGATACCTATGCATTGCCCATTTTGCACCGCAAAAGATACCAAAGTAATTGACTCGCGTTTAGTTGGTGGTGGCCACCAAGTTAGACGACGCCGTGAATGCAATGAGTGTCATGAACGCTTTACCACCTTTGAAGGCGCTGAACTTGTGATGCCTCGGGTAATTAAACAAGATGGCAGTCGCGAACCTTTCAACGAAGATAAACTTCTCAATGGTCTACACCGCGCATTAGAAAAACGTCCCGTTAGTACTGAGCAGGTTGACGAAGTTGTCAATATTATCAAATCTCAACTACGAGCAACGGGTGAGCGTGAGATATCCAGCCACTTAATTGGTGAGTGTATTATGGAAGCGCTTAAAAAACTCGATAAAGTCGCCTATGTACGTTTTGCTTCTGTGTATCGTTCGTTTGAAGATATCCGTGAATTTGGTGAAGAAATCGCCCGTTTAGGGGAGTAAAATGAGTCAAAACGTATTATTCACAGAGCAAGATCATCAATTTATGGCACGGGCTATTGAACTTGCCAAGCAAGGACGCTTTACAACAACACCAAATCCTAATGTTGGCTGTGTGCTAGTTAAAGGTGGTCAGATTATTGGTGAAGGCTTTCATCAATTAGCTGGGCAAGGTCATGCTGAAGTCAATGCGTTAGCAATGGCAGGTAGCCAAGCCAAAGGTGCCACTGCGTATGTCACACTTGAGCCTTGTAGTCATTTTGGTCGCACACCTCCGTGTGCCGAAGGCCTAAAAGCCGCGGGCGTGATAAAAGTGATTGCCGCGATGGTTGATCCAAATCCGCAAGTGGCAGGTAAAGGTCTCGCAATTTTAGCTGATGCAGGAATTGAGGTTGCATCAGGGCTATTAGAGCAACAAGCTAAACTATTAAACCGTGGCTTTTTAAAGCGTATGGAACAAGGCATGCCATTTATTACCTGTAAAATGGCGGCAAGTCTTGATGGTAAAACGGCCCTTAAAAATGGTCAAAGTAAATGGATTACGGGCTCTAAAGCTCGTCAAGATGTGCAACTTTATCGTGCACAAAGCTGCGCTATTTTAACGGGGGCAGATACCGTTTTAGTTGATGACGCCAAGCTTAATGTTCGTATTGATGAATTGCCAGAATCATTACCCACAGAGTTACCTTTGCGTCAGCCAGTAAGAATTATTATTGATTCACAAAATCGTTTAACTCCTGAACTGGCTTTGTTTAGTATAGAAAGTGAGATAATTATTCTTACCACTGAGCTTGATAAATCAAAGCAATGGCCTCATTACGTAAGCCATATTGTAGTGCCAAAACAAAATAATAAGGTTGATTTACTGGCCGCTCTCAAGCTTTTAGCACAACGCCAATTTAATCATATTTGGTTAGAGGCCGGTGCAACCCTTGCGGGAAAAATGACAGAGCAGGGGCTTATTGATGAATACATTATTTATTTCGCACCTAAATTGTTAGGTAACGATGCCAAAAGTTTATTAAATTTTGCAGAACAGACAAATATGCAAGATGTGGACAACTTAACAATTAGCGAATGTGCACTAATTGGTGATGATATTCGTATCACAGCTGCGCGGTGTTTAAATACAGCGCCTTAACCTACTATTGAAGAGCAACCTTATGTTTACTGGTATAATAGAAGCAACAGGCACAATTAGTAAATTAGAACAAAAACAAGGTGATTTAGCCATTCGCATTCA
The DNA here is from genome assembly GCF_045064175.1 of Pseudoalteromonas sp. Ld20. Classification (NCBI taxonomy): domain Bacteria; kingdom Pseudomonadati; phylum Pseudomonadota; class Gammaproteobacteria; order Alteromonadales; family Pseudoalteromonadaceae; genus Pseudoalteromonas; species Pseudoalteromonas sp. Ld20. The sequence continues at coordinate 482,477 of NZ_JBISHB010000030.1, forward strand.
AAGTAGCAACCTTGATATGGCCGATGTGAATTTAGGTGACAGTATTGCAACCAACGGCGTATGTTTAACGGTTGTAGCAAAGCACAGTGATGGTTTTAGTGCTGACTTGTCAAACGAAACGATAAGCTTAACCGGGTTTGCTCATTATAAACAAGGGCAAACGGTTAACCTTGAAAAAGCCATGCAACCTGTATCTCGTTTAGGGGGGCACTTAGTCTCTGGGCACGTTGATGGTATTGCGACTATTACAGCTATTACGCCCAATGCGCGCGCTGTTGAATATTGGTTAAGCACCGATGCGCAACTGATGAAGTATATCCCGTATAAAGGCTCGGTATGTATTGATGGTATTAGCCTAACGGTTAATGCGATAGAAGATAACAAATTTAAACTGACTATCGTGCCGCATACGAGTGAACAAACAACCATTGCTGATTTTAAAATTGGCACCCAAGTGAATTTAGAAGTTGACCAAATTGCTCGTTATTTAGAGCGCTTGATCAAAGGGGCAGAACAACCTGCCGGTTCAGATATTTCGATGAATTTACTTGCCCAAGCGGGTTTTATTAAGTAGCCCCAACTCCACAACTTACACGAGCAGATTATGAATTTACACAGCGCACAAGAAATTATTGATGACATTAAAGCCGGTAAAATGGTTATTTTGATGGACGATGAAGATAGAGAAAATGAAGGCGATTTAATTATCGCAGCCGAACATATAAGTGCTGAAGCGATTAATTTTATGGCCACTCATGGCCGCGGCTTAATTTGTTTAACAATGACACAAGAACGTTGTGAGCAGCTTGATTTACCATTAATGGTTAAAAACAATGGTGCAGCATTTTCGACTAACTTTACAATGTCTATCGAGGCATCTAAAGGTGTTACCACGGGGATTTCTGCTGCAGATCGCGCGCGTACTGTACAAGCTGCGATAGCCAAAGGTGCTGTGCCAAGTGATATCGTGCAACCGGGTCATATTTTTCCAATTATGGCGCAACCGGGTGGGGTGTTAACCCGTGCAGGTCATACTGAAGCTGGTTGCGATTTAGCGCGTTTAGCTGGGCTTGAAGCATCGTCAGTAATTGTTGAAATTCTTAATGCCGATGGCACTATGGCGCGCCGTCCTGATTTAGAAATATTTGCCGAGCAACATAACATCAAAATTGGCACCATTGCTGATCTTATCGAATACCGTAACATTAACGAAACCACTATTGAGCAAGTCGCGAAATGTAAATTGCCAACAGAGCATGGAGAGTTTGATTTAGTAACCTATAAAGATACTATTGACGGCCAGCTGCATTACGCACTATTAAACGGTGACGTTAAAGCGAATGAACCAACTTTAGTACGTGTTCATCTGCAAAGTACTTTTAATGATATTTTGTTATCAGATCGCAGTGCCGATAGAAGTTGGGGCTTATCAGATGCTATGGCCTATATTGCTAAGCACCAAGGTGTGTTAGTAATTCTTGGTAAGCAAGAATGCACTGATGAATTAGAAGCCACGGTTAAAGCGTTTGCAGCAGAAGATGCTGGCGAAACTGTTGCACACCGTAAGTTTCAAGGTACATCGCGTACTGTAGGTGTCGGTTCACAAATCTTGGCTGATCTGGGAATTGAAAAAATGCGCTTAATGAGTCGCCCTAAAAAGTACCATGCGCTGTCGGGCTTTCACCTTGAAGTAGTTGATTACGTAGAACCAGAATAAGCTCAGGCCTGTTTCTGGTTTTAGATTAATAAACTTTAATTATGAAAGGCAAACAGGCTCTAGGCTATTATTTTATTTATATGGTATGATGCGCAGCAATTTTTGCGCAATCGCAGCCGCTTAAACTTATTTTTTAGGGTTATCGAATGAAAATTATTGAAGGTAATAAATACGCTCCGGGTAAGAAATTCGCAATTGTTATTTCTCGCTTTAATGACTTTATTGGTAGCAGCCTTTTGGCAGGCGCTGTTGATGAATTGAAACGTACAGGTGGTGTATCTGATGATGATATTACCGTAGTTTATGTACCAGGTGCGGTAGAATTACCTTTAGCAGCGAAACGCGTTGCAGCAAAAAAAGAGTATGATGCAATCATCGCTTTAGGCGTCGTGATCAGAGGTGGTACGCCACATTTTGATCTTGTTGCTGGCGAATCAAATAAAGGCTTAGCGCAAGTGTCGCTTGAGTATGATATCCCGGTTGCATTTGGCGTATTAACCACAGAAAGCATTGAGCAAGCGATTGAACGCGCGGGCACTAAAATGGGCAACAAAGGCGGCGAAGCTGCTCTAGGTGCACTTGAAATGGTTAATGTGTTAGATAAAATTTAAGTTTAAGGAATTTTTGTGAAACCAGCAGCAAGGCGTAAAGCACGTATTTTAGCACTTCAAGCCGTTTATTCTTGGCAATTAAGTGGCAATGCAATTGCCGATATCGAACAACAAATGTTGATCGAAAATGATGTGACTAAAATTGATGTTGAATACTTTAAAGATCTTTCGCGTGGTGTTGCTATAAATCATAAGCAACTAGACGAAGCAGTCTCTCCACATTTAACGCGTCCTTTCGACGAGTTAGACCAAGTTGAACGCGCTATTTTACGTTTAAGCAGCTATGAGCTGAAATTCCGTGAAGATGTACCTTATAAAGTTGCTATCAACGAAGGTATTGAGCTTGCTAAAATCTTTGGCGCAGAAGACAGTCATAAGTTTGTTAATGGTGTACTAGATAAAGCAGTAAAGCATTTACGTAAGTAATGCGACTGCAAAGAGGAGAGCCGGCATAGGCCGGCTTTTTTGTGTATGAAGGAATTTGAATTAATTAATCGCTACTTTAAAGGTCGCGGTATAACTCGTCGCGATGTTAATTTAGGGATTGGTGACGACTGTGCTTTGGTGACTGTGCCGCAAAATTGCCAGTTAGCTATTACCACAGATACACTTGTTGCGGGCGTGCATTTTTTTGATGATATAGCTCCGCGCGCGCTAGGCCATCGTGTACTTGCTGTAAACTTAAGTGATCTAGCGGCAATGGGCGCTGAGCCGACCTGGGTTTCGGTTGCTTTAACATTGCCAAATATAGACGTCGAGTGGTTGGAAGAGTTCACCGAGGGCATGCATGAAATTGCTGAGTACTTTAATGTACAAATTATCGGTGGTGACACTACACAAGGCCCTTTAAGTATTACTATTTGCGCCAAAGGTATTGTGCCAGAAGGTAAAGCGCTACGTCGTAGTGGTGCTAAAATAGGTGATTGGATTTATGTTACTGGACCTCTAGGCGATGCGGGTTTGGCTATAGAGGCTCGAAAACAAGGTTTAAATATAGCGCCAGAACACCTAAGATATGTTAATCAACGGTTTGATTATCCAACTCCGCGCGTTGCTGCAGGTCAAGTTTTACGTGGTTTTGCATCTTCAGCGATAGATATTTCTGATGGTTTATTAGCTGATCTTGGCCATATAGTTGGTATGTCACAGGTCAATGCGAGCATTAATGTTAATAATATTCCAACCTCAGATGCAATGCGCGCTACTTTAAAGCGAGATCAACAGCTGCCTTTTATTCTTAATTATGGCGATGATTATGAGTTGTTATTTACTGTACCTGACAGTAATAAAAGCATGCTAGAAATGAAATTACGTCAATATGGTGTCGATGCGAGCTGTATTGGTCAAATAAAAAGTGGTGAAGGGCTAATTGAGCTAATGCTCGACGGTAATAAATTAGAATATGACCGTACAGGCTTTGAACACTTTACCAAGGAGTCGGTTTGAATAACCCCTCAAAATTTAATTTAAAACGTCCACATCAATTTTTTGGTTTGGGTTTTGGCTTAGGACTAGCACCTAAAGCCCCCGGTACTTTTGGCACGTTTGCAGCATTGCCGTTTATTTTTATCACTATGCATTATCCACTGTGGTTACAAATAGTCTTTGCTGTAGTTATAAGTGTTTTTGGGATATGGGCATGTGGCAAAACCGCAGATGACTTAGGTGTGCACGATCATCCTGCGATTGTGTGGGATGAAGTTGCCGGGTTTTACATTACCATGATTGGTGCTGCGCTGAGTTGGCAATCTCTGTTAGTTGGTTTTTTATTGTTTCGCTTTTTTGATATTTTTAAGCCTGGCCCTATTCGTTTACTTGATAAGCGTGTGCATGGTGGTTTTGGCATAATGGCTGATGATATTTTAGCGGGTATATTTTCATTAATTTGTGTTCAAGCATTGTTCAAATTGGGCTATTTACCGCTCTGATCGTCTTAGGTTTAAAGCTTTATATTAAATAGTTCATTAAACAAAGCAGCGTTGGCGTTTATAGAATCACATGGATGGGGAAATGGCGGTGCAGGAGCAATAGTCGAATTGTTTTAGGATTATTTTTTGATCACTATAATCGACCACTTGCTTAATACAATTGGTATTCGTTCTTTGCAATAAGGTGTTGACGTTATGATGCGATTTTTATTGGTTGTTACCGTGCTGCTATGCAGTATGCCGAGCAAGGCATCAATTACAGACTATGTTGTAAAGCAATGGAATACACAAAATGGTTTGCCTTCACAATCACTTAAAAGTGTTGTGCAAGATGAGCAGGGTTATATGTGGTTGGGTACTCAATTTGGTCTGAGCCGCTTTGATGGTAACACCTTCACCAACTACAACACCTTAAATAGCCACTTTTTGCCAAGTAATGGTATTAATAAATTGTTAGTCGATAGCGATGGTTATTTATGGATTGGTACCAAAGATGGTATTGTTGTTATTGATCCAACCACCATGGCTGCGCAACAATTTAATGTTAAAGGCCCTGTACGAGATGTACTCGAAGATGGTAAAGGGAGCATCTGGATTGCTGCTAATGGCTTATATTATGTGCCTCGAAACCAAATTAGTTTAAGCCTAGATACAAGTAATCAAGTCTTAGCAGCAAACGCTACCCCTATCACACAAATTGTTGGTTCAGTCAGTAAAATGGCCTTGTCATCAGATGGGATATGGCTAGTAAATGAACGTCACTTATTACGGTTAACTAACTCATCCTCTGATTTTGCTAAATTACGCTTAGAACTTACTGCTAAAGTCTCCTTACCTGAACGATTAGCACAAACGATTATTCACGACTTAGCTTGGCTTGAAGGTAACTTGTATTTGGCTTCCGAGTTAGGCGCTTACTTTTTAGACCTTGATGATGAACTAAGATCTTTTCCCCTCCCAAATGCAAATAATTCTGCTGTTTATAAATTTATGAGTGACTCTGATGGGGCGCTCTGGATTTCAACGTACGGACGTTTATTGTTTAGGGATAATTCGGGCGACTGGCAATGGGTTGAACCCAGTCAGCTTGACCAAAGTATTTGGTTTGCGGACTTATACCGTGATAAAGAAAACAACATTTGGCTTGCCAGCTTTAGTGAGGGGTTATGGCTTGCTCATGAAGGGAGGATTGAACGTCATTCTGCAATATCACAAATGACAGAAGCCGTTATGGCTATTAGCCAAGCACCGGATGGACGATTATGGGTCGCTAATCGAAGTGGCGTAGGCTACTTTGATTTAGATAAAAACTTTATAAATAAAATACCGAGCAATCAATATGGCCGCGCGGCAGTTCATGATTTACAGTTTGATGGCGATAGACTTTATATAGCGACAGGGCGAGGTGTTTTTTTCTATGAAAATAAAACCTTATACACAGTCCCTGGGCGAGCACTAAAAGATAACCCTGTATTTGCGATCAGTCGCTCCAACAAGGGAGGCTTTTGGATTGGGACAGGCCGAGGTATGTATAGATTGAGCTACGGTGGTTTAACACCCTTTGCTTACAATGCATTTTTAGGCAGTAAGTTTATTACTTATGTGCTCGATAAGGCAAACTTTGGCCTAATAGGAACAAGTAAAGGGGCGTATTATTTTACCGATCGTGGTATTGAAAAAATAGGTGATCAAACAAGCTTAGAAAGCGCCTATATTACGAGTATCTTACATATTGATGGTGTAGGTATATTAATAGGTTCGTTAAATGATGGGTTATTTTATCGCAGCACTCAAGGGCAGTGGCATCAACTTGATGCGTCAAATGGCTTACCATATGGGTCGATTTTTAGTCTGCGTTACGATGAAAAACTAAAGCGTATTTGGGTTAGCACCATGAAAGGTGTGTATCGAATGCCGGTTGAGCAATTTAGTGGCGACATTGAAAGTTTAAAAGTAGAGCAAGTGATATCTTCTTTTGATCGCCAATTAGATGGTAAAGCAAGTCAGTGTTGCACTGGTTTAGGTCATGATGCTGTTGCTGAATCAGGTAATTCAATGTGGTATCCGAGTTTACAGGGTGTTGTTGAAATACCTAAAGATATTGAACTCTTCGGTATTAAACCTTTACGTCCAAAAGTCGAAAGTTTAAATACAGGGTTACGTACACTCGCTACGGCAGCTTTAGGAGATAATCCTGAGCTTGAAACCGATGAGCGGGATATTACGCTTAAATACACAGCGATTGATTATTCTGCGCCGACGAGTATTGAATTTAGGTATCGACTTAGTGGTTTAGATAGTGATTGGCGTTATGCCAATACTCGTCGTGAAGCCATTTATACTAATTTACCGCCAGGGCCATTCTTATTTCAACTTGAAGCAAAGCGACAAGGTGAAGATTGGGTTAAGGCTCAAAGTACCGAATACGCGTTTGTAGTACCAAGACGTTTTGATGAAACCATTTATTTTAGGTTACTCATTACCAGCAGCTTTATTTTGTTATTCTACCTTGTGTTTTGGGTGTTTAGAAAGCAAGAACGACGTAAGCAAGCAGCTCTTGAAAGTCAGGTAACTGAGCGCACAACAGAGCTACGTGAAGCTAATGATAAGCTTAACCAAGTTAACTCCCAGCTAAAACTTGTAAGTCACTCAGATGAACTTACAGGGCTTAGGAGTCGTCGCTTTTTGTTTGATCAATTACCAAAAGATATTGAGCATTTCCAACGTAATTCTCAGTCGTTACAAGCGCAGGGGAAATCTTTAGTTTTACTTATTATTAATTTTGATAATTTTAGCCGCATAAATGATGCTTATGGCCCGTTAGGTGGAGATAGTTGTTTACAACAAATGGCTGCATTATTGAATACCCGTACACAGGGCTCTGATTATGTTGCTCGTTGGAGTGGTGATGAGTTTTTATTATTACTACGAGATTTCAAACGTGCATCAATTGATAGTTACGTATCAGAGTTGTGCAAAGCCGTTGCCTCTCATACCTTTAAATTACCCAATGGCAGTAATATAAATTTAACAGCATCAATCGGTTTTTCATTTTACCCATTACCACTTTTAGGTGGGCAAGTAATTGGCTGGGAAACCTCTGTCAATCTAGCAGATATTGCTCTACAGCAGGTCAAAAAGCGTGGTGGTGACGGGGCTGCTAATATTACGTTTGATGAACAGCTTGATGCATTTGAATTTGAACAAACTCATAATGTTGAACAACAACTCAGTGTTTTACAGGCAAATGGTCTCGCCGATATAAAAATTTGGATGCGATAAGGCAATTTAAAATATAAAAAAGGAGCCCTTAGGCTCCTTTTTTATTTCTGTGACATGAGGAGATTAATCAGGTAATTAATCAATAAACTGTTTAATTGCAGTGAGAATACCTTGCTCTCCTAGCCCCATTTCATCATGCATTTGCTCTTGTGTACCATGCTTGATGAATTCATCTGGAATACCTAAGTTTAAAATGTTAGCGGTTGCTTTCATAGCTGCTAAATATTCATTAACCGCAGACCCAGCACCACCGACAATCGCATTATCTTCAAGTGTAACGATAACGTCATGCTCTGCTAATAATGTGTCTATTAAGACGGTATCAAGCGGTTTAACAAAGCGCATGTCAACGAGACTAGCACCTAGTTCATCTGCGGCTAATTGTGCATTTTCAAGTAACGTACCAAAAGATAAAATTGCGATTTTAGTCCCTTGTTTAATGACTCGGCCTTTACCAATCTCAAGTTCACTCATTTGCTCACTGATCTCAGTCGTGCCAGCACTACCACGAGGATAACGAACCGCAACAGGGCTGTTACAACGATAGCCGGTATACAACATTTGACGGCACTCATTGGTGTCACTAGGTGTCATGATAATCATATTTGGAATGCAACGCATGAAACTTAAATCGTATGCGCCTTGGTGGGTTTCACCATCAGCGCCAACAATACCCGCACGGTCTATAGCAAATAGTACAGGGAGATTTTGCAACGCAACATCGTGAATGAGCTGATCATACGCACGCTGTAAAAAACTAGAGTAAATTGCAACAACCGGTTTCAGCCCTTCGCATGCAAAACCAGCCGCTAAAGTAACAGCGTGTTGTTCAGCAATGGCAACATCAAAATATTGTTCCGGATACTCTTTTGAAAATCGAACCATGCCTGAACCTTCACGCATGGCCGGGGTAATTGCCATCAACTTTTCATCTTGGCTTGCCATATCACATAGCCAATCGCCAAATACTTTAGAGAACGTGGCTGCGCTTGGTTTTGATTTTGGTAGGCTTGAAATAGCAGGGTCAAACTTAGGTACGCCATGATAGCCAATAGGATCAGCTTCAGCTGGTTTATAGCCTTTGCCTTTTTGAGTTTTAATATGCAGTAACTGCGGGCCTTTTAAATTACGCATGTTACGTAGTGTATCAACCAGCATATTCACATCATGGCCATCAATTGGGCCAATATAGTTTAAACCGAGTTCTTCAAAGAAAGTTCCCGGGATAACCATGCCTTTAAGATGCTCTTCCATTCGACTGGCTAATTGCTTCACTGGTGGCACACCAGATAAAAGTTTTTTACTACCTTCGCGAATATTTGTATAAAAACTGCCAGATAAAATCCGTGCAAAATGATTAGTTAGTGCGCCAACATTTTCCGAAATCGACATTTCGTTGTCATTCAAAATGATCAACATGTCAGATTTAACATCACCTAGGTGATTCATTGCTTCAAATGCCATACCCGCAGTAATTGCCCCATCGCCAATAACAGCGACGGTTTTACGGCCTTTCCCTTCTTTTTGAGCAGCAATCGCCATTCCTAATGCTGCTGAGATTGAAGTACTTGAGTGACCAACACTAAAAGTATCGTATCGGCTTTCTTCGCGAAAAGGAAAAGGGTGTAAGCCATCTTTTTGACGAATGGTATGCATTTGGTCACGCCGACCAGTTAAAATTTTGTGCGGGTAGGCTTGATGGCCTACATCCCAGACTAAACGATCATCAGGTGTGTTATAAACATAATGAAGTGCTACTGTAAGTTCTACAGTGCCTAAGCCTGACGCAAGGTGGCCACTGCTTTGCGAGACTGAATTAAGTAAATATTCACGCAACTCATTGCTAAATGCAGGTAATTTTTCTTGCGCTAAATCACGCAGTTGGGCTGGTTCATCAACCAAACCTAATAATGGATACTTGCTACTATCAAGTGTCATGATTTTTAATACATCCTTCGCTAACCAGAGGTCATTATAGCGCAATGTTACTCTGATTTTTTAGTTATTTTGTACGTCATTGTTTACTCATTGTTGAGCTATATTTAATAATCGCGTTCAACAATATATTTTGCCAAGTTTTCGAGTTCACGTGTATCAGCATCAATTTCAGCTAGCGCATTGAGTGCTTGATTGAGTAATGATTGTGCTTTTTCTTTTGCGCCATCTAAGCCCAATATTGCAGGGTAAGTTGCTTTATTTGCTGCGATATCAGAGCCTTGTGGTTTTCCGAGTGTGTATGTATCGCCTTCAACGTCTAGGATATCGTCTTGTACCTGAAAAGCCAACCCAATTGCATTTCCAAAAATTCTTAGCTGTTGTAGTGTACGCTCATTTGTATTTATAGAACACATGGCACCTAGCGCTATAGCGCAGTTTAATAATGCACCTGTTTTTAAATTATGCATGCGTTCGAGTTCAGATAAGCTAATCACTTTATCCGTAGCAGCAATATCTAACGCTTGCCCACCAACCATACCCTCAATTCCAGATGCTTTAGCCAATACGGCAATCATTTTTAATTGTTGCTGAGCAGGCACTTTAAATTGATGATTGGCAATTAATTCAAATGCTAATGTTTGTAGTGCATCACCTGCCAATATAGCTTGTGCCTCACTATACATTATATGGCATGTTGGCCGACCACGGCGCAAGTCATCATCATCCATTGCAGGTAAATCATCATGTACAAGCGAATAACTATGAATACATTCTATGGCAGCTGCGAGAATATCAAGATCTTGTTTGTTTGCGCCTAGCATTTTCCCCGTGGCGTATACCAAAAATGGGCGTATACGTTTGCCACCATTTAAAACACCATAATGAGTTGCATTTTTAATGGTTTCGTCTGTATCTAGAGGCTGTTTAAAATACTGATTAAGGGTTGTTTCAACATCGTGTTGAGCCTGTTTTATTTGTTCTTTTAATGGCACCGATTAATCCAAATCATTATCAAAAGTTGTAAGCGATGATTGGTTATTATTACCCATTAGAATAGCTACTTTTTGCTCTGCTTGTTGTAGTTTATTCGATGATGCTCCCGCTAGTGAAATCCCACGTTCGAACTGTTTTAATGACTGCTCAAGAGATAACTCTCCTTGCTCCATTTGTGTGACGATTAATGAAAGTTCTTCGAGTGCTTGCTCAAAACTGAGGTTTTCTGGTTTTTTAGTCGCCATACAGAATTTAACTTAGATGATAGAAATTTGAGGCCAATTTTAGGGGGAATGCTAAACTAGGTCAAAGACTGATGTGTTTTTTTTAATTAATAATTGGTTTTGCTCGTAAATACATTGGAGTATAAGAATAGGTTAATGCGAGATTTACTGTAATATTTAATTAAATTGAACAAAATACAGCTCGATATTCTTAATTTATTTATATGAAATGATTTAAGTATTTCAATAAATTGCCGATAAGCGCTTAATAATAAAAATTTGTTGTCAGTGGCAGCAATGTATCGATTCCTCTGGAGGGATAAGTGGATTTAGCAACCATAATAGGTATTCTCGGAGCTATTGGCTTAATTGTCATGTCCATGTTTATGAGTAGTAGCGGTGAAATGGCGATGTTTTACAATACACCGTCAGTGGTTATCGTATTTGGCGGTTCACTGTTTATTGTTTTATCTAACTTTACAATGTCTCAGTTTCTTGGAATAGGTAAAGTTGTAACCAAAGCATTCATGTTTAAGATTGAATCTCCTGAAGAACTTATTGAAAAAGCAGTTGAACTTGCTGATTCAGCACGTAAAGGAGGGTTCTTAGCACTTGAAGAGGCTGAAATCCCTAACGGATTTATGCGCAAAGGTGTCGATATGCTTGTAGATGGCCACGATGCTGATGTTGTGCGCGCTACATTACAAAAAGATATTTCTTTAACCCTTACTCGCCATGAAACGGGGGCCGGTTTATTTAAATCACTGGCTGATATAGGCCCTGCAATGGGTATGATTGGTACGCTCATTGGGTTAGTGGCAATGTTGTCAAACATGGATGATCCAAAAGCGATAGGACCTGCAATGGCGGTAGCGCTTTTGACCACACTATACGGCGCATTTTTAGCGAACGTTGTAGCAATTCCAATTCAAGTGAAATTAGAGCTGCGTAAAGAAGAAGAAGCAATGAACCAGCGTTTGATTCTAGATGCAGTTTTGGGTATTCAAGATGGCCAAAACCCAAAAGTAATAGAAGGTATTTTGAAAAACTACTTACCAGAATCAAAACGTAAAGTGGATACTGAGGAGTAAGCATGTCTGATCAAGAGTGCAAATGTCCACCACCTGGTCTGCCCGCATGGATGGGAACCTTTGCTGATTTAATGTCATTGTTGATGTGCTTCTTTGTACTTTTGCTCGCGTTTTCAGAAATGGATGTCCTCAAGTTTAAGCAAATTGCGGGTTCGATGAAGTTTGCTTTTGGTGTTCAAAATAAAATAGAAGTTAAAGATATTCCAAAAGGAACGTCCGTGATTGCCATGGAGTTTACCCCCGGTAAACCTGAGCCAACACCTATAGAGACTATTCAGCAACAAACCGTCGAAATGACACAGCAAATGCTAGAGTTTCAAGCGGGCGATGAAAGCTCTGCAGGTGGTCGTCAAGAGCAGCGCGGCGATAAGCGCGGTGGTGAATCTCAAAGTACTGCACAAGAGCAGTCATCAGAGCAATCAACAGCGGCGGCTGATCAAGAACAAGTAAATGAACTCGTTAAAAAAATTGCTCAACAGTTGGAGCAGCAAATCATAGATGGTGCAATAGAGCTTGAATCACTTGGTCAGCAAATTATTATTCGGATCCGTGAAAATGGTTCATTTCCTTCAGGTAGTGCATTTTTACAACCTAAATTTAAACCAATTATTCGTGATATTGCGACGTTATTAAAAGATGTGCCAGGTGAAATTACAGTCTCTGGGCATACCGATGATTTTCAAGTTTCTAATGAGTTATATACCAATAATTGGGACTTGTCATCTAAGCGTGCTGTTGCCGTTGCCACAGAAATGCAAAAAGCACAAGGGTTTGATAAAACAAGAATGATGGTTGTTGGTCACGCAGAAACCCGCCCATTAGTGCCAAATGAAACGGATACTGATAGACGCCGTAATCGGCGTGTTGAGATTTCTATAATGCAAGGTAAAGCGAAAGAATCAGATCCAATAGAAGTTCGTTAATGATACTTGGCAAAGTACTTTTTTTAGCATAAAGTAAATTTTCCTTAACAAGTGTAACGGAGTGACTTATGAGAAAAATAGACAAGTATAGCTATATGCCAGGTAATGGCGGTGGCAATGACGATGATGATAAGAAACCAGATAAAAAATAGCTATGGCTGATTGGTTTTTGAAGTTTATTTTAATTTTGGAAAATAGCTGGGTGTTTATTTTAAGCCCAGCTATTTTTGTTTTCTATTTACGTAAAGATTTTTTTGCACTTCGTTTTGTTTCGATAACCGCCGTTTTTTTTCTTTACGGTACGCTTATACACGATCCTTTAAAAAATTTAGATGACGGTATATATGTATATCGGTATGTCGTTTGGGCATTCAATGATCTAGCTTGGATGGCATTAATTGCATATCTAGCCATTAAAGATAAAGTGTATTTATGGCAAAGCATATTGGGGCAATTAGTGGTTTTAGGGGCCCCAATTTTACAGTTGTTTAGGCTGCTTGATCGCCACCTTTGGGATCTTTCATATAGTACTATGATGTATAAAACATTATTACCTATTATAAACATAGCTACGGTGGTTGTGTGTTATCTACCATTAATATATTTAGTTTTAAAAAAACGCGATATGACCTCACAGGCTTAATAATTCCCCATCTAATTTACCTGTGCTAAAATACTGTTTATATAAACAGTTGTTGTGGCGCGTTATTATGAAATTATACATTGCTGAAAAACCCTCACTTGGTCGTGCAATTGCCGATGCGTTGCCAAAACCCCATAAAAAACATGACGGCTATATTGAAGTTGCTAATGGTGATTGTGTTTCTTGGTGTATAGGCCATTTGCTAGAGCAAGCAGAACCAGATGATTATAACGAACAATATAAAAAATGGCGTTTTGATGACTTACCTATCATTCCACAGCAATGGCAGTTAAAGGCAAAACCTAAAACTCGTAAACAACTTACTGTACTTAAAAAATTAATCAAACAAGCTGAACAGCTTGTTCACGCTGGCGATCCGGACCGCGAAGGTCAGTTACTGGTGGATGAAGTAATCGAACAAGTAAAATTATCACAAACTAAAAAGCAGAGTATTCAACGCTTATTGATTAGTGATTTGAATGTGAGCGCAGTTAAAAAATCATTGCAAAATGTGCGCTCAAATCGAGATTTTATTCCGTTAAGTGTATCTGCTTTAGCCCGCTCTCGAGCTGATTGGCTGTTCGGTATGAACTTAACGCGTGCCTATACACTTGCAGGTCAAAAAGCAGGGTTTGGTAATGTATTATCGGTAGGTAGAGTACAAACGCCTATTTTAGGTTTAGTGGTAAATCGCGATAATGAAATAGCTAACTTTATAGCGAAGCCATTTTATGAAGTATTTGCCCACCTAAGCACAGAAAATAAAGAGACATTTTCTGCAAAGTGGCAACCAAGTAAAGCCTGTGAACCTTATCAAGATGAAGAGGGAAGAGTACTTCACCGTGGACTTGCTGAAAATGTTGCGTCACGTATTTCTAATCAACCTGGTGAAATCACAGCGCTTGAACAAAAGCAGAAAAAACAACAGGCCCCTTTGCCATATAATTTATCAGCATTACAAATAGATGCTGCCAAAGCATTTTCAATGCCTGCACAAAAGGTATTGGATATTTGCCAAAATTTATATGAGCGTCATAAGCTCATTACCTACCCCCGTTCAGATAATCGTTATTTACCTAAAGATCATCATCAAGAAGCTGCGAGTATAATAAAGGCAATTGTTATTAATGGTGGTCAAAGTGATGCAAATTGCCAAGGCGCTGATATTAGCAAACGCGGTAAGTGTTTTAACGACAGTAAAGTTGCGGCGCATCATGCCATTACTCCTACAGCTAAGCAGCTAAAGTCAGTAAGTTTGAATGCGGAAGAAAGTAAAGTGTATGGATTGATCTGTCGTCATTATCTAATCCAATTTTATCCTGACTATATTTATAACGAAACAAAAGCAGAAATAACAATTAATGGTGGTGTTTTTAAAGCTAACGCAAAGCAAGATGTGAGTTTAGGTTTCAAAGTACTGATGGGAAAAACAGCATTAAAAGATGAGCAGATCTTACCTCCTTTAAGAAAAGGTCAAAAGTTACATTGTGAGCGGGGCGAAGTTATCGATAAAATGACCAGCCCACCGGCCCATTTTAATGATGCTACATTGCTTGGCGCGATGACAGGCATTAGCCGTTATGTTAAAGATCCAGAGATTAAAAAAATATTAAAAGAAACGGATGGCTTAGGAACCGAAGCAACCAGAGCGGGTATTTTAGAATTGTTATTTAAAAGGCAATTTTTAAAGCGCCAAGGCAAACTTATTTTAGCAACTGATACAGGTAAGGCATTGATCAGTGCGTTGCCACACGGTTTAGCCAGTCCAGATTTAACTGCAAAATGGGAAGCGTCACTGAGTAATATTGCAGAACAACAAATGAGTTATCAACAATTTTTAAATCCTTTATTAGCTGATTTAGTAGGATTTGTTGAATTAGCCAAAAATTGTAACAGCAACGTGTTTGCGCAATTACCAAAAACGTCGCCAAAGCGACGTTTTAAAAGAAAAGCCAAACCAAAAGCCAAAACTGCATAAGTTTATTGGTTAAATAAAGCCACCGCTGCATTACTCATCGCGCTAATACCCGTTGGGATTGCAGTTTTATAGTCAGGAGCAAATTTACTGGAATGCAGAGAAGGTAAAGTTGCCCCTGATTTTTGAGCTGCTAGATAGTGGCCTTGCTCTACACCACCTAACCAAAATAAGGTAATAGGAATTTTTTTATCTGTGCGGCCATATAGGCCAAAATCTTCCCCAGCCATAACCGCTTCTGTTTCTAGTACATTACTCTGGCCAATTGCGGCGCTAATCGCACTGCGTACAAGATCAGTTTGAGCTGGATTATTATAAGTTGAAGGGATCGACTCATCTTCATGTACATAAACAACGGGTAATAACTCTTCAGTTAAGCCCGCACTAAACGCAATACCACTACTAATACGTTTGATCGCTGCAATTTGTTGCTCGCGAATTTTAGGGTTATAACTACGTAATGTTAGTTGTAGTTTCACCTCATTTGAAATGACATTATGTTTTGATCCACCATGGATTGAGCCTACCGTAATTACTGATGGTTCAAGAGGAGATAATTCACGACTAGTAATTGTTTGCAGCGCCAAAATTATTCGTGATGCAATCACCACAGGGTCAACTGTCAAATGTGGATAAGCGCCATGACCACCTTTACCTTTGACAGTTATATCCACTGAATCTACACTTGCCATAGTATATTCATTCTTCATGCTTACTTTACCAGCAGGAACACCGGCACTAACATGTAAAGCAATTACATGATCAGGAGTAGGGTATTTGGTGAATAAACCTTCTTTAAGCATCGCTTTTGCGCCGCCACCTACTTCTTCTGCAGGTTGTGCCACCATCATCAAAGTACCTTGCCAAGCACCTTTATGCAGCATTAACTGTTGTGCAGTGCCGATAAACGAACTCATATGAATATCGTGACCACAACCATGCATTACTCCAACCTTAGCCCCTTCGTCATTTATTACTGTGACCTTTGATGCGTAAGCTTTGCCCGTTTGTTCTGTAATTGGCAAGCCATCGGTATCAGTACGGATCATAACTGTTGGGCCATCACCATTTTTATACATGCCAACGACACCGTAGCCGCCTATGTTATCGGTTACTTCAAAGCCAAGCGTCCGTAATCTCTTTGCAAGCTTAGCTCCCGTTTGTTGTTCATGGTATGAAAGTTCGGGTGATTGGTGTAAATCTAAGTAAAACTTTTCAATAGCAGGCATCGTTTTATCTAATTCCAGATCTAACGTTGTTGAGCTTGCAAGTGGACTAAGCAGTATAAGTGCAGCATATAGACTATGAAATTTCATAAAATACCTTTTTGGTTTATGGCTTGTAATTATTATGTTTGCCTCCATATAAAACCCTAAATAGTCTGATATGGCAATCAATCGCAATGAATAATATGGTAAATGTTAATCCGCAAAATCTTCAGCAAGTTCTGGGTGAAACATCACAACAAAAACTAGTTCTATTAAGCTTTTTCTCAGCACAAAGCCCTGAGTGTCAGTCTCAAGCTGCTATTTTACAAACAATAGCAAAAGATTATGGTGACTATATTTTGATCGCCACATTAGATTGTGATGCAGAGCAAGCACTCGCAGCACAACTAGCACAGCAAGTTGGGCTGCAAACGTTACCAACATTAGTATTATTGAAAGATTCAGCCCCAGTCGATGTATTAGCTGGTGCACAAGCTGAAACTCAAATAAGAGAAGCATTAAGTAAGCACTTACCACAACCTCACGAAATGTTGTTAGAACAAGCCAAGCAAGCACTCATTGCACAAGATTTAAATCAAGCGTTTAATTTTGCTAAGCAAGCGTATGAATTGGATAACACCAATGCGCGTATAAAATTAGTATTAGCAGATATCTGCATTCAAATACATAAGCTCGATGATGCACATGCATTATTAGGCTCGGTGGACGAAACAGACCGAGATGCATATTTTACAAATATTCAAGCAAAGTGTGAGCAAGCTCTTCAAGCACAAGAATCGCCAGAGCTAAAAGCACTTCAAGCGAAAGTTGAAAAATACCCTAATGATCTTGAATTAAAAGTAGAGTTAAGTGCAGCATACGATCAAGCTGGCAAGAAAGAGCCTGCATTAGAATTACTCTTTACTGTATTGAAAAGAGATTTGAACTTTGCCGATGCCAAAGTAAGTTACTTAGCTATTATAGCCTCTTTACCCGATGGTGATAGTTTGGCTGCTAAATACAGAAGAAAGCTATACAGTATCTTATATTAATCAATTTATAGCTGAATTTCAGAAAGCGCCAAAGTGGATGGCGCTTTTTTGTATTAAAAACTTGCGAAATACTAATAATCGACAATACTGAAGATCCTCTTTGAGAACGTTGGTATGTATTTTATACAGATAACTTAGGGTTTTATGCTGTTTAGCTCATAAACTGAACGAACGGTGCGTTGTTTCAAGTTTTCTTTAAAAAACGCTTGCGTAAAATCAACCGCGCCCTATAATGCGACCCCACTGAGACGGCAGACAGCAACGCTTAGCGGGGCAAGAGTTAATCAGTGAGTCGAGTAAAACTTGAGTTTGAATTTTTATAAAGTTTAAATTTAAGTGTTGACAAAAAAATAGGAAAGCGTAATATGCGCAGCCCTAGCGAGATAAAGTTTAACTTTAATCGCAACGTTCTTTAACAATATAAAGCAATCATCTGTGTGGGCACTCGTACAGATTGAGTTCTAACAGCCGAACTTAACTTTCTTTTTAGATAGGTAAGCAAGGCAAAAAATTTAGAGTCTCAATGTGATTTCTCGAAAGAGAAACTGAGTGACCAACAGAATAGTTATTTTTAATAATTATTCGGCACAGTCAATTCAATATCGAAAGATATTAAATAAATTCAGAATTCATTGAGCAGGTTCTTCATTCTTTATTGGATGAGAACAGAAAAAACTTTTAATTGAAGAGTTTGATCATGGCTCAGATTGAACGCTGGCGGCAGGCCTAACACATGCAAGTCGAGCGGTAACAGAGAGTAGCTTGCTACTTTGCTGACGAGCGGCGGACGGGTGAGTAATGCTTGGGAATATGCCTTTTGGTGGGGGACAACAGTTGGAAACGACTGCTAATACCGCATGATGTCTACGGACCAAAGTG